>CAZJUG010000001.1:0-20302 GCA_964549155.1 Candidatus Woesearchaeota archaeon
AATAGATTTATTTTCTAAAAAATTTCTGTAAGGTCCTTCTCCCACAATATCTATTTTCCAGCCTTTACTTTCTAATTCTTTTGCTAATGGTTTTAATGCATCTAAAATATCTTGAACTCCTTTATTTTCAAATAATCTAGCAACAACCAAGATTCTCTTCTCTTTCTTCATAGGTTTAAATTTGTTTTTATCTATTCCGTTAGGAATAACCTTGAAATTTCCTTGTTTAGTTAAACTTTTTATCTTATCTTGCAAGAAATTAGATGGCGAAACAACAAATTCTGCTTCCTTTACAACTTGTTTCCATTGTATTTTAACCAAAGGATAAATGTATTTAAAACTTCTTTTATTATTATAACCTAAAACATCACTTCCATGACTTGTTACAATATACTTCAAACCATACTTCTTCTTCAACCAAAGAGCGACAATCCCTGTTGGAATAATAAAATGACAATGACAAACGTCATACTCCTCTTTCTTCATATGCTCTCTAAGAAACCTCTTCGCAGAAATTATGTAACTCAACTGCTCCCAAGGATGGCAAATCTCTTTCTTCGACCTCAAACAAGGAACTCTGTAAATATTTATTCCGTCTTTTATTTCAAATTTTGGAAGTCCTTTAAAGCCCATTGTTACAACATCCACAGAATGTCCAAGTTTTACATAGCCCTTGGCTAATTCATAAGAAACTGGAGAAGCCCCGCCACCCAACGGCGGAAATTCGTAATTCAACATCAAAATTCTTTTCCTAGTTTTATTACTCATAAAAAACAAACACTTAGCTATATTTTAAACTTATCCTATGTAGTACATAGTCAAACAAATGCCCAACCTAAGCAGAACATAGTGCTCACCGAAAAGCTTTTATATGTCATTTTACTAAGTATTTTAGGCAGTAATATCGGCTTGGCGTTTCATCTCTTGATGGGACAAGAAGTGCTACGGTTCTTTGAACCCTGGTTACTGCTATCATTTTCTTATTAATTTAATTAACTCCTCTAATTTGTGCAATCAACGGACATATGTCCCACCGAAAGTCTTAAAAACCAGGTATACCTTCTCTAAATAGGCAGACTGGACCCCGGAAAAGCCTTATGTATTTAAGGTATCCAACGCGTATGCGTGTAATTGGTTGGGAAAATCCACCACCTGCCTTCATATTTCTTTATCTATCTCTTCCCATTTATCTTTTACCTTTCGATAATTTATCTCAACAATCTCTAGCCTAACTCCTCTTTGTTTTCTAAATTCCGATTTTAAACCTTTCTTTCGATAAATATTTGCTATGTTATCTGCATAAGACTTCAATTTGAGATCCCCACTAATTCTCCTTAGCTCGTTCAAACAAGTTATATTCTTTTTTAAATAATCTGAATTATCTCTAAAAAGAAGATCAAGATAACTTTTAACGGAAACATATTTTTCATCATTACAAATAACAAGATTCTCAAACAGATCCAAATTATCTTTAATTAGGTAGTAGATGCAGATAGCATACATTCTTTCATAATCTTCCTCACAATGCAAATCTCGCTTCAATTCTTTCTTTAAATTATTTGATAAAATCATCCCCTTATGTTCCTGAGTTGGTATTACTTTAAATGCGATAGCACTATCTCCGATTTGATAGAACCTTCTGCTCGTATCAATATGCATAGTTCTACCCGAAAAATGATTCATCTCTTTCATAAAGAAGGATAAACTAAACAAGTTTTAAATCTTTGCTCCCAATTCCAAAAAAATCATCTCGCCCTAACTTCTCTAACATGATATCTTCTTTCAGTTGGAGAGCTATTCAAATAAATCTTGATAAGCAAATCCATCAAGATACCAAAACTAAAGAACATTATTCCAGCCAATAAGAAGAATATTGCTAAAAAGAACCACCCGTTCCTATTCAATGAAAGCCCCTCAAATATTCTTGTGTAAATAGCATAAAGTCCAGAACATAAACCAATTAATATACTAATCCAACTCATTCTTCCAAAGATATGCAACGGCCTTTGGGAATATTTAGATATAAAAGAGATATAAACCAAATCTAAGAAGCCTCTTTCTGCTTTGGAATAATTGTACTTAGAAACTCCATGCTCTCTTTTCCTATCGTTCACAACAACTTCTCCAATCTTGAAACCCTTCCATTTCAACAAGGCAAGAATATATCTGTGCATCTCCCCCTGTAAATCCAAACTTTTCGCAGCCTCTGCAGTGTAAACTCTCAATGTACAACCGGTATCGTGAACTTGGTCTTTTATCAAAACTTTTCTCATCAGCCTTCCGATTCTAGTTAAAATCTTGATTCCTTTCTTGTCTGCTCTTGTCTTTCTCCACCCAGCAACAACATCCAATCCTTCTTTTTTCATCTTGTCAAGTAATTTTGGAATGTCGGCCGGATCATTCTGTCCATCTCCATCCAAGGAAATAATTATTTTACCTTCCGCTGCCTTAAATCCGGCATCTAGTGCAGTTGCCTGACCATAGTTCCGATTCAACTTGATTATTTTAACACCTTTCAAACTTGTAAGTTCTTTAATAGAACCATCAGTTGAGTAATCATCAACATAAATAACCTCAAATGTTCCCAAGTCAGACATGACATTTTTTATTTCTCTATCGAGTTTCCTCAAGTTCCCTTCCTCATTATAAATCGGAACTACAACAGAATAATCAACTTTATCCATAGGATAGTTAAAAAGTTGAACCTTTTAAATATTACTACTTTGATACAATAAACAAAAGATTTAAATAGTATCAAATAGATACTAATTAGTATTAAAAATGGACTACATAAACAAGAATACTCTAAAAATCGTTGAAGTTCTTGAAGAGAAGGAACTATATTTCAATGCGATTTATGAAAAAACAGGCATAAAGAGCAAGAACAATCTCTTGAAAAATTTGGGCCTTTTATTCAAAAACACTATTTTAAACAGAAAAGCCAATAAATCAAATACCTACTACTCTTTGAACTATCAAAATCAAATAACTTTATCCATGCTTGATCTGATAAATAAAGAGAAGTTTGAAAAATTACCATTCCCTATAAAAAGAAGTGTTCTGGATTCAATTAAAACAACAAATCCCAAGGTAGCAATTCTTTTTGGTTCACATGCAAAAGGCAATTACAAAAAAGAGAGTGATATTGACTTAATTCTTGTCGATTCTAATAAAGACAAAAAGAGAATCCAAGAAGTTCAAGAAAAGTACGGAACAAAAATAAATCCTGTTTTTATTTCACTACAGGAATTGAGTTCAACTAACGAGTCTTTAACACACATTTTAAAAACAGGTTTTCCATTAGTTGGGAAGGAGTATTTTTATGAAAAACAAGAAATTTGATTGGAAAATTTGGTTTATGTCTAAGAAAGAAGTTGAAAATAGTTTTGAATTTTATTTGCACAAACAACAAATAAATTCTGAAAAAGAAACAGAGTTCTTGTCAAAATCACACTTAAAGAAAGCCGAAGACAATCTTAAATTCACAAATTTTTTGAAAAACAATAAGAAGTTTTATGATTGGATAATTGTAGGAAGCTATTATACAATTTATCATTCTGCCTTAGCTCTAATAACTAAAAAAGGATTTTCATCAAAAAACCATCTTGCAACACTTTGTACTTTAATAAAATTCTATTATTTCCCCGATAATAAATTAACAAAACAAGACATTGAATTGGTTTCTAAATCAAATTTAGAGAAGGAAGAAATAAGCTATTTTGCTTATGCTAAGTCCAAAAGAGAAATTGCTTCTTATGGAATCAGCGAAGAATTTAATAAACAAGAAGCAGAAGACTTACTTGAAAAAACAATAGAATTTTTAAATAAAACAAGAGAGATCTTGGGATGAAAAAACCTAAAAAAATTAACTGGGAAATAATTGCTTTAATAGCAATTCTAGTTTTTGGTTTGTTCCTAAGAGTTTATTCTTTAGGAAGTTCTCCTTTCTGGATTGATGAATCAATATCGACAAATGCGGCAAAACAAGTTCTAAAAATAGGATTTCCAGTTTCAGATTCAGGAATGTCTCACGGAGCTTACTTTCTCCACACTTCAATGGCTTTCTTCATGCTTTTCGGTGAAACAGAATTCTTCGCAAGAATTGTTTCAGTAATCTTCGGTTTACTAACAATCTTTCTAGCCTACAAAATAGGAAAAGGGTATTCAACCTCAACAGGTTTAATCTCCGCCCTACTCTTCTCTGTATTCTACTTAGAAGTATTCTTTTCCAGACAATCCAGATATTACCAACTTTTACAATTGGCTTTCTTTGCTTCCTTATATTTCTTATACAGATCTAAAGACAAGAAGCTTTTCCTAATCCCTTCAATATTATGCTTCTTTATAGCTCTAGACACACATCTTCAAGCATTAGTTCTAGCTCCTTTCTTGATTCTCCACATTATAATCTACAATAGAAAGCAATCTTGGTCTGCTATCTTCCCCGTAATTCCTTTAGTAAGAAGAGCTCTCAGAGTCCCAGGCTTAACCTCTCAATCTGTGGAATCCACAACAAATTACGCTTCGAGATATTTGATGAATTTCAAGAATTCTCTCTTTTTGTTATTTTTGGCAATTCCAGGAATAATCTTTGGTTTCACAAAAAAGAAAAGACTATCTTTCTTAATGCTAATTCCAGCAATCATTGCTTTGGTTGGAACATTTTCACTTAAAACCTATGCTTTGAGATACTCCTACCTGTTTGTCTTTCCTCTTCTGTTATTTGTAGCAATCTTGTTTGGATTTCTTTACGATAAATACGGAAAACAAATGTTGATTCCATTATTATTAATAATCTTGATTCCCTCCAACATATTCTTCCCACAAACTTACACAACAATTCTCTCCCCAGTAGATTATCAACTTAATGATCCTTCTGCTCCAATCACAGATTATAAAAATCTTCCAGAAGAATTAAAACAAAAAATGCATTCGAATGTTTTAATTTCCTATTTCCCTTCTGATGTCGAGTTCTACATAAAAAAGCCAGACTTTATAGTCCCCTTCAATTTCAATGGCCTGAGCCCAGATCAATCTTCAATTAATAATTCTAAACAACAACTAGTGGATAGATATTCTGGCTCCCCCATACTAACAGAAAGACATTCAGGAACTTACTTCCTAACAGCAGACAAATTCTCTGTATCAAAACTCTTCCCAGAACAAAGACAATTCCTCCAAGAATTAACAGACGATTGTGAGAAAGTGTATTCTAGTTTTGATTTAGAAGTATGGAAATGTAACTAGTAGCGAGATTTGATGGGAAAGGTTAAAAATCCCTGATTTGAGAAAATTCCATCCCAATAATCCTTATAAACTCTTCATCATTTTTTTAGAATATGATAAAATTTGCACATTTTGCAGACTGTCATTTGGGCGGTTGGAGACAAGAAGAACTTCAAAAATTGAATTTGAACTCATTTAGAAAAGCCATAGAGACCGCTATTTCTGAAAAAGTAGATTTTATACTTATAGCTGGAGATTTGTTTGATTCTGCTTATCCTCCAATTGAAATATTGAAAGAAACCTTTGTTGAGTTTAAGAAAGTGAAAGAGGCTGGGATTCCTATTTTTATAATTGCAGGGAGCCATGATTTTTCCGCTTCTGGAAAGACATTTTTAGAAGTTTTAGAAAAGGCAGGATTTTGTGAAAATGTGCAAAAAATGGAAGTTGACAATGAAGGAAAGTTTAAGTTGAAGCCCACTTTTTTTAAGGAGATTGCTATTTTTGGATATTCGGGTAAAAAGTCTGGGATGGAAATAGATGACTTGAAGAAGGTTTATTTTGACTCTGTCAATCCATTTGTTATATTCATGTTACATACCACTATTAAAGATGTAGTCGGAACTATTCCAATGGATTCTGTAGATAAATCAGAATTACCTGTTGCAGATTATTATGCAATGGGCCACATTCATCAAGTATTCAAAAAGGAAGAAGGGAAGTCAGTTTATGTTTATCCAGGTCCGATATTCCCAAATAACTTTCAAGAATTGGTGGACTTGGGTTGCGGAAGCTTGGAGATTGTAGAGCTAGATAGGGGGATAATAAAATCAAAAAATGTTAAACTTGGATTGATTAATAAAGCATATTTAGAAATTGAAATCGAAGACGGATTAAGTGCAACAGATAAGATTATAGGAGAAATAGATAAACTAAATCTCAAGGATAAAATATTTCTGCTTAAATTGAAAGGAATTTTGAAAAAAGGCAAAAGTGGAGATATTAGATTTAATGAAATTGAAGAATTTGTTACTAAAAAAGGAGCATACTGTTTTCTTAGGAATATTTCCTCAATAACAAATCAAGATGAAGAAATTGAAATAGATGTGAAAGAAATAGAGAATATAGAAGAACAAATATTTCAAGATTACTCTATGAAAAATCCCCACGATTTTAATAAATTTCTCCCAGAACTATTAAAAACATTGTCTATTGAAAAAAATGAAGATGAAAAGAACAATTTGTTTGAAGAAAGATTGATTTTAGAATTAAAAAGTGCATTGAAACTTGGAGAAATAATATGAGAATAAAAAGTTTAAGATTGGTTAATGTGAGGAGTTATAAAGAATTGAATATCTCATTCCCAGAAGGTTCTGTTCTGTTAAGTGGTGATGTTGGAGCAGGAAAAACATCAATTCTTTTAGGTCTCCAATTTGGATTATTTGGTTTGCAACCAGGACAAAAGGGTTCTTCAATATTAAAGAATGGTGAAGAAAATGCAGAAGTTAACCTGGGTATGGAGATTGATGGCCGAGATATACTAATCGAAAGAACTATAAAAAAATCAAAAAATGGTGCGATAACTCAAGAGACAAATAAGATTACAATTGATGGAAAGATAGAAGAGCTATCAACCTCAGAAATGAGAGCAAGAGTTATATCTCTTTTAGGTTATCCAAAAGAATTTACGAAGAAGTCGGATCTTTTGTATAGGTTTACGGTTTACACACCTCAAGAAGGTATGAAAGAGATAATACAAGAGAAATCTGATGTGAGGCTGGACTTACTTAGACATATCTTTGGAATAGATAGATACAAGAGAATAAAAGAAAATGCAACATTCTTAGTTCAAAAACTAAAGGAAAATATAAAGATAAAAGAAGGTCTTTGTTCAGATATCCCTACATTAAAGGAAAGGTTAGTTCTAGAAAGAGAGAGAAAGATAAAGAGAACTAAGGAAAATAATGACTTATCCATTGAGATATCAAAAATTCAATCTCAAATCGGAGCTCTTGAAATAGAAATTAATAAACTGAAAAAGGATATTGAAGAAAAGCAGAAGATAGAAAGAGAAATCTCAAGAAAAGAAACTGAACTTGAAGGGAAAAAACTACTTTCGGCAAGAGTAGAAAGAGAAATAAACTCTCTTAAAGAGCAGTTGACAAATAAGATAGAATTCAAACAAGAAGAACTTGAATCTGTAAGCACTTTATTGAACAAACATAAAAAGATAAGGGAAGAAATGAGGGAGAGATTTGTTATTGTTAATTCTAGGATTTCGGTTCTTATGTCTGAAAGAGAAAATGCTTTGAAAAGAAAAGAGAAAGTCAATTCTATGGAAAATTGTCCTACTTGTTTTCAAAGAGTAAGTGAAGAGCATAAGGAGAAAATATCTAAAACGGCAGGTTATGATATAGAAGAAATTGATAGGGAAATAGAACCCCTCTATGCAGAAAAAGAACAAATTTTGAAAGACATTGATAAAGAAAGAGTAATGATAGAAGGGTATGAATCAGATAAATTGAAGCTAGAGAGAGATAAAATAAAAAATGAAAATTTGAAATCTATTGATATAAAATTAAAAAGTGAGGTTTTCGTTTTAGAAAGAATTTTAATTGAAAAAAATGAACTTATCAACAAAACAGAAGAGCTTAGAAAGAAAATGGCCTCTTTTTCTGATGTGAGTGAGGTCTTTGAATCTGAAAATGGAAAATTAGATGAACTAAATAAAATATTAAGAAGGACAGACATATCTTTTGCGGAGAATAGAAAGGAAATTGATTTATTGTTGGAAAGAATAGAATTTGATGAAAAAGAAATTACAAAAAAGGAAAAAATAAGGGCTGATGCAAATTATCTACGAGAACTTCTTGATTGGATTGAAAATAAATTTCTGAGTTTGATTTCTTTTACAGAAAGAAATGTCCTAGCAAAGATAAGACATGATTTTTCAAAGTTATTTTCAGAATGGTTCTCAATGCTTGTTACAGATTCGCTAAATGTAGAACTTGATGAAGACTTTACTCCCGTAATCTACAACCAAGACTATCAGATAGAATATGGATTTTTATCTGGCGGGGAAAGAACTGCAGTAGCACTGGCTTATAGACTTGCATTAAACCAAATGATTAACTCTGTATTTTCTGAGATAAAAACAAAAGATTTAATCCTCCTTGATGAACCCACAGATGGATTTTCAGAAAGACAATTAGACAAGATAAGAGACATATTTGAACAGCTACATTCTAAGCAGATGATTTTAGTTAGCCATGAGCAAAAAATAGAAGGTTTTGTGGATAATGTTATTAGAATTAAGAAAGACGAAAGTAGTCGGGTTGAGAACTCGGAGGATCTATGAAAGCCATTGCAAAGGGTTCCATCTCCTTACCAAGATAGCTTCTTTCTAAAATAGAATAGTCTTGTCTAATATTGTCTATTTCCTGTAAATCTCTGTCTGAAATCTTTCTAGAAGTGTTTTCTAAAAAATCGTTAAGAAGGTGTTCTATACATGAAGCTCTGATTTTCAATCTACTTACAAGGAATATAACCGTGCTCTTTCAAGCCAGTGTTTCTGCTCCGTATGTCCATAAAAATTTTAGTTTGTAGGGCTATTTAAATATTTCTTTTAGAACTTTCTCTTTTTTCTCTCTTGCCTGACACTTAAAACAAATATTTTTTCCGGGAGAGACCTCAATTAAGTTCTTTTTCAATGCAGACTTTTTACATTCTGAACAAAATCCTAGACAGTCTATGCAATATCCTTCGCCAGAAAAACTATCTTCCCTTATGTGCTGTTTACAATAGGTTTGTTTACATCCCTTACAGATGATTGTACAAGCATCACAAATTGGTCCCCCGCATGAGTTACATTTGTTGTTTAGACATTTTTCGCAAAATTGACCTCCACAACTAACACATCTAAACAGACATGAAGGACAACAAACATGACTTGATTTGCATAATGCAAGTTCAGTCATTTCCTTTTTACAATTTGAACATTCTATATTCCCCATTTGGTTGGTCAAAGGATCATAAATAATTTGAAAATTCTTTTTTGTTGGCCCATCTTCCAGGATAAGATTCAGTTTGTATTGTGGATAATAAAGAACAGTGGTGTTTATTAATTTTGTATCCATCGCAAGTGCATGTTTTTGTTTTGTGTCCTGAATAGTAAATTGTTGTTCTTGCTCTAATTTTTTTATTTCCTGTTTTAGAGAATCTTGATTTGACTTTTGGAGTCTTTGAATTTTCTCCTGTCTTTCAGGGCTTTCTGGTTCTGACTCAAGTTCCTTCAGTCTTTTCTCATTTCTTTCTAATGACTCTTGAAATTCCCTCTTGAAATTATCATAATGGGAGTTTATCCTGTTAATCTCTTTGTCTAAGTTCTCTGAAATCTCCTTTGTTAACTCCTGTATCTCTGGCTGTATTACCTCTCTCAGATTATTCTTAGCCAGAGCATAATCTTTCTCCATGTATTTTGCATCTATCTCTTTTAATTCCCCTTCAGAAATATTATAATCTTCTAAGTTCCCCCTTACAATCTTTCCTTCATGAACGAAGATTTCTCTTATTAATTCCTCATTTTTATTTAGATATCTGAGGTTTGTTTTAAAGGTAAACCTAGAGAAAAAATTGTTTTCGTAATCCTCCTTCAAATCTTTCAATCTGCAATTCTTTAGAGAAATTCTTTTTTTTATTTCATCAAGAGGATTAACTGCTAGATTTATCTTTAGGATTGTTGTAGAAGTATTTGTATTCAATGAATTAATTATTGTCTTGAACAACTTTGTTCCTGGGAGGACACAATCTACTTCAGAGTTATTTCTGTCTTTCTCTAAAAAAGATATTGTATAGGGCGACTTTTTCCCATAGACCTTTTCAAAAGAGGGGTCAACATTATCCATGATAAAAAATTCTGATTTTTGTAGGATATTTGCATTCATCCTCTTAAAAAAAGACATTACCAACTCATTTAATTTTTCCATATTTTGATTTAAAGAATTAGGTTTTTAAGGATTATTGGGCTAGTCGAGTAACTTACTTGTTGCTTTTTTGTTATCGGAATACTCTTCTATCCCTTTTTCAATAACATAAGAAATTTCTTTTATTTTTTCTCTGAACTCTTTCAAATTCCCCTTGGAATTTAGGAAGGCAGTGATTAGTTCTTCTTCTATCTTATTTTTCCCATGTTGGCCTTCTCCGTCTACACCTAAATTGAATAAAATTATTGGCAATTCCCCAATTACTAATCCTACACAACACATTTTATTGATTATTAAATCAACTACATATTCTTCCATCGTATCTTCTGTTGCAAAGGAGTAGATGTACATATCCCTCTTTTGTCCAATTCTGTCCAATCTTCCTATTCTCTGCTCAACAGACATAGGATTCCAAGGCAAGTCATAGTTTATTAAATTCCTACAGAACTGAAAGTTCAGACCTTCTGCACCGGTATCTGTTGAAATCATTATATCTGCCTTGCCCTGTTTGAATGCATTTATTCTTAGTGATTTTTCTTCCCTATCTAATCCACCCATAAATTCAATTATCTTTAAATTTTGTGGGGAAAGTTTTTCTACAATGTACCTAAGAGTTGTTGGATGACGAGTATAAATTAGGATTTTTTCATCATCAGAACGAGCCCTAATTTCCTTGATAACTTCTAACAGTTTTTCTATTTTAGAATCTTTTTCTAATGATTTATAATCTTGTAAAATTCCTCTTGCCAAAGTCCTTGTTTCGTCATGATATTTCAAGTCCTGTGCAATTCTTTCTAGTGTTTCTATGGAGGACTTAGAGGAAGAAGTTATTTTTGGGAGAATTGCATAGATTGCTAATAAACCATTTATTTGATTTCCATCTGCCATGAAATATCTTTTTTTGATTAGTTCTGTTATATTATCATAAATGGTTTTTTCTTGTCTTGTCAATTTTATCTTTACTATTTTAGGGATTCTTTTTTTGTATTGAATTCCAGTTTCATCTCTCCTTCTCCTAACCATCAATTCGCTAAGTTTCTCTTTTAATTTTTCCGCATTTAGAGGGTATCTTTTATTTCCCCTATAAAGAAATTTTTCCCTAAATTCTTTCATTGTTCCAAGATGCCCTCTTTTTAGTAAATGTAAAAGATTGTAGAGTTCAAATAAATCATTCTGAAAAGGAGTTGCGGTTAGGAGGAGAAATCTTTTCTTTTGTAATCTGTCCACGAATTGCCAACGAACAGTGTTCTTTTCTTTGAGTTTATGTGCCTCATCTACCAAAACTAAATCCCAAGAAACTTCTTGTGCTTTGAAATGTTTAAACCTCTTATTTGCCCTATCATAGGATTTTACCCTGTCCATAGAAGCGATTACAAAGTTATGATTTTTGTCCCAATCTTTTACATCCTCCAAAATCTTGAATTCTAGTTCAAACTTATCTCTCAATTCTTCTACCCATTGCTCTACTAATGATGGAGGGGTTAAAATTAATGCCTTTTTTATGAAACCTCTATGAACCCCTTCCTTAAGAACGAGACCTGCAGTTATTGTTTTTCCCAAACCCACTTCGTCTGCTAAGAGTGCAGTAGCATTTAGGTCCTTAAGAAGACGAAGTGCCCCTTCTTTTTGATAAGGAAGTTTATAGGCAAGGTTCTTTTCTATTAGATCGTATGAACGAAGTTCTTTTATCTCATCATCTCTGACTAAAGTCTCAGCTTGTTTTTTTAATTCAAAGAGTTCTGGTGAAGAAAACTCTGTCTTCTCTATTTTATTGAACTCCACACCCTCTTCTAAGAAGGATTCATTGATAATGATATTATTTTCTCCCATCTTTTTGATTAGAAAACTTGGAGAGTATAAAAGGTTTTATGAGGTAGAGAGGGGATTTTTATAGGAGATGAACCCACGAGCTCAGAAAAAGAGCAACTTTTTCAGGGACTTCAATTCTCCCTAAACCTCGTAGAGGTACTCGCACCTCCTTGGTGTCGAATTGAAGTGAAATGAACCTAAATTTTATATTCCTAGAATCATAACATATCTCTTTTGAGTGAGATATGTTGTATGAACCCACGAGGACCGAACGAACTTGCTTTCTTAGAAAGAAAGCTCTCTCCCAACCAAAGAACTAATAGAGGATTACTTCGTAATCTTGGTCAAGTATGTTTTATATTCCTAGAATCATAACATATCTCTTTTGAGCGAGATATGTTGTATGAACCCACTAGCTCAGAAAAAGTTGCTCTTTTTCTGATTCCTCGGTTCTCCCTGAATCGAACCTGCGGAGAAATGAACCTAAATTTTATATTTCTCGAGAAAACCTATAGATTTCAATTCTTTCAATCTATATATGAACCCACGAGGAATTGAACCTCGATCTTCAGGGCCGAAACCTGATATTCTATCCGTTAAACTATGGGTCCTTAAAATGATAAAATTAACTATATTTTAAATGTATTGAAAACTAGTTTAGGGAAGGTCTTCCGTTGTCTATTATCCTAGGTTCTATTTTAATCATAGGTAATCTCAATCCATCAGACAATTTAATCTCCCGAATCGATACTTCTATTGCCCTTGTAGGTCTGAATAAGTCTTCACTCTCAGCCCTTCGAACAACCAAATCTTCTGCAATCCTAACTTTCGGAGGAAGCCTTCGCATATTATCTCCATTACAAGAAAAACAAGAAGGGTGTCTGTCGCTAGGAACATTGATGTACTCTGCTTTATATCCGCAGTCTCTGCAAATGTAATCATAAGTTGGCATTTTATCTATGAATCTTAGGAAGAAGTCATTTAAAAATAAATGTGTCTTTTAATCATATAAATCATTTTAAACCTTCTAATTTCATTTTGAATATGAAAGACTTAACAATTTTGTTTGATATGGATGGAGTGTTCGCAGACTCTATCGATGGGTTTAATAGGATGTGGCAAAAACTCTTTCCAGGAGTTCCTTTTATTCCCTATGAAAAAATTACTGAGTTTTATATAGAAAATTTATATCCTGTTGAACAAAATGAAATGGTTAAGAAAGTTTGGGGAACAGAAGGATTATTCTATAATCTGAAACCGATTCCAGGAGCATTTGAGGCAATGGAAGAGATAAGAAGAAAAGTTAGGGATGTTGCGATTTGCACATGTCCTTGTGAAAGTAAATATTGTAAACCCGAAAAAGAGATGTGGGTCCGAGACCATCTTGGAAATTTTTGGGTAGATAGGTTAATGATAGAAACAGATAAGACCAAAGTTCTAGGAGATATCCTTATAGATGATAAACCTAGAATTACAGGGTCTAGAACTCCTTCATGGGAACATGTTCTCTACACCCATCCTTGGAACAAAAATGTTGTTGGGAAAAGAAGATTGACTTGGGACAATTGGAGAGAAGTTTTAACAGAGTTGAACTGAAGAGTTCAATAGTTCCCATTCGAGAACATCATGTTTCTTTCCATCTAAAATCTTATCCCATTTTTTTAATCCAACTTTCTTGAAACTCATTTTTTTTAGAAGATTTGAGGAGTTGATATTGTCCGCCATTGTTTTAGCAGATAGTTTGTTCAATTTTAATTCTTGAAATGCGAATTTAATAATTTCATTTAGTGCTTCCGAGGCATAACATTGTCTTCTGAATTCTTTTCCAATCCAATAACCTACCTTTCCCTTATTGTCTGGTTTGCTCACATCATAAAGACTAATGATTCCAATGAACTTTTGGTCTTCTTTCAGAAAAATTCCCAACTCATAGAGCCACCTATGTCCTTTTTGTTCTACACTTCTCTTTTGAATTATTTTTTTGGCTTTAGCCAAAGTTAGTGGATAGGGTATATACCAATTGAAATAATTTATTTCCTTATCGTTTCCTTGTTTTACAAATTCTGAAGCATCTTTTTCTTCTAAATCTCTAAGAATTAGTCTATCGGTTTTTAGCGAAAATTTCATTATGCTAATAAGAATTTCAATAATTCAAAAACAAGAAATGCTGGCCAGACAAATGCTTTTAGAATTCCCAATGCTCCCATCCAAAATCCTGTTGCTGTTGAGATATAATAAATTGCCGCTCCGACAAATCCAAGAAAATAAAGTCCATTACCACAAGCATTACAATTGGATTTGGTAGGATTGCAAGAATCTTTTCCTTTTGTAAACAAGTTCTTCTTTATTTCTCTTTTTGTTGACCTTTTCATAATTGTTTTAGTAAATTTGGATATTTAAATCTTTTCATAAATATTTTTTTAAAACAATAAAAGTTAAAAAGAAAAAAATTTTTGAAAAATTGCAATGTCAGATATTAGAAGATTGTATGAAATTTTGAAATTGAGATTAGGGCAATTGAAAACTCCTGTTTGTCCGGCTAGGCTAAATGTAGAATTTATGGAGATACCCTATACAGATAATACAATTATGTGCTTAGATTATGAAAGATCTAGGTTTTCTGATAGAGCCCCAAGTAAAAAATATTGTCCGAGTTGTGAATATAATGGTGATAGATTGAGAAGAAATTCTAACAATGAAGTGAAAAAAGGAATAGTTGAAATAATTCAAAAAGTTGTTTAGGAAGTCATTTGTTCTATTTGAAGTATTTTTTTAAGTATATCCTTGAATATACAATTCTTTTTAAATGACTTTTTTTATTTATGGGTATGGCATACCGGATGATGAAGGATAGAATGGCTAGTACAATTAAGGCCGTGGGAAAACTTTGGAAGCCTGCACTTGCAGTTATTAGTCCTCCAATTTATTTTGTACAAGATAGTATCAGAGATGGAGATTACAGAGATGGGGGAGGTAGTGCAATTGGGTCCGCTATCGGTACAGCAATGATTGCAGGATGTTGTTTTGTCGGAGGATACATGATGGATACACCAATATGGGTCTTAAGTGAAGAAAGAGATATTATCTCTAAACAAAGGATAGTTTCGGAATCTAGGGATCTTGAGGTTACCCAAGGAGAATATGCTTATCCAGATGCAGGATTGCTGATTAGAAAATTTTTATTTCCATTAGAGGGATGGGCTAGACACCTACTTGCAGACAACTATCCTCGAAGTGAATCTACAAAAGTTTCGGGTGTTGTTAATCGTGGAGGATTAGAAGTGGAGATAGAAGCAACTATTCCTGAGTTAAGAGATGCAGAAACAATCACTGATGCAGATTTGGTTAGATATAGTTCAAAAGCTAAAGTTAGGCCTGAGAGCTACAAGGCTCTTTATGGGGCAGAATAATTTCAAATGAGCTATTATGGTTTTAGATGGGAAAGTCTTATAGAGAATGCTCAAAATGGGCAAGAGGTTAAATCTGAAACAAATGTGAGGGGTGTTTATAGTTCTCCAGATAAAAGAGATATGAGAGCATTGATGATTGACTATCATAGTCAAGTCCTTATTGGAAGCGGATGGGAATATAGGGTGAGAGCTGCAAAGGTAGTTACTCCTGAAAGAGTTTCGAAAAGTAGCGGTTTGGAAGATGTTCCTACAGAAGAGATGTTAGAAGAGCTTCCCCCATTTAATGATTTATTGAATTATTTTTTCTAATAAAAACTATCTTTGTTTATCTATATATTCTTGCCATTTCGCTAAAGAGTTCATATCAATATTATCCCATCTTAGGTTTTCTATCATTCCATTTGTAACATTAGATATCATTCCTGCGGTACATTGAATTTCATACCTACCCGAGTTTGTATTAAATGTCATGGGTGTTCTTATTATTCTATATCCCCAGTCATGAAAAGAAATAATCTCTACTAAACTAGAATTCTCATGACCATCAAATAAGAATCCCATGTCTCCAGGTTGATATTTTCTAGGGTAATCTTCCATAGTTTTTATAGGGAAAGGTTGTTTATAAGGATTTTGAAGGTTGGGATTAATCAGCCAGTCCTAATGAGACTAATCAGGATTCGTAATCTCCCCCTCAATAACACCCTTCAGAGGTTGTGATATATGTTCGCTATCCTGGATTACGATTTCTAATGCTTTCTTTGGAGAAATAATCTGAAGAGATATATTCTTCCCAGATTCAGAGCTAGCATTGTGACCTTTGATTAATTCCAATCCCTCTTTTATTAAAAATGTATCTGAAGTGACAAAAACATCGCACCCAGAACCAATTGCGGAAGCTAGATGTATTGAATCATCAGCATCTAAATTACAGATTCGACAAATTTCTAGAGACATGTTCCACCCTATATCTACAAGGTTTATAAATTGAACAAAGGGATATGCTACAAAGAGACTATTTATCCCATCCCAAGTACTATTCAAATCTTCAAGTTTGATATTTCTCGTTGATCGATTTCTCAATATTTTAGAAATTTCTAAACCTTTCTTAAGATTGTCATTGAAGAAAAAATCATCTTTTTCCGTATCCATTAATTCCATAAGAGAAAATATGGATGTAACACACTCTAAATTTTTTCCCCTAATAATCTCAAGTAATCTGAGAGTCTCAAGATTCCTTCTCTTCAAGCAATCCCTAAGAACATTAGTGTCTAAATATAGTTTCATCTTATTTATTCGTTTTGAATTTTATTTTAATTGGTTTTGTCGTTTCCCTTCTAGCTATAAAAGTAACCAACTTTCCTTCTGAAGTTCTAAATTTTATCTCTACAGGTTCAACAATTTTTTTTCTAGCAATGAATTCAACAATTTTTTTATTCATCCCCACACCCCTCAATCATCTCCCTTACCTTAGCGAAATCAGCTCTTCTTCCACTCAAATTCATAACCTGCCCAATTAAGAAATTCAAACTAGCTTTATTTCCTGCTTTGAACTCTTCCCAGACTTTTGCATTTTGAGAAATGACCTGTTCAACTAATTTCTTAGTTTCTTCATCAGAAAGCTTTCCTAGTTGTCCTTTCATTTTCTCATTAACAGAGAAACTCTTTGGAACGAACTCATTCATAATCTGTTTTGCCTTTAGAACTGTCAGTTCTTGCTTATCAACCAACTCTAAAAGTTCTGCTAAATGTTCTGGGAGAATTTCAACTTCGTCTAAAGTCTTCTTATTGTAATTTAGAATTCTTAGTAATTCAATTGTAACCCAGGAAATGTATTTAGCCAAGTTTACTTTTTGTGCTAGTTCTTCTGCAAAATCTACAAGTTCCAGATTCTTTATCAAAATGTCTGCATCAGATTTTCCAACCTTGTATTTCTTAATGAGTTTTTCTAGTTTTTTAGAAGGCATTTCAGGAATATTTTTCTCAATTTCTTTAATTTCGTCTTCTTTTATTTTTAAAACAGGTAAATCTGGGTCTGGGATAAACCTATAATCTGCCTGCCCTTCCTTAGACCTCATCTTTATAGTTTTTCCGAGGGCATCATCAAATGCCAAAGTTTCTCTCTTTTGGACATTTCCTTTTTCATGCTCTTCAAGTTGTCTCAGGATTTCATAATCGATAGCTCTCTTAATTTTCTCAATAGAATTTATGTTCTTCATTTCTACTCTTTCCCCATAAGTTGAAACATTCACATCTACCTTTATTCCCGCATTTTTTCTTAGTGCTTTTATATAAGATAGGGAATGAACTAGTATTCTCAACCATTGGACAACCTGTTCTGAACTTTTGAAATCTGGTTCGGTAACAATCTCAATTAAAGGCAAGCCACTTCGATTGTAATTTATTCCCCCTTCTGCAGGATTCCATTGTGCAGGGTCTTCTTCAAGATGACATTCGGTTATACGAATTCCTTCAAATTCCCCATTTTCAGCACAGGGAATACAATTTGCTCCAGAAATTGTATTTTGATATCCCTTAGGCAAATCAGCCCAGTTATAATGTTTTCTTTGCCAAACCATATTCTTCTTATGATTTACTCTGCAATTTAGAATTAAAGCAATTTGAATCATTTTTTTAATCGCAGAGTTATTCGGCAACATAGGTTTACTTCCAGGTTGACCAGTACAGATAGGGCAAATCAAAGTATTTGGTTTTTCATTCAAGAAATCTGTTTTGCACATACAGAATAACTTTTCTTTTGTATCGAGATAACCATGAACTTCTAGCCCTATTTTTAATGGATGATTTTCCGCCTTCTCTTTCTTTGGTGCTCTATCCGAGATTTTTGTTTCTTTTTTCATAAGGTTAATATAAAACCAGACTTTTTATAGCTTTTTAAAGTTTCAAAATCCTCTTTTAAAAGGATTATTTTCTAGTAACAACAAACCAGAAGGTTTAAATAGTGTAACTTCTATAGAATTACTACATATTCATACCCTGGAAATAAGTCGGTGATAGGACAAGAATGAATAAAACAGCAAAGGTAAAACTCAGGGGAATTTTGTTTAGTCTTGCTTTAGTAGCTTTAATACTGTCTTCTGTTTCTGCTTACGATTCAGGTTGGCAAAATTTACGAACAAATGAAAATTATGTTGTCTGTGGTGGGAATTATCCTGCATGTACAAATTCTATTTTAGGTGTTGATTGGTTTAATATGAATAATGGGGACCGAGGTTATGGACTTATTTGTGGAGAAGTTACAGAGAGGGGAAATGTAGATTGTTCTCTTTGGGGAAATTCGGCTGTTGGAAGAGTTGTGACTATCCCTCAAGCTGGAAATTATTATTTATTCTTAAAAATTTGGTATGAATATAGCTCGGCTGGAGATGATGAGCAATTGATTACTGGAATTTCTAGTGTTTGGCCAACAATTAGTAATCCTGGAAATTATGAACTTATAAATGATTTGGGAAGTGGAGATAAGGCTTGTGTGGTTAGAGATAAATTTTATGTTAGTTCTGTTAATAATAAGTTTTGGATAGGAGGTATTGGAGGTTCTATCAATCCGTACCAAGGAAGATTAAAAGATTGTATTTCTCAAACAGATGTTAGTGCTGGTTTAGTTTATTGTGATACTGGTCTGCCTGTTGTTGCAGATTGCCCTGTTGTATGTGTTCCTAATTTGGTGAATAGTTCTTGGACAACTTGGAGCAATAATGCTTGTATAAGTAATTCTCAAATGCAACAATCTAGATCAAGAGTTCAGTATGATTCAAATAATTGTGGGACTATACAGAATAGAACATTTTATGAGTATAGATTGGTCGGGCCAACATGGCAAAATACCAGTTGGACATCTTGGGTAAACATTGGCTGTTCAGGATATGATATGCGACAAAGAAGGTCTTTAACACAATATGATATTTATGGCTGTGCTCAAGGTATAACCTTTAATCAGTATAGAACATTAAGTTCAAATATTGTCAATACAACTTGGAGCAATTGGGCAAGAGTAAGTTGTTTAAACTCTACACATGCAAATCAATCAAGATTTCTAGTTGAATATGATGCGAATAGATTTGGATGTTTTACTAATAGAACATATTATGAATATCGAATAATTGCAGATTCTAGTTGTTATTCATGTACTCAAGATATTAGATATACTCCTTGGAGTGATTGGAGTAATGAAAATTGTGTGGGTACAAATCAAAGATTACAATCAAGATTCAGGGTTCAATATGACTCAAATAATTGTGGTACATTTACGAATATTACAGAAAACGAATCTCAGATAGTTGAAGATGCTAGCTGTAGCGGAACAAACTTATTCTTAGAAATATTATCTCCTAGAAATATAACATACCTCAATAATACAATCTCAGTAAATCTGTCAAGCAATGGAGAATCTGTATGGTACAATTGGAATGGAACAAACACTAGTTATGTCTCTCCCCATTATGTAAATTTCAACAATGGAATAAACACATTACATGCTTGGGCAAATAATTCATTAGGAGAAGTTGTTTATAGGAATGTAACCTTTGTTATAGGTATGGGAAATGGTTCTGGAATTGGAATAGATGTTCATTCTCCAGTGGATGGAGAGACTTATCACACCTCCTCGATTTTATTGAATGCTACTTCAAATATAAGTGCTAATATCTGGTTTTATAGTCTAAATGATGGCTCTCCAATCATAAGTAATATGCCTTCGTCAAATTTTATCACAACTCTTACAGGATTGACTACTGGGAACTATTCTCTTCTTGTCTGTGGACTAATAGATAATTTTAATGAAGATTGTGAAACAATTAATTTTCAAATAGTACTCGATGAAGAAGAAGACGATGATGAGAAATGTAAGACTTGCCTTGAACC
>CAZJUG010000001.1:20402-56352 GCA_964549155.1 Candidatus Woesearchaeota archaeon
GAAGATAAATTAAGAAATTCTTTTGGAGCAATAAAAAAAGACAATGAACGAGTGATTTCTTCTATGGATAAAATTATAGAAAAAATTAAGATGTTTTCAGAGAAAAAATTGGAGATATCGGATTTTGATAAAAGTTTAAATGAAATTAGACAAGAGTTTAAAAAAACAAATTTAGAAAACAGAGATTCATTTGAAAAAACTCTTTCTGAGATTAATAAACGGATTGATTCTCTAAAAAAAGAAATTTCTGAGAAGGATATTATAGGAGAGCTAAAGAAAGATTCATCTAAAAAGATTGAAGAAAAGTTTTCTAGTATTTTGAAGAAACAAAAAGAAGAATTGAAGGAATTGCAGAATAAAAATTCTAAGAAGTTGACTAAAGATTTTGAAAAATTTAAAGAGCAAACCGAATATTTGAGAAAAGAGTTTATCATGTTTAAAAATGAATTTGTTGGTTTGAGGAAAAGCATAGACGAGTGGAAAAATGATATTGCTGAAGAATTAAAAGATCTTTTGAAGGAAAGTGAGGGAAGATTCATAGGAGATATTCAAAACTTAGAGGATAAGATAAGTTCTCTTAAGGCAAGAAATACTATATTAACTAAGGAAATTAATTCTTTTAAGGAAAAAGACAAAATTTAAGTATTGTAAAAACTCCTAATCTGTATGGATTCTGAAACAGCAATAAAACAACTTAAAGAAATAGGTAAATTAGCTCCAAAAGAAATGCGACTTGCTGCTGAATGGTCTGAAGACTGGCAAGTTTTAATTTCTACAATTCTCTCTGCACAAACAAAAGATGAAACCACTATTCGGATTTGTGAGATTTTGTTTAGTAAATATAGTTCTCCTGAAAAACTGGGAAATGCTTCTTTAAATGAGATAAAAAAGATAATTCGCCCTATAAATTATCATAAGACAAAGGCAAGAAACATAAAGGCCACAGCAAATTTGATTTCTAAAAGAGGAATTCCAGAATCTGTTGAAGAATTAATGGGGTTGCAAGGAGTTGGAAGAAAAACTGCGAATGTTTTTTTAGCAGAATTTCATAAAAAAGCCGCAATTGGGGTGGACACACATGTGGCTAGAATTTCTTATAAACTCGGTTGGACAAAAAACAAGGACAAATATAAAATAGAAAAAGATTTGGAAAAGTTGTTTCCACGAAGATATTGGAGAATCATAAATTACATTTTAGTGAGGTTTGGGAGAAGCATTGGTACAAATAGGAAAAAAGAGGATGAAATTATTGCAAAACTAAAATCAAATTCTCTTTAAAACAGGATCATCATATCTAGTCCCGACGACAAATCTTAATGGAATCTCTGGATATGTATACATTTGATACTGGATTATTTCTTTCACACCTTGTGCGGATATTACACAAGCACTCGCTTGGTCTCCCCCAATGATTTCAAACTTATCTGTTAATCCTCTGAAAAGATGTGCATCTTCCTTAAAATCTGGACAAATATATAGGTAATGTTTAAATTTATTTGTGATATCAAGATTCATGTGCTTCCAACGATCCCAAAATGTTCTCCCCCTTATTCCCGCTAGTCTGCTAGAACCAATTATATCATAGGCAAGAATACAATACCCTGCTGTTGAAATTCCTTCTCTAGCTTTTTCAGTACATTCTTCCAAGGACATAGAAATTTTATCCATTTTGATTAACCTCTAACAGACCGCAACTTGCATTTATATCCTTTCCCCTTGAATTCCTTATGAAACATTTATAGCCTTTTTCCATGATTTTTAATTTAAACTCTTGAATTTTTTCCATTTCTGTCTTTTTTAACCCATTGGTTTCATTAAATTCTATTAAATTGAAAATAGTTCTTTTAGGCCAGTCAAAAGAAAGAAGTTTGTCAAAGTCATTTAGAGAATCATTGAATCTTTGGATTAGGCTGTACTCTATCATGATATAATTCTTTTGATGTTGTGAAACATAGGTTTTTGCTGTTTCGAGAATTTTTTCAACAGAACAAACAATGGGAGAAATCTCTTTTCTCTTTTCATTGAAGGCAGAATGTAGGGATATTGCCAGATTGAATTTTATCTTCGATAAGGAGTCTAAATTATCTAACCCTATTGTTGAAATTGTTATTTTTTTATAAGGAATATTATGTGTTATGTGAATCTCTTCTGCAGATTCAAGAACATTCTTCAGATTTAGAGAAGGTTCTCCACAACCCATAAAGACAATACTGGTTGGTTCTTTTCCTATTGTTTCCTTTGCTTTTTCAACTTGATCAAGAATTTCCTGTTTTGTAAGGTTTCTCTGAAACTTTGTCTTTCCACTCAAACAGAAGAAACAACCAACTGCACAACCAATTTGACAGGAGACACAAACACAAAATTTGTCGTTTATCGAAGGTATTATGACTGTTGAATAGCCTTTAAAGTTCAGTTTGATTGTTCCATCTTGTGATCTTTCGATTGGTTTCATACTCGATAAAATCGCGAAACATTTATAAACTAGATTATTCTACTATTTTCGACAAATAAATTATGTTAAATGTTATTTGAAAGGAGGTAAAAATGAATTTAAGAAAAAAAGGTGCGGAAGAAAGTAATGTTATAATTTTCATAATTCTTGCTCTAGTTGTTGCGGGCCTAGTTATTTGGTTCTCTTATGGATTTTTTAGTAGGGGAAGCGATATCCTAGATGCAACAGATCCGGTTGTGCAATCTGCATTGCAATCTTGTAAGGCAGAATTATCCATAAATTCGGGTGCATGGTGTACTAGTATAAAGTATGTTCCATATGCGAAATCCAAGCAGTATATGACTTGTGATTATCTAAATGCGAGAACTGGAAGTACTATTGAAGGTGCTCCTAACTGTACTGCGGATTCTGTAACAAAGGTTTTGGGAGGGTATTGTGTTGAATTGAATCGAACTGCAGGTTCCTTTGAAGAACTTATCAATGGGAAAGTTTGTAAAAAAGATAGTAATGGTTTAAAGTTTGATAACAAGGTTACTTGGGATGCTGAAAAAGGAGTTTGGTCCTGATAATTTATTTTTACCTCTTTATTTTTTGAGGTATTTTTCTTTTTTTGTAATTTTATAGAGTTGGTAATTAGTTCTATTGAATTTTAATTTACAAAGCATTTAGGAAGATAAAGGATATCTCTCTTCTTTCTATATGTTATAGCCCCACCCGGATTCGAACCGGGGTCTCCAGGCCCAGAACCTGACATCCTTGACCACTAGACTATGGGGCTGATGAAAATATTTAATTTAATGATTTTAAAAGACTTGTGTTTTATGTAAAATAAATATATAATCCAGACCATTAATCTTTATATATATTACAAATCTTTGAATGTAATGGTTGGGGAAGAAAAAGATTTTCCAAGAACTTCTAAGGAAAGGGATCTTGCTGATGTATTATGGGACTCTTATAGAAAATTACAAGAATTTTCTTCAGGATCCGATGGTCTCCTTGAATATTTTAAAGCAGAAAAAGTAATATTTGAAGGAACTTATTTAGTTCGGGGGAGATTTGAAAGGGGACTTTTTTTAGAACGATTTGGTGATCAAGAACAGCTTGAGAACATGGGGAGATTTCATATCCTTGGGAGATATCAGGAAAGAGTTTCAGAAAGAGCAGATAGATTGGAGGGGGAAAGATTAGAATTTGAAATAGACCATAACCTCGCATATCTTGAAGAACTTTATTCTAAACTTCCCCAAAAAGAAAGAGTATCTCGGTCTAAAGATGCCCTAATTATCAGGGAAGAATTATTAATCCCATTAGAAGATGGATGGTTAAGAGGAAGAGAATTGAGGGAATGTTGTGATGAATTCGGAGTTCCATGGAATAATGAACTGAAAAGAGGATATTTAGACGAAGTTTTAAGAGAGATAAGGGAAAGAGAACAATCATTATCAATTCTCCCAAAAAAGAATATTTAAGTAAAATTCCATATAAGTAAGCTTTATAAACCGATTTTTCTCATTGATTTTATGAAAAGAAGCTCAAGACGTTGGAAGAAGAAAAATCAAATGCGTTGGAAGTGGCAGCGTAAGAGATTGAAGAAAGAGAAGAGAAAGAGAAAACTCAAACGAGGTTAGTTTTGAGTTTTCGGTCTGGATTCTTGAAGGTTCCACCCTTCAACATTTTTAGTTTCTTTGTTTGGGAGAGATCTTTCTTTTCTAAAGAAAGAAAGTTCAGAGAAATTTGAAGAGAGATTAATCTGTATTTCTATTTATCAAAGTGTTCTATATAAAACTTAATCATACAAATCCTTTTAAACCGAAACAACACATTATCACTATGACTCACGAAGTATGGACAGAAAAGTATAGACCAAGAAAATTTGAGGAGGTTGTAGGACAAGAAGAGGTAATAAAGAGAGTAAAATCTCTGACCAATTCTATGAATCTTCCCCATTTACTATTCGCTGGACCTGCTGGAACTGGTAAATCTACTCTTGCCTTGATTGTTGTTAAGGAACTATTTGGAGAGGCTTGGAGGGAAAATTATCTTGAATTGAATGCATCCGATGAAAGGGGAATTGATGTAGTCAGGCAGAAAGTAAAGGATTTTGCAAGGACTAAGGCGATTGGAGATGTTCCGTTTAAAGTTATATTTTTAGATGAAGCAGATGCTTTAACAAGGGAAGCTCAACAGGCATTAAGAAGAACCATGGAGAATTATACTGCAACCTGTAGGTTTGTTCTTTCTTGTAACTATTCATCTAAAATTCTTGATCCTATTCAATCCCGTTGTGTTGTGTTCAGGTTTCAACTTTTAGAAAAGAAAGATATTAAGAGAAGGATTGATATCATCTGTCATGATGAGGGATTGACTATCACTAATGAAGCATTTGATGTTTTATACGAATCTTCTGGAGGAGATTGTAGAAGAATAATAAATACATTACAGGCAACTGCTTCAATTTCCCCAAATATAACTCCAGATTTAATTAATACGATAATTTCACAAGCAAAACCTTCGGATATTAAGATTGTTTTAGATTATGCATTGACAGGAGATTTTGAGAATGCGAGACACAAACTTTTAGACATAATGTTAAAGGAATCTGTTTCTGGGCAAGATATAATAAAGGCAATTCAGAAAGAAATATGGAATTTACCTATTGAAGCAGAGTTGAAGGTAAGACTTACTGAGAAAACAGGAGAAGCAGAATTTAGATTGGTTGAGGGAAGTGATGAGTTCATTCAATTAGAGGCCTTACTTGCTAGTTTCATTTTAGCAGGAAAAGGAGGGAAAGCTTAGTTTTAGTGTAAAATGAAAATAATGGTTCTTTGTAGTAAACATTTTTATGAGAAAATTCCCCCTATTAGATATTTTCTAGAAACAAAAGGGCATCTCTTGAAAATGCCAAACTCTTTTGATGAACCTTTTGCAGAAGAACGATTCAAAAAAATGAGCTCGCAAGAGCATATAGTTTGGAAGGGAAACATGATGAAAAAAAATGAAGAGAATATAAAACCTCAAGATGCTGTTTTGGTATTGAACTTTGAGAAGCACGGAATCAAAAACTATCTTGACGGAGCAACATTTTTAGAAGTTTACATGGCTTGGAAATTAAATAAAAAAATATTCTTTTATAATCCTTTACCAACTTGTAGCTTTACAGATGAATTAAAAGGATTTAATCCAGTCGTATTAAATGGAGATTTAACAAAAATAAAATGAAAGATAAATATTTGTTTGGGCATTTGGGAGATAGAGAGTTAGAACATCTCCAAGAGGTATTGTCAGAATCTATTCATAAACCCCGGAAGGTTACCAGGAAGTTAGGAACAACAGTTTATCCCCAATATAGGGTTCTTCTTCGCGAATTAAACAGAGGAGAACCTCAGTATATATTTAATGTATATCATGGGTATTGTGAAGAATCTGAGGAAGCGATGAGAATTCTGGGAAAGAGAGGAACTACTTACCCCATTAGACTGCTCCCAGTTATTCCTAATGCGATCCATGGGTTACCATTTAGAAACCTTTTGGGGGTAAGAAGATGAAAGAAAAAAGTGTTGAAGAGAAAGCAGAAGAATTAATTTTAGGATTGGGAGATTTCATTAGGGCAGACAAATCTGTTAATAGGGGATTACAAACCGTAGAAGTCTTGGTCTGTGAGTTCATTGCTTGGGGGGAGAAAAGAAAATTGAGGAGATATCTAGATAAAAATATTCCATTATCTGAAAAATACCTTAGCGGGGTTAATACATTTTTAGAGGAAATGAGGAGGGATTATAGGTTGGTAGTATAAATCTATATAGAATCCAATGTTAAACAATAATAATATTCCTTGGTGTGAGAAGTATAGGGCATATTGTTTTGCAGATATTAAAGGACAAGAGCTTGCGATAGATAAGGCTAAGATTTTTTTAAGGCAGTTTCCTAAGAAAAGAGCTTTAGTCCTTCATGGTCCGCCAGGAATTGGTAAAACTTCTCTTGCATATGCTATTGCGGCAGAAAATGATTCTGAGATTTTAGAATTGAATGCTTCTGATTTTAGAAATAAAGAAAAAATGTCAGAAATTATCGGTCCAGCTTCAAGACAAGTTTCTCTGTTCAAGAAAAGTAAGATAATCTTAGTTGATGAAGTTGATGGAATTTCTAGTTCTGAAAGAGGCGGTTTGTCTGAACTTTTGGGTTTAATGGAAAAATCTTCATTTCCAATAATAATCACTGCAAATGATGTTTGGAATAAGAAGTTTTCTTTATTGAGACAGAAAGCAGAATTATTGGCTCTGAAGAATGTTGATTATAAGGTTATTTTACAGATAATGTTGAACATTTGTGAAAGGGAAAATTGTGTTGTGGCAAAAGATGTTCTAACTTCAATTTCAATAAAAGCAAGAGGAGACATCAGAGCTGCGATAAACGATTTACAGATTCTTTCTAAGATGGATAATCTTTCCTTGTTGAAAGAAGTTGGAGAAAGGAATAAAGAGCAGTCAATTTTCAATTCGTTACAACTTGTCTTTAAGACTTCCCAGATAGATGATAAACTTCTAAGAGTGTATGATGAAGTAAACATGCCTATTGATGAAATATTTCTTTGGATTGAAGAAAATATTCCGATGGAATACCAAGGAGAAGAACTTGCGAAAGCATTTGATGCACTTTCTAAGGCAGATGTTTTCAGAGGGAGAATACATAAGCAACAGCATTGGAGATTTTTGATTTATGAGAATTTCTTGATTGGTCCAGCAATTGCTGCGGTTAAAAAGTACAATCGAACTGGGTGGACAAATTATCGAAAGCCTTCGAGAATACTAAAAATTTGGTTACAAAACCAAAGAAATGTGAAAAAGAAATCCATTTGTCAAAAGTATGCACAGCAGTGTCACACTTCTGTTAAAGAAGCAATGAAAGATTTTTTGTTATTGAAGATTATATTCAAAAATCCAGAGATTAGAAAGGATTTGAAGTTTAGTGAAGAGGAAATTGCTTATTTAGATAAACCCGTTTTGATGGCTTGAGAGAGTTTAGAAAAACATAAAAAGCTCCCATTCTCAATAAATTAAGCTATGGCAGACAGAACTAAACTTCCTTTTAGAAAAAATTGCGAAGGCTACTTAATCCTTAATGGCAAAATAGTCTGTAAGGAAACTCCCTATGGCTATATTGACTTTCCAGGAGGAGGTGTAGAAGATGGGGAGGAGATAGTGGCGGCTCTGAAAAGAGAAGCATTTGAAGAGGCAGGGGTTATTTTAGAAGGAAATTTAAAAGAGGTTGCAAGCATAAAAACAATTTGGCCAGAGGATTGGGCAAAAAATGAGAAGCAGGCAAAAAGATTTCAAAAATATCAAGGAGACGATATGCATTTTTTCATTGGGAAAGTTAAGAAATTAGTTGAGCCCATAGGGGATTTTGAAGAAGAAGGATGGGAGTTAGATAAAAGATTGATACCAATAACAGAAGTAATGGAGATTCTTGAGAACTATAGGCCCTTCCCAATGGCATTAAAAGATTATTACGAGTTGAAATTAAAAATTTTGAAGGGATTGAAATGAAAACTAAGGAAATAATAGAATTTGCAAGAGACCTTCCAGAGTGGTTTACCAAAGAGGCTTTAGTCCAGATTGGAAAAGACTTAATTGAAAACCAATGCATTTCAGAAGAGATAATGGGCAATTTGATTGGTTTTTTGATTTATAAGATTGAAGGAGAGAAATGTATAATAAACTGGATGGGTGTTAAAAAAGAAGAACAAAGAAAAGGTATCGGGAAAAAATTAATTCTCGAACTTGAAGAAATTTGCAAAGGAAAAGAGGTTAAATTTATAGAAGTAGATACTCTTGCAGAAACTGAAGATTATGAGCCTTATGAAAGAACAAGGAAGTTTTATTTTTCTGTAGGGTTTAAGAAGTTTGATTTTATACCTAAGGGATTTGATGGTAAAGAGGATAAACTTGTCTTGAGAAAAGAGTTGAAATGAATATCACAATAACGGGCCCTCGCTCAGTAGGAAAAAGCACAATTTCTAAACTTGTTGCTAAGAAATTAAAAAAGAAATATATTTCTTCGGATGAAATTGGAAATAAGGCAATGAAATCTCTTGGAGGTTTGGATGGTGCTACAAAATCTGGAGAAATAAGAAAGATAATTGAAAATAAAGGTTATACACTAATTACAGATGTTTACAAAAAACAAAAGAATTTTGTTTTTGATCTTTCTGGGGGAAGTTTTACCTATAAAAGAGTTCCAGAAGCTTCATTTGAAGTCCGAAAAGCTGCAAAAAAGAATTCCATAGTAATAGGACTTTTACCTTCAAAAAGTCTAGTGTTTTCTGCTATTTTTTTATATAAAAGAGAAATAAAAAGAGAACATTTCAAAGATTCTAATAAGATTTATAGATTCTGGAAGACCTTGAAGAGTTTATCAAGATTTCCGAGGATATTTGAGGAATGGGCAGATTTGGTTGTTTACACAAAAGGGAAGAGTTCAGAAGAAATTGCTGAAGAAATTTATGGGAAGATTTAATTTAGTTGTGCCTATATTCTTCCTTCAACAAACCATAAAGGATCTCATCCTTAATCCTACCATCTGCCTTACAAACCCTCGCTTTTCTTTTTAGACCTTCTCTCTTCGCCCCAAATTTTTCTAAAAGTCTTCCAGAAGAAGGATTACCTACAAAGACTCCTGCTTCAATTCTCCTTAATTTTAATTCCTCAAAAGCAAAATCTAAAACTGCTCTCAATGCTTCAGATCCGTATCCTTTTTGGTGATATTTTGAATTCAACCAATAACCTAATGAAGCTGTTCCTTGCTCTGATTGGACCTTTGAAATCCCTATACCTCCAATTAGTTTTCCTTCTCCTCTTAGTTCAATAGCAAATTCATAACTATCGGTCTTTCTTTTACCATAATTTTTCTGGCAGTGTTCAACCCAAATTTGAGCATCTTTTCTCTTGTAAGGATAAGGTAAAACTAAAAGCCACTGAATAACTTCCAGATTATTGCATCCTTCCACCAAGTCTGTTAAGTCTGATCTTTTATCCCCTACTCCTCGGAGTATAAGTCTTTCAGTTTCCAGTATCTTCTTTGCCATGGGCTTTTCAGGATTTGAATGTATTTAAATTTTAGCTAAGAACGACAAGTTTCGTACATACAAAAACTAACCTTTATAAATCTCTAAAACATTCTATAAATGCAGACCAGACAGCGTGCTAGCCCCACGCATTCCGCAAACGGGCTTTATGGCGGGTCGCAAGAGGGTGTGTGACAGGAAACCCAAAATGTCTCTAATCGGACGCTGAGATTCTGTCCTTCTCGATCTTGCTATGGTGAACCGGGTGAGACCTTGATCGGAGCAACCCTAAATTATGGTTTAGATGCTTGAAGGGTTGCAGAGTTGAGAAAGATTATAGACCTCCTTTGGATGGAATGAAGCTATCCCTCGGGTTTGCATAAATATTTAAACGAGGCGAAACTAAAAACATTATGAGACAAAAAAGGGGGCAATTTTTTATATTAGCTGCAATTATATTAGTTGCATTATTAGCCGGAATATTCCTTTATAAAAACCAAATTTTCCTACAGGATTCTGGAAGTATTGAGTCATTAAAGAAAGAAGTACAAGGAGAAACTGGTGTTGTTATTGATTATGGACTTTACAAGGGGGAAGATAAATTAGAAGATTTTATAGGACAAATGTCTGGGAATCTTTTGGGGAGGAGTAGCCCTGATATGATATTCTTTTATGGAGATTCAAATGAATTGAAAATATTGAATCTGGGAAATGAAACTGTATTCTATATTTTACAGGGGGAGGAAAATGAATGTCCAGGGATAAAACAAGATGTTGTTGCACCTATCGGCTTAGGCGATGCTAGAATTGAAATTACATTTCAGCTTACAAAATTAGAAAATGAAGGACTTATTTGTATAGTCCCTATAGCTGGAATCACTGAAGGAAAAATGACTTTTACAGTCAATGAAATAGAATATGAGATTCCATTGGAAGACAAAGAGAAAAATTTCTATTTTGTAATTAAAAAAGAAATAGGAGAAGAGATACATGTTGCGGCTGGATAAGAAGGGAATTAGTCTCATTGTTTCTTATGTACTTTTGATTTCGATTGGTCTTAGTATAGCTGGACTAGTTTATGGATGGCTAAGATTCTATGTGGATATTGAAGATGTAGTTAAATGTCCTGATGGAGTTTCCCTGATAATTATAGATTCTTCGTATTATCAAGCTCAGGGCGGTGGGAGTCTTTCATTGAATCTGACACTTCAAAATAAGGGAAGATTTAATATTGATGGTTATGTAGTTAGAATTAATAATCGACCTGGAGCAACGACAGGAACATATAAAATTTACGATAGCAGAGATCCTGTCTCAGAAGACACTCTATCTCCTGGAGATTCTAACCAATTAAAATTTAATTCTACAATTTTAGATAAACATACTCGAATTTGTTTTGTTGAAGTGCAATCATTTATCAAAGATGAAAAGAACCAGACAGTTCCATGTGATCAGGTTTCTACAAGAAAGATAGACTGCAGTTAATCGTAATCTGCTATTCCAGAACTCTTTGATTGTTCTCTTCTTGATGCAATCACATCATCAATTCTTAGAATCATTATTGCAACATCTGAAGCAGAACTTATTGCTTGCTTTTTTACTTTTAAGGGTTCAATTATTCCTTTAATCATGGTATCTTCAATCCTTCCAGAAAAAAGATTTAGTCCAAAATTCTTATTCCCTGATTCATGATTCACTCTCAATTCAGTTAGTATGTCTAAAGGGTCTAAACCTGCATTCTCTGCGAGAGTTGTTGGTATAAATTCTAGTGCGGAAGCAAATTCTCCAACAGCAATTTGTTCTCTTCCCTTTAATGTTTGAGCGAAAATTCTAAGCCTTTTTGAAATTTCTATTTCAATCGCTCCCCCCCCCGCAACAATTCTTTGATCCCTTACAACAGAAGAAACATCCCCAAGTGCATCTCTTACCGCTCTTTCTATCTCGTCAGCAACATGCTCTGTTCCGCCCCTAAGAAGTATTGTTACAGATTTTGGATTATTACAACCAGTAATGTAAGTAAATCCATCATCCCCTCGCTTTTTTTCCTCTACTAATTCTGCAAACCCTAACTCTGTGGAAGATAAATCTTTCAAGCTTGAAATAATCTTACCGCCTGTAGCTCTTGAAATTTTCTGCATGTCTGTTTTAGCAACTCTCCTTATTGCATATATTCCTTTTTTAGCCAAATAAAATTGAGCAATGTCATCTATCCCTTTTTGGCAAATCACAACATTTGCACCGCTTTCCATTATTTTATTTATCATCTTCGTTATGAATTCTTCTTCTTGAGCCATGAAACTTTGTAGTTGCTCTGGGGAACTTATAGAAATCCTTGTTTCTCGGTCTAAGTTTTTTATCTCGAGTGCACAATCCAATAGTGCAATTTTTGCATTTTCGATTCTCTCGGGCATCTCAATAGAAGTTCTTTCCTTGTCCAATACAATTCCTTTAATAAGCTCACTTTCTTTTATAGATTCTCCTTTCTGCTTCTCAATTTTTATGTCCTCTAAATCTACTTTCCCATTATTTAGAACAGATTTGATTGCTTCGACAACTAAACCATCCAATTGCTCCTTAACAAATTCTGCACCCTTGCCAGTCATAGCTGTCTGGGCTATTTTAAGAAGTTCCTCTTCCGTTGAAACCTCCGAAGCAAGTTCTTCCAATAATTCAAGTGCTTTTTCTGAAGCAATTTTATAGCCCCTAGTGATAATCGTTGGATGAATTTTCTGGTCTAATAATTTTTCCGCATTTTCTAGAAGTTTACCAGCAAGCATTACAGAAGTTGTTGTTCCATCCCCTACTTCGCTATCCTGAGTTTTTGCAACATCTACAAGCATCCTCGCAACAGGATGTTTTATATCCATCTCCGTCAAAATTGTTGCTCCATCATTTGTAACTATAATGTTCCCAGCTCTGTCCACAAGCATCTTATCCATTCCCTTCGGACCAAGAGTTGTTTTTATAGTCTCTGCAATAATCTTTGCAGCAAGAATATTATTCCTTTGTGCATCTTTGCCCATATATCTTTCCGAATCTTCAGGTAATACATAAAGAGGTTTGTCTGCCATATTAAATTAAACTAAAAATTCCTTTTAAGGATTGTTGTAGTGGAGTTTGTAGTATTATTCCTTTTTCAAGAATTCTGCTCGTTCGTAGTGTCTTCATGGATTTACAGAACTATTTTGTTGAAGGCATCCCAAACTCGGTGTAATGGCATTTTCCACAATACAATCTATCCTTTGCCTTCATTAGAAAAATTCCAGGACCACATCTAGGACAATATCTTTCTCTGATAATCTTGTCTCCATCAATCTTGTAAAATTTAGACTTCTTTGATGTAGGCATATTCTTATGTTTCTTTTTACCCTTAATTTTACTTTTGATTGCCATATTATTCTGATTTTACCTCTTCAGTTTTAGTTTCTGCTTTCGCAGCAGCTTCAGCAGCTGCCTTTTTCTTAGCTTCTTCTTCAGCCTTTGCTCTCGCTTCTTCTTGTTTTTTCTTTTCCTCTGCAAGTTTAGCTCTAATTTTTCTAGGAATGTACTCTGTTTTTTCTTTTGCTTCAATACTATCATAAACAAAAACCTCAACTTCAAACATGTCTCTACCGAAATTTCCTTGAATCTCCTTGATGACACATAACTCCGGGTCCTTTTTCAAAAAAGTAATAATCTCTTCTTTTTTAGGATTGTTGCTCGCAGTAACTTCTATATTAAACTCTTCTCTATCGAGAATTTTATTCTTTTCTTGTTTTTTTATTTCGAATATCATTTTGTTTTTATAGCATACTTCCCTTTTTTATTGATTCTTAAATTTTTCGCAATTAGAGATTCTTCAGGATTGAAAATTTCAACTTCTCCCTTAAATGTTTCTGAAAATACTCCTTCATTACATACTGGACACTTTGCTCCTTCAAAGATTCTCTTACAATTCAAACAAGCTCTTTCCTTTGCCATTTATTTCTTCTTCTCCTTTTTAGGTTTAAATTCCTTTGCTTCGCCTTTTTCTGCTTTTTTTGCTGCTTTTTTCGCCTTTTCTTTATCTCCATCTAACCACTCTATTTTTCCTAATCCTGGTTGTCTCATTGTAAGACCTATCTTTGGCTCATCTCCCTTAAAAGAGATTGCAACAACCCTAGCTAAGCAATTGTCTCCCACATTAAGACTTCTCTTTCCATCCTTTCCTAGAAGGGAACCAGTTTTTGAAAATGAAACATAATCATCCATTGTTTGCGAAATGTGGATCATCCCTCTTGAAACACCCATATCAATGAAAGCTCCGAAAGAGGTTATTTCCTGAATTTGACCATAAACTAATTCTTGTAATTCTGGTTGGAAAACGATAAGCTTGAAACAGGATTTGTAATATGCTGCTCCATCTCCTGGGATGATTATTCCGTCTTTAACTTCCAATACTTCTAAAATATCAATAACTTCTCCCAAGTCCCTATCTTGAAAATTTGAATATGTTTCGTGTAATTGCTGTTTTACAGCCTCGGCTGTATCTAACCCGAAAAGTTTTGGTTCAACCCTTACATAGTCTTCGACATCAACTAAATAAAACATAAGGTTAAGAGAAAAAGTTGATTTATAAAGCTTATGTTCGTGTTTTTTAACAGAAACATTTAAAATATAGAGTGTGTATGATTTTCTATGGAAAGAGAGGAAAGAGCAGAACCGCCCAGAGTATTCAAAGTTCGGGGTTGGCAAGAAGTTGTTGATATAGATTTTGGAACAAGAGTTTATGTTCCTCAAAATCCGCCGGTATGTGCAGGAATTAGCCATGTATATTCCAATTCCGAATGGGAAGAAAGGCAGAAGAACTCTGGACTTCCCTAAGAGGATATTTGAAACATCGTAACTCCAATCCAATTTGGACCTATCGCTTTATTTATAAAGAAGAGAATCTTCTAAAAAACATGGAAGAAAAATATATCATGTTCTCAATGGAAGATGAGAGGATAAAGGGTTTATCTGAAGCACTTTCAAACCCCTCCTGTAAGAAGATTATCAATCTTCTTTCTGAAAAGGAGCTAACTGAAACAGATATTGCTAAAGAACTGAAAGTTCCCCTGAACACAATAGATTATAATATAAAAAAATTAATCTCTGTAGGATTGATTGAGAAAACAAACCACTTCTGGAGTATCCGTGGGAAAAAGATGCCAGTCTATAGGGTTTCGAATAAGAAGATAGTTATTTCCCCAAAAAAGTCATTATCTTTTACTGCATTAATTGCTTCTGCAATTGGTACAGGATTAATTGCTTTTGGAATTGAAAGATTTAGTGCACAAAGAATTAATGAAGAAGTTTTCTTTGCTGAAGATTCTCTTGCTGCGGTGCCAATGATTGCACAAAAAGGTTCAGAAGTTGCAAGAGATTTTGCTTCAACAGGTTTTGCAGGATGGCAATGGTTCTTATTGGGGGCTTGGCTTGGAATTGCTCTATTTTTCATATTTTCGTCTTTAAATGGAAGGAGACATTTGAAATGAAAGAATTTAATTTCAACAAGAATGTTTCTTTTTGTTTAGAGAACTTTTTACTTTGCTTTCGAAATCCCTCAGAAGATTTCGGAAGAACAGAAAATTTTTCTAATTTTCTGTATAAAGAAAAAGAACTCGGTGAAAGGAGGAAGAAAAAATGAATCAGAATAATTCTGTAAAAATAACTGCAATAATTGCAGGGACTGTAATCCTAATAGCATTTATCGGACTTTATTTGCTCCAAGGTTTTATGCCTACTGGAAAGGATACCATAAGTGCACAAGGTTATTCTTCTCTGAATGTTAATCCTGATTTGGTAACTATCCATTTTAATGTTGAAACAAATGGAACAACTGCGAAAGAAGCCAAAGATGCAAATAGTAAGATAATTGAAAAACTCAATTCGGATTTGATTGCTCTGGGATTGAATAAAGAAGAAATCCAAACAAGTGGATTTAACATCTACGAAGACATTGTATGGGAAAAAGATAAGACTGTTAGCAGAGGCTACAAAGCTTCGCATCAAATAGAAGTTGTTTTAAACACAAGTGAAACCGGAATGATTTCAAGTGTGATTGATGTGGGAGTTGATTCCGGTGCTTTGCTTTCTTGGATAGATTTTGAATTGAGTCCTAAGCTACAAAGTGAATACAAAGCACAAGCATTGAAAGAAGCTGGAGAGGATGCAAAACTACAAGCTGGTGCAATTGCTGAAGGAGTTGGAAAAAGATTAGGAGACCTTGTTTCAGTTTCGACTTCAGACTTTTATTATAGTCCTTGGAATGTTTATTCCTCGAGAGGAGGAGAAATAGCTATGGATGTTGCGGAAGCAAAAATGGCTGTTACAAACATAGTTCCAGGAAGTCAAGATGTTAGTGCAAGAGTTACAGTTGTATACAAAATAAAATAAATTTTTTATTTTCCCTTTAATTCTTTAGGGATTTTTCTTTTTTTAAGAACTATTTAGCTTTCTTATACTCTTCTAAAAAGTCATCTATATCTTTTTGAACCTTTTCAATTGTTTTTAGAACAAGTTTTTTAGCATTATCAGCTTCTACTCTTAAAATTGGATTCTTTGTTGGATGGTCTCTTTTCCAAGCAGCCATCTTAACATCTTCCTTGTTTAAGTAAACTCTTAGAAGTTCAACAATTGTCAAATTATTAATCTCTAATTCGACTAGTCCTTTCTCTTCCTTTAGAATCTTGATTTCCATAGATTTTGAAAAGAAGGTTTATTTATAAAGCTGTTGGTTCTTATTTTTTAGAAAATCTTGCTTTTTTACCTTGGTTTAACAAACTTTATAAAGAGGATTTTTCTTAGTTGGATATGAGAAAAAAAGGGATTTTAGTATGGGGAATATTACTCTTGTTGATTAATATCTCTCTTGTGTACTCCTTAGAAATAAGTGCAACCAACATAAACCTCAAACAGAATTACACACTAGGAGAAATTCTTTCGGGAAATTTTAGTTTGAAAGTAACAGATATTAGCCCAGATTATGTATTAAAAACTAATTTAGGACACTCAATTCCGTTGAGGGAATTTCTTTCTAACAATGGTGAACAATTAGATTGTGAATCATTTGGATGCGAAGACAGATATACAAGCAATTCCCAAGCCTTTGAAAGTAAAATCTTTAGTTTGTCTTCAGGTAGCCAAAAGATATTTGGAATAATGTTAAATGGGAATAATGTCCAATTGAGCGATATCCAATTAGTGACCAAATTGAACTTTGATGAACAGAGTCAAATACCTTTGAAAATTAAGTTTGGGGGAGATGGAGAATTAAAATTTGTAAATGAATCTAACAATTTTAATAGATATTCTGTATCGGGTGTTCAAAGTCTAATTTCGACAGACTATAAAAAAAATATTGACTCAACCCCTTATTGTCAGAAGCTCTCACTTATCCCAACAAAAAAAGTGATGATTGGAGCTAACTTCAGCGGAACAAGCATGGATGAGGTAAGAATGGAATTAAGAAATTCTCGAAATGATGTGCTAGGAAGTTGTATATTCATAGCACAAGGAAATAAATCATGTGTTGTTGAAATGGAAAATGAAATTGTTTCGGAGGAATATTTTGTATGTCTTAGCACAGAATCTACCGAAGATAGTGGTCTAAAATTAGGATTTAAATCAAGCTCAAATGGAAAAGGATATTATGGTGGAATCTATGGAACTTCCGAAGGAGATTATTCTATTTTTGCAAGAATTCCATATTATCTCGCTGCAAACAACTTAGAGATAAATTTAATCGGAGATAATGAAAAAACAAACCTATTGAATAAAATGAGTAGTTATCTGTTAAATAACTACAAATCCTTATCTTCAAATAGAATAAATTGTTCAGAAGGATGTTTTATTCCATTAGCATTTGAAGGGATTCAACAAGAGGTTGAAATAACTAGTGTTTCTTTGTCTTATGTAAGCAATTCCGGAAGTGAGACTACAACAAGTCTATATGAACTGACTGTTTTGCCCTCCAAGGGAAACTTTGAAGGATTTGTAGAAATCGATAGTTCGGAATTTAAATTGAGTTTTAGTGGAAAAGAAAAAGTAGAATTCTACTTAGAGAAAGACACAGAAAAAAATAGTCTTTTTGATAGGATGATTAATATTGATTCAATTCCTATAGTTATAAGGAATATTTATCCCTCTTTTATTCCTGCAGGAATTCCAACTCTCATCTTTGCAGAAGTCCTATCAGGTTCACCAGTTATCTCATACAGATGGACATTTGGAGATGGAGGGAGTATTGAAACAGAGGAGAATAGAGTAATAAAAACCTACGGAAACATTTCTACATATAATCTAACATTAAGAGTTCTAAATAATCTTAGCGAACATAGTGAAAAAACAATTTTTATAGATGTTATAAATCCTAGAAACTATTTGAATCGAACAATAGAAATGAAGAATACAAATTTAGATAATCTTGAAAGTGAGATAGATTCATTAGCAATCTCCCAAGTATATAAAGAAGAATTGAAGAGATTTTTTGGATTAGACAAAGCTAAAGAAGAACTGGATAAAATTGATGCTGAAAAAAGATCTGCTACTGCAGATTCTAAATTTATGGAGCTTGCTCAGAGAATTCAGACAATTGAAATTCCTCAAATGGTTTGGGTAAAAACAAAAATTAAGGATTCTTTCATTATAAATCCAAGAGATATAGATCTTACAGTGATTAGCTCAATTGTAAAGAAAGACTTCAGTGATGAGAAATATAAAGAATATATTTCTAATTGGCAAATTGCTAATGTTGTTGGAACCATAGATACTTCTGAGATTGCAATGCTTGATAGTAATGGAATAGAATCTAAATTAGCCACAATTTATCAAATTGAAGTAGAAGCTGGTGGAGAGTCCTATTTAATAGTCCAAGGTGGAATTAATGTAAAATCATCAATTGAGTTACAAAGTACAGAAAAGAGTAAAACACTGAAACTTAGTCCTGGAGAAAAAAAGAAATTTGAGATGATCTCATTGAATGGTACAGTTTCTGCAATTTATGTTAGCCCTGATATCAGCAAGGTTGATCTTACTGGAAAAATCTCTCCATGTAACTTTAATAAGATATGTGAGAGCAACATTGGAGAAGATTATAAAAATTGTTCTTCAGATTGTAAACCTTGGCCAAGAGTCATAATCTTCTTGATAGTCGTTTTAATTATTTCAGCTGTTGCTTACACTTTTGTGCAAGTTCAGTTCAAGAAGAAATATGAACTTCAGTTGTTTGGTTCAGAACAAGAATTAAAGAACCTAATAGAATCTATAAAGAACTCTAATGAGAACAATATTCCTGAGAAAGAAATTACCGAAAAGTTAATAAAGAATGGTTGGTCTAAAGAACAAGTGTCTTATGCTATCAAAAAATCCAAGGGGGAAAGAACAAGACCTTATGAAATTATCCAAATGGATAGGATACTAAATAAATTTACTAATAAAACCGAACTAAATAAAGATAAAACTAATGAGCTTCCTAAAAAAACTAAAAAATAAATTTGTAGGATTATTCAAAAAAAAGAAAGAGATAAAACTAGGATTTTATGGTCCTCCTAATGCAGGAAAGACAAGTCTTGCAAATAAAATTTGTCAGGATTGGATAGGTGAGGATATAGGAACTGTAAGCAAGGTCCCTCATGAAACACGAGGAATACAATTTAAGGAAAAAGTTATGATGGAAAAAGATGGGAAGAAAATTGAATTTAAGGTAGTAGATACTCCTGGAATAGCGACTAGGATAGATTTTGAGGATTTTCTAAAGTTTGGAATGAAAAAGAAGGAAGCACAATCCCGAGCGAGAGAAGCAACTCAAGGAATTATTGAGTCTATAAGATGGTTAGATGATATGGATGCTGTTGTTGTAGTTATTGATGCCACTACAAATCCATATTCTCAAATAAATATAACAATTATAGGGAATTTAGCTGCTAGAAATATCCCCGTTTTGATTGTTGCGAATAAAATGGATTTGGCTAAAGCAGACATTAAAAAGATAATAGGGGCATTTCCAGAATATCCAGTAATAGGAATATCTGCAAAAAACGGGAAAGGAATTGAAAATTTTTATGGAGAATTATTTAAAATGGTGAAAAAAACAAGATGAAATCCAAAAAAGCGAAGAAAAAAGGAGATGATTTAACCATCCACTTTATGCCTTTTTCTGAGATTGCTCATGTAGATAGTTTAGAAAGGATAAAGAAGATTATGGGTCTTGTTTTAGATAATAAATTAATTATTTTACAAGGCAAGTTGAAACCAGAAGAAGAGACAAGACTTATTGAGAATACTATGACATTGATAGGAAATTTAAAAGGATTCCAAGGAGTTGAGATATCTACTCTTTCAGGAGAAAAAGAAAAAAATGTATTCGACAGATTGAGACATAGTCTTGTGAAGATATTAGTCGGTGAGCAAGATGCTGTAACATTAATTGGTCCTGCAACGATTGTTAAAGAGATTAGAAAAGATCCTAAAAAAATAGAGCTTATATTAAAGAGGAGATGAAATGAAAAATAATGAAATTGTGTTATGCCTTGGAGTTTTTTTCTTTCTAGCTAGTCTAGGATTTGTTTCAAGTTGGACAGGAGTCAATACTCAATATTGGAACGATGGAGTGGGATGCTTCAATTCAAATAATTTTGCAGTTTGGACAAATATTACTCCAGTAGGAGCAACATATAATATCCTAAACTTGTCCGTTGTTTTTAACTCTTCCGGGAGTGTTGGAAATTGCTCTGCTTACAGAGATATATCCAACATTACTTGCTGTCCAACAGGATATGAATGTAGTTTAGTTAGTGGAAAATGTACTCCGAAGATAGATAGATCTTGCGAAGACTTTAAAACTAAAGAAAGCTGTGAAACGGCAAATATGGTATCTGGAGAAAATCCTTCCGAGCTATTCTTTAAATCTGTTGGAGATGAATGGAAAATTGAAGACAAGTCAGTTTATGAATCTAAATGTACAGATTATGATTTAGAACCTTATGAGCTGGGGGGTGAATTTTGTGCGAATTCATCTAGCTGTCTTTGTTATTGGAATAGTTCCACTTCTTCATGTAAACCTGGTTGGGAGGATTATACTATCTGTGAGGGAGGATTAACACAGAAGGGAAGATGTGAATACGAAATAGCTGAAACAAAAAATGAGTGTGATACATTGGGGAAAATAACTCGAATTTATAAAGCAACAGCATTTCCTACAGGTTATCCTGGATGTATTGCCCCTCCAAATAAAGAAGTCTCATGTTCTACAGTAATTGTCGTGCCTTTCTTTAGTTTTATGAATATGATAATTTCTATATTAGGAATAGCAGGAATTTATCTTTTTTCTAGAAAGAATTAATGTAGGAGACATTTCCACCATGTTTATAAACTATAATTCTCTTTAATAATCATGGATTTAGGAACAGCAATAAGAAAAAGGAAGAGTGTAAAAAATTATTCTGAAAAGAAACCAGATTGGAGAAAGATTTTACAGGCCCTTGAATATACCCGGTTTGTTCCAATGGCTGGAAACCAGTATACTGTAAAATATATTCTTGTTGATGATAAAAAGAAGATAAGCTCTATTGAAGGAGCATGTCAGCAAAAGTTTGTTGGAAAAGTTGATTATGTCTTAGTTGTTGTTTCAGACAGAGAAAAAGTGAGAAAATTATATGATCATTATGATAAGGGATTTGGAGCCCAACAAGCAGGTGCTGCAATTTATAATGTATTGTTGGGATTGACTGAAAAGGGTCTTGCAACATGCTGGGTTGGTTTTTTTGAAGACTCTATTATAAAAAGAGAGTTAGGGATAAGTGAGTCTCTTTGTATTGAAGCAATACTTCCCATTGGGATAGAAAGTAAGGTAAAATCTGAAAGGGAAAAACAGAAACAACCCCTGGATGAATTAGTCTTCTTCAATAAATGGGGAAAAAAGTACATGGGCGAGGATAGTGTACAAAGATACAAGAATAGCTAGAATTAATCTAATTTTTTAACTTGCTCTGACAAAAAGAAAACTTTGTTTGAAAATGTTTGATATATTTCTCCACCCTCTTCGAATACAGCCATAGACTCTGGTAAAGAAAACTTTCCAACTACCCCTACCTTTGAATAGACAACATAACTAAATGCCCTTTCCTCTCCTGCCTGAAGATTTCCAAGAGACCATTGTAACTTCCGATCATTTAGATTTATTGATGTTGGTTTCATTGCACCAAAGTTTTCATGAACTTTTACAATTGCAGGCACTTTTTCTGTAATATACACATTCTCTAAGCTTCTATGTGCTTTCACATTTACTCTAACTCTCAATGCGAACTCTCCGCCCCTAGTTTTAACATGTGAAACAGACTTTTTTATTTCAATTCTTGTAGAATTAAATTTTCTAAAAACAACTATAGCTCCAGCGAGGATTATTAGAATGAGTAAGGGAACAATGTAATTTGTTCTCGCTGAAATTTGAGTAGAATCACTAGGATTAATTTGTCTTATCCAATAATAGCTATTAACTAAACCATGCCTTTCAACACCTTCAGGTTTATCACTAAAAAATGTAAATGAAGAAAGCAAAAGATTCCTTCGAATCTCGATTTTGATAGTCTCAATAGTGTTTCCATTATTTGTCTTAATTATCGACTCTGTTCTTATCAAAAATCCTTCTTTTTTAGATTCTGTGTCTATCTCCTTACTTTCGCCAAAATATATTTTTCCCTTGACAATTCCTTCTCCCCTGTCTACATTGAATTTTGCTTCTAGAAGGTATAAACCTGCTGGAATCGTTTTTATCTTTTCTCTATCAACTGAAACTATAAATGTTTTTGTTTCTAACGGCTCTAAATCGAATGTTTTTTCAGTTTCAAAGAATACTGAACTAAATAAAACAGTGAGGTTTGTTAACCTAGCATTTTCATTATTTTTTACAAAGAATTTCATTTCATCCCCTGGATAATTTGCATCAGAGGAGATTTCTACTAAATCTCTTAAGTCGACAACTTTTATAGTCATCTTGTCTCCATGGTTTATACCATCGAAATCTCTTAGATAATAAACAAATGTATAAAATCCCCTCGTATTCAGACTGCTCATTGGAAAGATATTTACATTCAGTTCCTTTTCTTCACCAGAAATAGTAAAATGTTCGGAAGGAGTAATACTCACATCGGCAAGAGTATATAGATTGTATCTTCCATCAGGCACATCAGAAATTTTTAAAAGAATCTCTGCCGGTTGATTATATTGAGGAACTATGACATCCGTAACAGCTTCTTCTTCAAATGTTATTGCAGAGGTAAGACTTAATAAAAGAAGTCCTAGAAAGAAGATTGTTAGTTTTTTTATCATGGTTAAAGGAACCATCTATCTTTTATAAAGATTGCTCTAGTCTAATATACATTATCGCTTAAAACTATACGAGACCAACAGGTTTAAAAAGGGAGAATGGTGATTGTTTTCAGGTTGATGTCTTAGGACATTCTAACATCGTAAGATGTGCCTAAAAAAATAATGTCAAGAGAAATATTTAACAAAGACCCGAAAGAATATAATGTTGTATTAGCTAATGCTTTGAAGGACATTCCAGAATTTGAAGTGCCTGAATGGTCATTATATGTAAGATCTGGTGTTTCTAAAGAAAGAGTTCCTGAAGACCCTGATTTTTGGGTTAAAAGAGTTGCATCAATACTAAGGCAGTTATACATAAAAGGTGTTGTAGGTGTTGAAAGATTGAGAAATAGATATGGTTCTAAGAAGAGTAGGGGTGTTAAACCTGCAAAGCATAAGAAATCTTCAGGGAAGATGATAAGAGTTATGTTACAACAAGCTGAAAGGGCTGGATTTGTTGAAAAAGTAGATAAAATACAATTTGGAAGAAGATTGACTGAAAAGGGAAGAAATTTTTTAGATTCTATTAAATTGGGAGAGAAAAATGGTAAGGAAACACAACACGAAGAGTAAGAAGAGACATTTGGATAAAGCTGGAAAACAGACCACATGGGCTCCGTTTTGGACAGTTGTTAAAAAATTTGGACAAGGAAAAAGAGTTCACCCCTCTGCAATAACTCATGTCAAAAGAAATTGGAGACATAGAAAATTGAAAATTAAACCAAGAAGGATACATAAGGAGTTCTTAGGATAAAATGACATACACATTTGCTCCAACAAAATTGAATAACCCTCACTTTTCCGAGTTATTAAGTGATAGCTATCTTTTATTTGAAAATACTCCTGGATCACATACATTAGTTTATCAAGGTAAATCCCCAGAAATGCCAGCGGTATCCTTAAGAAGGGATACTCAAGGTAGTTTAGAAAGTGTTAGAATAGTAGGTCATAGGGGGAAAGGTGTTGGGAAGGTTTTGAGAGCATTGTATAGAGATGAATTTGAAAATTTAGCTTTTAGGAGGGCTTGTTAATGGCAGAAAAAGAGATTGTTAATAAAACTGAAAAAGAAAAAATGGAAGAAACGAAAAAAGATATTGAAAAAAAGAAAGAAGTTAAAGTTGAGAAGAAGAAAGATAGCGAAGAAAAGCCAGAACTTGAAAGAGAATATGTTATTCCTGTAAGAAAAAGAATTCTGAAAGTTCCAAGATATAAGAGGGCTAAAAGAGCTATTAGAACGATTCAAGAATTTTTGGCTAAGCATATGAAAGTTGAAGGAAGAGATACAAGAAAGGTAAAGATTGATATGTGGTTAAATGAAGAAATGTGGTTTAGAGGAATAAAGAATCCTTTGACAAAGATAAAGGTCAGAGCAAAGAAAGTCAAAGGAATTGTTTATGCAGAACTTGCTGAAGTTCCACAAGTTGTCCAATTTAAGATGAATAAAGCTAAGAAACTTAAAGAAAGACTTGCTTCAATCATTGCAAAGAAACCAAAAGTTGTTGAAAAGAAAGAAGAAAAGTCTGTTGAAGAAAAAGTTGAAGAAAAAGAAAAGGAACAAGCAGGTGCGGAAGCAGATTCTAAGGTGAACAAAATGGAAGCTAAGGTTATGAAACATGAGACTAGTGGCCCTCATGCTAAGAAAACACAGCCAAGAAGACAGGCACTGAAGAAATAGTTATGTTTTTCTGCGAAATTTTTGTTTATAATCTTTAATAATGTGGGGAATTCTTTGTAAAATTTGTCCAGTTTGCTCTTCATATAGTTCTAGAGAAATATTTTCTTTTGGTTCTATTGAAAATCTATACCTACTATCTTTTTGCCCTTCTTCCTCACATTCCCAGAACATATCACATAAAAAATCTTCCTTTTTTAATTTCTTGCTGAACATATCGAAAAACATTAGTCATATAATTCAGTCTGTTTGGAAGTCTGAAAGATATCTCTGCAGGTTTAACTTCCCCATAAACAAATTGACCTTCAGAAATTTTTCCTATAGAGCTTACATGACCTTCTTTCAACACCTTGACAACTTCTTCAAGATATTTCTTTCTTGCTTCTTGTTTCATAAATCTTTAAAGAAATGAATGTTTAATAAATTTATTGTGGTTAATTATTCTAAATAAATCCCGGGTTTTCCAGGTAAAGCTTTCTTTGATTTGTTTTCAGGGTCAAACTTTTCAGAATCATTTACTGCAAAAACCTTAATCTCTTTCCCCAATTCTTTTTGAAGAGTTTTTTCATTTATCTTTTGAATTTCAAATGGCATCACATAGAGATAGACCTTCTTTTTATCTGGAAACTTTTCTAATACAATTTTTACATTTGTGATTATGTTCTCATTCAGATTTTCTTTTGTTTTTTCTTTTTTTATTTCTTTTGTCTTTGGCCATTCAGCTAATGAAATAAAATCTTTATGACCTAATTTCTCCCAAAGTTCTTCGGCTAAGTGGGGACAGAAAGGAGCAAGAAGTTTTAGTGATGTTTCCAATGTTTCTTTTGAAACTTGTTTTTCTTTTGATATTAACTCAAATAATTCTCTTAATTTTATGGTAGATTTTCTTAAATCTAAATCTTCTACTTCCTTGGCAATGCTCTTTGTACATTCATTCAAAACTCTTAATATCTCATTTGAATCTTCCCCGAATTTAATCTCTTCTAAGATAGATATTATTCTCTTAGTAATCCTAGAAGCTCCTTGAATTGCTTTATCGGACCAATTAAATCCCTTATCTGGGGAAGCTTCTGAAAGGAGGAAAAACCTCGTTGTATCAACTCCATACTTAGCCATAGTTTCTAATGGCTCAACAACATTCCCCTTAGACTTAGACATTTTTTCTCCCCTTTCGTCATTTATCATTCCCTGATGGAATAATCTTGGTGCAAATTCTTCAAAATCTACTAAACCTAAGTCATGTAGAAACATTGTATAAAACCTTGAATAAATTAAATGCATACATGCATGTTCTGCACCCCCGATATACAAATCTACAGGCATCCAATATTTTGCCTTTTCTTTTGAGAAAATTTCTTTTTTATTTTGAGAATCGCAATATCTCAAAAAGTACCAAGAAGAGTTTACAAAAGTATCCATAGTATTAGTTTCTCGCCTTGCCTTGCCTTGACATTTAGGACACTTCACATTTAACCAACTCTCATTTGTTAGTAGGGGATTTCCTTTTCCAAATTTAACTTTTTCTGGCAGTTCCAAGGGTAAATCTTTTTCTGGAACTGGAACAATTCCACATTTCTCACAATGTATTAATGGAATCGGTGTTCCCCAATACCTCTGTCTTGCAACACTCCAATCTCTTAATTTGTAATTTACAACTTTTCTTGCTAAACCCCTTTCTTTAAGCCAAGCCGTTATTTTTTCTTTTGCTTCCACATTAGAAACTCCATCGAACTCTTTTGAATTAATTAATTCACCCGATTCTGTCCAAGCCCTTGTCTCAGTTAATTTTCCCCCTATAACTTGCTTAATTCCAATTCCATATTTTTTAGCAAATTCAAAATCTCTTTGGTCGTGGGCTGGAACCGCCATAACCATTCCACTTCCATAATCTGCGACGACAAAATTACCTGCATAGACTGGAACTTTTTCATTTGTTGCGGGATTTATTGCATAACTCCCTGTAAAAACACCTTCTTTTTCCATATCCGCTAATTCTTTTTCAGATACAGATTTTAATTTCTTCAGAAATTTTTCAACTTCTGGTTTTTGCTCTTTTGTAACTAGCTCTATAAGCTTTGGATGTTGTGCTGAAACCACCATGAAGGTTACTCCAAAAATTGTGTCTGGGCGAGTTGTAAAGATTGGCCATTTTTCTTTATTAATTTCAAAATCAATCTCAGTTCCATAAGATTTTCCAATCCAATTTCTTTGCATTGCAATTGTTTTTTCTGGCCAATTCAGTTTCTTGTGTCCTTCCAAAAGTCTATCCGCATAATCTGTTATTTTGAGGAACCATTGTTTCATTTGTTTTATTTCTATCTTGCTCTTGCATCTATCACAAACACCTCCCTGTGCTTGCTCGTTAGAAATGATAGTCTGACAGCCATTGCACCAGTTTACTGAAGCCTCTTTCTCATAAACAAGTCCTTTTTCAAACATCTTCAAAAATATCCATTGATCCCATTTGTAATAACTTGAATCTGCAGTATTTACTTTTCTAGACCAATCGTATGCTATCCCTAAGGTTTTTTGTTGTTTTATGAAATTTGCAATAGACTTATCGGTATATTCTTTTGGATGGACATTGTCTTTAATTGCTGCATTTTCTGCAGGCAAACCTAATGAATCGAACCCCATCGGATGAAGAACATTAAATCCTTGCATTTTTTTGAATCTTGTATAGACATCACCAATGACAAAATTGAAGGCATGACCCATATGCAATCCTGCTCCAGATGGATAAGGAAACATCTCTAAAACATAACATTTTTTTTTCTTAGAATCTTCTTCAACCTCAAAAATTTTAGCCTTCTCCCACTTATCCTGCCATTTCTTTTCTATTGCTTGAAAATTGATTTCTTCCATATGTTTCTTACATAAACTCTAGTTTTTAAGGTTTTATAATCTTTTAGTCGAATACTGCAGGACCATAGGATACATATCTATTTGAGTGTTCGTGGTATTGGGGAAAATGAACACTTTGAGCACCATTTGGAATTGGATGATAATGTCTAGGAGAATCTTCAGATTTTGCGAATATACATCTCCTTTTCTTTATAGCCATGCAATTTGCTTCGGAGGGTATTCTAATTCTTTCTTTTGAGTTTAGTAAAACTGAATCAATAAACTCTAATGACATAAAAACCTCCTATTTCAGATTTAGTTGAATGTGTTCTAAAAGCCATATTGAAAAGGATTTATGGCTCTCTTAGAGGAGAGTCACGACTAAAACCAATACGAGAACCAAGTTTGTTTGTTTTAGTCTCATGAACTATTAAAGAATAGGGGATTTAAAAATATTCTGTTTTTGTATAGTTAACTACTCAGAAATTTATTGACTTGGATGGGAGATTTTCTAGTGCTCGAGGGTTATTTTATAGACCACATAAATGTTTAAAAGGGAAGAAAATCCCGTGAATTCATGGAAAATTTAAGAACGGTCCTTTGTGTGGAAGATCATCGAGGTACAAGAGAAACAATTTCAAAGGTCCTGGCTAGAGAAAGAGTTAGAAGGAATCAGAAATCGGAGATTAGAATAGATGAATGCCAAAACTTCCAAGAAGGACTGCAAAGACTTGGAGATCATCCAGCATACCATGGTTTAATCCTTGATATGACTCTGAATCATAGCCCTTGGAATGTAAGAAAAGATAGCTATGCAAACAATGGGGCAAGATTAGCAAGAATTGCTAGGGAAAGAGGTTATACTGGGCCGATTGTGATTATATCTGGGGGATATTTGAAGAGTGCAATGGAACAAACTCAAGATATATCAGAACTACATGGGGGAATAACCTACATCCAAAAACCAATCTCTAGTTTTTCTGAATTTTATGATGCTTTAGATTTAAATGACTAATATCTTTTCCATATAGATCCCTTTTTCGTCTAATTTATACCCTAATCTTTTATAGTATTCCCTTACTCCAACTCCGGAGATTATTCTTAATTTTTTTATTTTTTTCTTAATACATATCTTTTCTGCTTCTTCAAGTAATTGTTTTCCAAAACCCTGATGTTGCCATTTTTGTTCTTCATGTTCTCCTAAATTTAAGGAAGGTCCATAAACATGCAATTCCCGAATCATTGCTTCATTTGATTTTTCTTCAAATCTTAATCTGAGAAGGGCAAATAAAATATCTCCTTCGTTCACAAATTCTAAGAATAGCTCTTCCCCATCTGAAGCAGGATAAATTGTTTTCTTCATCTTTAATTTAGAATCTATAACTCTTTTATCCCTCAAAGCAAAGCCTACTTCCCTAAATCGAATTTCTTTTATCTTAAGATTCATTTTTCTAATCTCTTCTTCAACATCTTTTCTTAAGTCAATATTGATTAAACCCGCAACTAAATAACTTGGGGGAATTTCCCTCATCATTCTCATTACCCTACAATATCTAGGAACAATTTTTAATATGTCTATGAGAAGCTTCGAAGTTTGTTGTTTTGTATACGGAATATATTTTTTTTCATAGAACCATTTTTCTAGTTCCGAACCTTTCAAGACCTGACAAGGATAAACTTTTATTTGGTCTGGACGAAATCTTTTATCTGAAAAAATTTTCTTTATTAATCGTAAATCTTTTTGTGGATTTGAACCTGGACAACCAGGCATTAGATGATAGCCTATTTTGAAACCTGCCTGTTTTAGCATTTTAGTTGCAGTTACAACCTCTTTTATTGTATGCCCTCTTTTTGTTAATTTGTACATCTTGTTGTCCACTGCTTGAACTCCAATTTCAATTCTTGTTGCTCCAAAGAAAAGCATTCTTTCGATTTCTTTTTCTGAACATTGGTCTGGACGAGTTTCTATACAAAGGGCGATACATCTATGTTTTGTGGTTTCATTTATTTTTTTTGCTTCTTCTAAATTCTTTGATTTTTTTTCGTTGAGAGCATCGAAACAATCTTTAATGAATTTTTCTTGAAAATCTTCAGGATATTGAAGAAAAGTTCCCCCCATAATAATCAATTCAATTTTGTCTGTTGGATGTTGCATTGCTTTGAAAGAATTCAACCTATTTTCTACTTGCCTGATAGGATCATAATCCAAGCTTGCTGCTCGCATAACTGCAGGACTTAAGGGAGTATAACTTTGGGGAGCATTCAATGTTGGACAATAAACACATGCCCCGTGGTTACATTTTCTTGGAGGGAGCATGACGGCTAAAGGAGTAACTCCTGAAATAGTTTTTGTTGGTTTTCTCATATATGGGAAAGAATAAAAGGTTATTTAAGGGTTTTGAAAAAACTGATTTGATTATCAAAAATGTTTATAAAGTAAATTTGTTGTATAATTAGATGAAAGATAAGATAAAGATATCTGAAATATCCAAAAAGTGTTATTTACAGAAAGGTTTTGATGGGAAAGGTTGTTATAATTGTAAATGTAATGATTCTTGTTGCAAGCTTAGGAAAGACAAGTATGGTGCAGATTTTGATAAAGAATCTTACGAACTAGTAATAAAGAATAGAAAATCTATAGAACCATTAGTGAATAGAAAAATTGAGAATTGTTTCGAGAAAAATTTTACGGGAGAAAAAGATTTTTTAGGTAAAAATTCTATTAAGAGTTTAAAAGGAAAAGGGGGATTTTGTATTTTTCACAAAAAGAAAGGCAGAGGTTGTATATTGTACGATTTGGTGATGCAAAAGAAAGTTAGTAAAAGAATAATTCCCTCAATTTGTAGATTGTTTCCATTGAGTTGGGAGAAGGGTAAACTTATAGTTTACACTGAACGAAGAGGAGAAGTAATCCCTGTTAGTTGTAATTGCGAGGATCCAAAGAACCATACAAAAAAGAATTTGTTAGATACGCAAAAGAAAGAAATAAAGGATATCTTGAGGTGTAAATCTCCATCGAGACTTCCAAGATAATGTGTTGCTCACATAATACTAAGAAAAAGAAGGGAAAATAATTTAGATTGAGGAGTGTAACGAAGAAACCCTAAAATAGATTTCTTTTGATTTAGAGAAACTTTTCTTTACGAAAGAAAAGTAACTCAGTCAATCATTTCAATCTTAATAGAAACAGAACGAGGAATCTGAAGCTTCATGATGTTATGAAGAACTTTGTCGTTGGAGGGCAAGTCAAGAACTCTTTTGTGTATTCTCATCTCGAAATTATCAAAAGTTGCAGTTCCACTACCATTTGGACTCTTTCTTGTAGTAACCTTCATCTTTCTTGTTGGAAGAGGAATTGGTCCGGCTACTATCACACCAGATTTTGATGCAATCTCCTTTATGCTTGCGATAACCTGATTAAGGTTTTCTATATTCATACTTTGAAGTTTTATTCTAACCTTTGCCATTTTCTTGTATTTATAGCAAAAAAAGTAGCTTTTTAAAACTTGCTAATATGTATTTTTATGGAAAGGGGTAGAAAAGTTTTATGGGTTCTGTTATTCTTGGTAAGTGGAACACTTTATTACATCCTTTTTGGAACTGGAGAAATCACTGGGAATATTGCAAAATCTGGTTTTATTCAAGAAGAAGTCTTTGTGTTAAGAGTTATTGACGGAGATACTGTTGAGTTAAATGATTCCAGAAAAGTCAGAATGCTTGGAACTAACACTCCTGAAAAAAAGAGATTTATGTCTGATGAAGCAGTTGCATTCACAAAGCAGATGGAAAATCAAAAAGCTGTTTTGGAATATAAAGAAAAAGATAAATATGGAAGGGTCTTAGGATATTTATTCTTTCAAGGGGAAAGCATGAATGAGGGATTAATTAGAAATGGTTTAGCACATATTTATTATTACGACAAAGATTTTTATTATGAAAACTTAGTAAATGCTGAACTAGAGGCTAGAGAAAAGGGTATTGGAATTTGGCAAGAATCTAAAAATTTTGGATGCTTGGAATTGATAAAACTCCAATATGAAGAACCTTCGGGAAGATGTAAAAATGGGGAAGAGCTTATTTTAGAGAATAGATGTTCTACCCTGAATGTTTTGATTAAAGATGATGCGACTCACGAATTTCCCGAGAAGATTCCTCAAGGGAGATTTACAATGAACTTTTCTTGTGTCTTTAATGATGCTGGAGATTCTTTATTTATTTGGGATGACTCGGGTTTATTAGTCTTTTATAGATATTAGACTCTATTAGTAAGATTCCTGATAGAAGAACAATCCCTCCCAACAAGTATCCTCCAATAATATCAGAAAACCAATGTACATTTAGATATGCCCTACTCAACCCGATTATCAAAATACTGAAAGTTGAGTATAGCCAAATGTTTTTAATTTTTTTAGAGAAAAAATATGTTGAACATCCAAAGATAATTATTGCGATTAATGAATGTCCTGAAGGGAAGGAATACCCTGTTTCGGCCAGAAATTGAATTGGAGGCCTTGATCGCATTAAAACATCTTTAATTGTAAAAACAAAAAAGGAAGAAATTAGAGAGACTCCAATTAGAAAACATGCTTCTTCTTTTCTGTTCTTGAAAAATAAAAAAACTCCGAGAAGAGATAACAGAATTATAGAATAGACCGGCTCAAAAAGATGACTTAAAAAAACTGAAAAATTGTTTATCCAACCAATCTGATTTGAAACTACAAATTGACTTATATTTTCATCGATTATTCCAATTAGAGAGCTGTTTAATGAGAATGACAGGAACAAAAATAAGACTAGGAACCCTAAAAGAGTAAATTCCTTTAGCTTAGTTAGTTTTGTTTTTTCCATTTGACGAAAGGTGGATCCGCCCCGCCGCAGGAGCGGACCCTTTCACCACAGCCATGTGTGATGAATATGATAATTAGGATAGATTATTATGTTTAATAAACATTGTGGAACTATCTCCTCTCAGAAGTTTGACCTGGTTGAGAGTACTTCAATATTATTGAATCTTCTTTAGGGCAATATAATGCTCTCTCATCCCCATCTGCAAGTATGTGGAAATCTGCAAATGAGCCTATTCTTTCCCATCCCTGTTCTGCAAGAGAACCTATGTCTATATCCATAAATCTCCAGTAAGAAATTGCTTTAAAAAGCTATCGAGTGACCTATTTTTTAGAATTGATTACCCTATATGCTAAGATTCCGAATACTACTAGTATTCCTAGAAGAGTTAAAAATACTGCCAATTTGTTCTGTAAATTGAAGATTATACTCTGGAAAACTAAGATTCCTCCAGTAGCCAGACCAGTAATTTGGACAAGGTTTTCTGCAACAAATAATCCTAGAATTAGGAGAATAAAACCGAGTGTAGCAAATATGTAAAATCTGTGTTGGTTATAGGGTTTTTGAGCATTTTCATATTCTTTTTGACAGGAGTAGTAAGGATCACAATACCCTTGTGGGCAAGGTTCTTGAACACATTTCATTGGTTTAGATATCCATGTTGCATTGTTTGCCTCACAAATTTCCTTTGTGATGTTTTCATCATAATAGTTTATTGGAGACTCAGAATAATCACAAAATTGGTCATACTCGGGTTCGTTGAGAAATAAACTTGTTCCAACATTTACCAAAGAAACAACAATAGCTGTCAGGATTATACTTATTAAGATTGTTAATGCAGTCTTGTTAACCATGATATTAAAAGAGATTAAGAACTATTTAAATCTTAGCTTGTGAAACTACAACCTTATTCCTTCCAGATTCCTTAGCCATATACAAAGCTTTGTCTGCATGTTGTATGATTGTATCTTTTGATATCTTCCTTTTACCAACCACACCTGCAATACCAACACTAATAGTTATTTTTTTGAAGGGCATTTTTTCTTGACCGAAAAATTTTGTATTTGCTGTCTTTTCTCTTAATCTCTCACAAATTTTTTCAGCATCTGTTGTTCCAGTTTCTGGAAATAAAATGATAAATTCTTCTCCACCATATCTACCAAAAAAATCGTACTCCCTTACACACTCTTTAATTATTCCGGCAAATCTTTTTAGTAATTTATCTCCAGCGATATGCCCGCACGAATCATTATATTTTTTGAAGAAATCCATGTCTACCATTGCTACACTTGTTGGATGTCCATATCTCCCAGTCTTATTAAGTTCTCTTTTTAATTCAAAGAAGACTGCCCTCCGATTATAAAGTTTAGTTAATGGATCTATTAGTGCATTTCTTTTTTGTATATAGTACAGTTGCAATCCATACCAAAGAACCAAACATAATGAAACTATCGATATCAAAAAGAATAATAATTGAAATATAAATAAAGACTTCAAGCTCAGTAGGGTGGTGAGAACAGAATTTCTAACCTCAAAACTTGGTTCGGTTGTTGCTGAATTCAGATAGATAGAGACCACATTTATTTTTGTATTGAATGAGATATAGATATACAATGCACTGAAAAATATAAACAGTATGAATGAGATAATTACTATTCTCATTATGTGTTTGCTAAATCCTCTTTCGATATCCATTAAAGTTAAAGGAAGATTCTTTATTTAAACCTTCTCTTAATCAAAAAAACTTCGTCTCCTCTTTTTACTGAAGAAATTTTTATTCCTATGAAATCTCCCTTTTTACAAGAAGGAACTTCATTATTTTGCATTTCTATCCTGTCCACTTGAATTCTTTTTATTCCGGTTTCGTTTCCAATTATGAAAACTTCGTCTCCTTTTTTCAGAGTTCCATGGTGCATTTTGATGCCTGCAACTTGAACCTTGGGCCAATATTTTTCTATTCTTCCGATATAAAGTTTGCTCTCTGTTTGTTCTCCATTCTCTGAATAAGAAAAATCATCTGCTGTGGGCATTTTTATATAGAACCCTGAACTGAAACCTCTATTGTAAACTCTCCTTAATTTTTCTAAGGAATTGTTTATTTCTGATTGGGAAAGTTTTCGGTCTAGTGCCTTTCGATATTCCTGCACAACTATTGCGACATACTCTGGATTTCTATTTCTTCCCTCAATTTTGAATGAGATTATCCCGGACTTCTTCATTTTTTCTATGAATGGCAATGTGCATAAATCTTTTGCAGACATTACCCTGTTATTTTCTAATTTTAGTTCTTGACCAGTTTCTGTATCTTTTATGATATAAGACTTTCTGCAAGGATGAAGACATTCTCCGCGATTTGCAGATTTACAATGTAAAAATTGTGAAGTGAAACATCTTCCAGAAATAGAAACACACATTGCTCCATGGCAAAAACATTCTATACCTATAACCTTTGAAATCTTTTTTATTTGTTTTAAGTTTAGTTCTCTTGCAAGAACGATTCTTTCTGCACCGAGTTTTTTGTAGAACCTTGCAGATTCTGTGTTAGAAACACTTGCTTGAGTAGATATGTGGAATGGAATTTTATGCTTCCTACAAAGTTGGATTACAGACATATCCCAACAGATTATTGCATCCACATAATTCTTGACCTTTTTAATAGTTTTTTCTAATTGTTTTAATTCGGAATCATAAATTATAGTGTTTATAGTTAGATATTTTTTGATATTTTTTGGTTTACAAAGGGAATTTATTCTTTTTAGGTCTTTGAAGGAAAAGTTTTTTGCAGAAGCTCTCATGGAGAATTCTTTTAATCCGAAGTATACTGCATCTGCCCCCTTTTCTATTGCTGCAATTAGTTGGGGGAAATATCCTGCAGGAGCTAATAGTTCATATTTTTTTTTCATAATTGGAGAAATCTTGAAGAGATTTTAAATGTTTGTTAAAACCCTGTTTTAACTATATAATTACAACACTAGTAAAGTTTATAAAGGCTTGAAGAGTGTATTTATTATGGCTGTAAAAACACTGGCACAATTTGAAAAAAATGTTTCTGCAAGTTTTGGATATGTTAAAAAAGACTTGTTGATGTTGAATGATGCAATTTCTGACATAAATGATAAAATACAACATTTGAGTTTGAATCATGCTGCTTTGTTAGAGAAATTACAAGGTATTACTGAAAACAATTCTGTTAAGAAAACAAAGAATGTTACAAAAGAATCTGGAAAAAAAGAAATTAGCTTCTATGATGTAAAGACAAAGAAAAGATTTAAGACAGATAAATATTCTATTCGAGTAAAAGGAGATAGAAAATTTGCTGTGGCTACTTCTCCATCAGGTGCTGCTTCTTGGAGAATCCTTGGTTCTGCAGAAAAAAAGACAGGTACACCAAAAAAAGTTATCAAAGAAACTATTGAGTACTAAGATGAATTCTAGACAAATTGAAGAGTTACTTTTGGAAAATTTTTCCGATATTCCTGAGGAAGGAATACACGAAGATTTACAGATTCTTCAACCCGATGGAAGCAGGGCTTGTATCTCTTACGAACTCTCTGGAAGAGGATATCAATTGATTGATCCAATGAATTTACACAAACAATAATCTTTAAAAAGCATTTTAATTAACAAGTTATGTGCCTCAATAGTATAACGGTTAGTACACAAGCCTGTCGCGCTTGAGACCCGGGTTCAATTCCCGGTTGGGGCG
>CAZJUG010000002.1:0-50299 GCA_964549155.1 Candidatus Woesearchaeota archaeon
TTGAAGTATTCCATCCACTGATATCCCCATTGAAGGCTCTTGCTCCGTTAAACATTCCATACATGGTTATAACCTTGGAAGTATCCCAGTTTCCGATGTCTTGGTTGAATACTGTTGCTCCGTTAAACATATCCTGCATAGTTGTAACTTTTGAAGTGTCCCAATCACCTATATTTTTTATATCTGTCAAAGTAGTACAAGCTCTAAATGCTTGAAGAAATGAAGTCGTTCCTGTTAAATCTAAAGTATCATTCACATTACTTAAATTTAAATTAGAACATCCATAAAAATAACCCCCCGTATTTCCTAAATTTAAAGTTCCCCATTGTTTTATTTCTAAAATCTTTGCTTTGTCTCCGCCATTATTGAATCTGAATCCTTGAATTGTTCCATTAATTAAGATTTCCACAACTCCCGAAGCATTAAAATTAATAGTCCTATTATCATAATGTGTAACATGAACCATTCCTTCGGTTATATTTTTACTTCTTACTGTGAAATCATAAGTTCCACCAACTTCTAAAGGTAATGTTATTTGAGTTGAATTAGATGTTCCTGCATTGTCTGTTTTCCAGACGGAAATAAAGTCGGATTCGTTTACTTCGAAAATATCTGCACTCCCAAACCCAGCTAAGAACACAAACAGAAAAACAAACGCTATCCCAAAGAATAAACCTCTTTTTCTCATAACTCTAAAACAACAACTATCGTTTTTAAGCATTGTCATTTCCTTCCCTCCTTTTCAAGCAATTCAATCAATGCCTTATTCAAAGAAAGAGAACGTGGAACTTTGTTCTTCCAGTTTTCCCAAACCTCTTCCGGAACTTCCAAGAGAAATTTCTTAGTTTTCTTAGTCATTTAGTTAGTAAAACTTAGTTAGACAAAGTTTTAATTTACTAAAGTTATAAATACTAACTATTTAAATCTATCTGAAAAACGCTCTAGCAATTCATAAGCTAAACAAAGGTTTAAATAGATTCAACCCGAAAAATATAAAAAAGAGGAAAAGAATGTCAAACAAATCAAAAGGTTCTAAAGCAGAAAGAGAACTATTTAAGATGTTTATAGATAATAACTACCGAGCAGTTCGAGTAGCTGGTTCTGGAACTATGGAAAATGCAGATTGTGACCTCCTTGCAGGAAAAATTGGTAAGAAATATGCCATTGAAGCAAAATCAACAAAAAGTCCGAACAAATACATTTCTAAAGAACAAATAGAAAATTTCCTGATATTTTCAGAAATTTTTCAACTTACCCCTGTAATAGCAATAAGATTTAACCGAGAAGGATGGTTTTTCATTTCTCCAAATCAACTAGAAGATTCTGGGAAAAATTTAGTAATAACTCTTAAAACAGCTAAGGAAATCGGAAAAAGGTTTTCACAATTTTTCGAATGAAAAAATTAATTATTTTTTTAACTCTAAGTATGATTCTCTTTTCTGTTTCTGCAGAATGCTTAGAAAACCAAATTGATATTAATATTGCTTCGTTAGAAGAGTTAGATACATTGAGCGGAATTGGACCTGCTTATGCACAAAGAATAATTGATGCAAGACCATTCTATTCAATAGACGAACTGACAAAAGTAAAGGGAATTGGACCCGCAACATTAGAAAAAATAAAAACACAAGGATTGGCATGTGTTACATCAGAAATTAAAGAAGAATCCTTAGAAGAAAAACCAAAAGAAGAATCAGAAGAGCCAATCGCTGAATTAGAATCAGTTGAAAGAGAAGAAATAACAGCTGAACAAACAAAAACACCTGAAGAACAAATTCCAACAGAAAGTATTATAAAGCTAAATAAACAAGAAGAAAAAGAAAACAAGGTAACTGGAGAAGTTATTTATGAATCAAAAACAGAGAAAATAAGGAAATATTCAATTTATGTTTTCTCAATAATCTTGATTATAATACTTTTCCTTATATTAAAAAGATAAAATGGCAGAAAAAAGGATACAGGCAGTAATGATTGTAGAGGTCGCTGGAAGACCTGCAGAATATGTAAAAGAGGGTCTTGAGACCCATACAGCAAGACTAAATCAAATGCCAGATGTAGAAATAATTTCTAAAAATCTCTCAGAACCAAAGAGGATAGAACATCAAGAAGAGGCATATGTTTGTTTTGCAGAAATTGAATTTAGTGTTCCAACTTTCCAAAGATTGATGGATTTAGTCTTTGATTTTATGCCTTCTTCAATAGAAATCCTAGAACCTGGGAGGATAGAAATGGACTCTCAAGAAGCAACAATGTTTGTAAATAATCTTGCGGGCAGATTACACCGATATGATGAAATAGCAAAAATTGCACAATTCAAGATAAAACAATTAACAGAGCAATTGGCAGAAGTTAAAAAACAAGAACCAGAAAAACAAAAGAAAAAAGCAAAAAAGAAATCTAAAACTTAGAAGTTGATTTAACATCCTTAAATTTTTTATAGACTATTAATCCTAAAGCAATTGCAGCTGCAACCGAAAGAAATCCTAAAAGATAATTCTTTTTTGGAGCAGGATAAAGCTCATCGCTACCCTTACACTCCCCACCAACACAACAAAAACCATTTAAAATCCGCACACTCCCACCAACACATTCTTGATTTATCAAACAAATCTCTCCCCCCACATCTGCACAAGTTAAATTTTGTTCAATGTCCTTGAATAACTCTACAAATTCTTCTTCATTTTCAAGAACATAAAAAGATAAGAAAAGTTCACTTGAAAATTCTTCAAATTCGAAGATGATACTATCATTGAAAATCCCAGGGTTTTCAGAAAAAAATTCAAAAGTAAACTCCGAACTTTCCAGAGGCTCAATCTCCAAACTTTTATTATATTTTATCTTTTTAAGATTAGAATCTATCTTTAATGAGATAGATTCATTAAGATTGTTCCTTACACTAAAATAAAAAACTTCAGTTTTGTTTGTAGTGAGGTTTGCTTGAATCTTAGAAATTGACAAATTAAATGGAAATAAAATTTCTTCTATTTGACTCTCATTAGTTATGTTTGTTAAATTTATAATAGGAACCTCATCTTCAGAAGAAAGATTAAAGTAAACAACCGGAACCTTAAAGTTTTTGTAACTAGAAATATCCAAATAAAAAAATTCCCCTGAAGGAGAAATATTCACTCTCTTAGAAGAATTTAATTCTATATCATAAGTTTCGCCTTGTACACTTACACTCAATGCCTCCGAACCTATATTTTTTAAAAGAATAGAAAGATTATAACTTGAAATAACCCCGGGAGTGACTGTTAAAACTTGGCTACCTGCAATGCCAACACTCACCGAATGATTTATTGAGCCTACCTTAAGAGTAGTGTTATCATAATAAAGAAAATCATTTACCACTAAACTGAAATTACCTTCTTTTGGAAAAACAACATAAATGAAAGTAGTGTTTTTGTATCTCAAAATATCTTTTTCAAAAAAAACTTCTCTCCTACCCTCAAGAATCTTAACATCATTCTTAGTTAAATCGTTCTTCAAATTTGCTTCAAACTCTCCAACAAAAGTCTCCCCTGCATTAATCTCTCCATTTAATTCTTCAAGAAGGAGAGGACTCACTAGATTAATACAAAAGACAAAAATTACAAATAACAGCCATCCCTTTTCCATATTACTTTCTCATTTCCTTTAATCTTGCAAAAGCATCTTGGGGACCATTCTGAATAGGAGGTCTTTGCATAGGTCTTCCAAGAGGCGGAGTCATTGGTCTTCCCATAGGTCTAACTAACGGAGGAAAACCGGGCCTTGGAGCTCCAGGACCGCCAAAAGGAGGTCTTTGCATACCTGGACCACCTTGTGGACCCTTTTTCCTATTTTTATACTTATAAATTAATACCTTGATTCTGTCCTTGAACACTATAGCAAGAACAATTGATAATATTAAAATCCCAATTAACAACCAAACCCAGATAGGAACTCCCCCATCATCAGAACCGGGAGAAGAAGACTTCGCACAACAAACTTTAGAACTATCATCACAAGAATAACTAACCTCTTCTTGACTAGATAAACAAGAACTTCTACAACTATAACCATAATCTTCACATTCAGTTGTTGAAGGAGACTTTTCAACACAATCTCCTAAACAACAAGTTCCATCAGAAGCTTTCTTAGTTGAACCTGAACAGATAAGATCTCCCTTACAGATGGTTCCTAACAAATCCGAACAAGTCTTTAGTTGTGATACATCCTTACTACAACAGATAGTATTGCCCCCGCAAAAATAATTCCCTAATTTCTCTCCCCCAATATCATTACAATCAAATGAACCTGAACAGAAATAACCTGCATCTTCACATTTAGTAACTGGAGAAATAATAATCTCTGAATCTGTCTCTGCTTGTCTTTGCTCTAAAGCCCACAACAAAAATGCAGTATCTCTTATATTTCTAGAATTCCAACACCCATTCGCTTCTTGTTTAAAGTTCCAGACCCAATTTCTTGCAGAAACTAATTGTTCTTGAGTATTTTTTGGTCCAAAGACTAACAAAGCAAGAGCAGTATCATACATCTGCCCATAAACACTATTATCGGCCTCCCAATAAGTTCCACTTTTTTGCTGTTGAATAATTTTATTTCCATAAAGAGAACTATATTCCAAGATTAAATAATTCAAAGCAGCAGGAAAATACATATAATTAGAATCTTCTCCAGAAATCAAATAAGGAACAAAAGGTTTGATGTCATAATCCTGTCTCTTCAAAGCATAAACCGCCCAAGCAGTATCCTCAAAGTTACATCCAGCCCCAGAACCAAAACATCTTGAGTCTACCTCTAATCTTACCTCTTGATTTGCTGCAGTTCTACTTGTCTCTGAAAGAATATTTAGAGTAGGTGAACCGAAGGTTGTGTAATGCCACCCTGCAAAAAATTCTTTATCGCAACTCAAAACAAATTCTGTATCAAAACAATTTTCATTTAGTCTTAACCAATAATTTGTTTGGGCAAAATTAAAACAAGGCCCTAGATTTCCACTAAGTTTTTTGTTCTCTTTAGCACTAAATAAATAATCCTCTCCATCATAAGTAATCTTACAATTAACATCTCCAACAGAATCTTGTTGTAAGAACCATTCAACATCACTAGAGGTCTTATTCTGTTTATATAACCAATCGATAAACTGAGTCACATTTTTTCCGACATGATCAAGAGCAAGAATCGCCCAAGCAGTTTCCTTAATTCCACAGTTATTATTATCTCCAAAACATCCTTCAGTTTTATTCTTTTTTAATAATTGATTGACACAAGCACCTGTAATATTCTCTGGAGATGCTAAAATAGAAAAAGCTAATTGTTGAACAGTTGTCGCCCCCGAGCAATCAGATTTTAATTCATTAGACAAACATTGGAATGCCTTATCTACCTTAGAAAGATTCGCTTCCGAAACACAACTCTGATTTAAAATAGGATTCCCACCAGAACAATTTTCAGGGCTAGAAGTCAAGATAGTTCTAGTCTGGATACCTGAAACACATGAACTCCAATCAGAATATGTAAAAGAAGTGCAATCTCCCGAAGAAACTAAAGAAAAAATAAAAACTGCAAACAGAAAATACATACAAAAAATTACAAACTTTCCTCTTTTCCCCATCTTTTTTTTATATTTTGATTATTTATTAAACTTTCCTTTATTTAATTTAGACTTTTGCCTAAATATCTCTCGAATTGTAAAGTTTATAGGGTTTTTAAAACCTTCAGTTTTCATCAGTACTCCCAACTCCTTGTAAATAGGTTTATCATAATTTGGAGGAAGTCGTTTATTTTTTAATGCCCATTCTATTTGTGATCGTACATATCCTTCCTTCAGAGGATTATAATTTTTTTTATTCCATTCGGTAATCTTCTCTTCCATGTAATCTCTGGGAAGATTCAAAGAAGAAAAAAAAGCAACGAGAATTCCTAATGCCCTTTTTCTTCCATCAGACTTTATGCCTTCAAGAATCTTATTTATAGTTGAAGGGAACATTTTCTCGCTAACCTTGACTCCAGATAAATCTATCTCCTTACCATCATATTTCTTTGTTTTTTCTTGTTTTTTTTCAACCCAGTCCAATGCATTCAAAAGAAGTTTTTTAGCCTCATCTTTCTTGGGAGTTAAATAAAACGGACGAATCTTCACTCTTAAAGGATCAGCATTAGAAGGAACAAAATTAGTTATATCCTCCGGAGATAAAACTGCCGAACAGAGAGCAGTCTTCTCATGTAGTGAATATGGTGCCCTAAATAAATGTCTCGGAGCAACTAAAATAATATCTACAGAATCAATCAATGAAGAAGTCTTTAATTTTTTTTCAAATTTTTCAGGACTTTTTTTAGAATTGTCTTTATTGCCTGAAAAAAATGCTGGTTCTTCCCTAACTTTTTCCATGGCAGAATTGCAAACATTGCATCTCATTATCTTTCTCTTGGATTTTACTGGAACCATAGAAACCATGTGAGTATGACAATTCTTACAAACATATTCAGAAATTTTATCTTCAATCGCCAGTTCTCCCGTGGGAGTATAAATAACCTCAAATTCTATCTTTTCGTGAGGTTTTGTCATTTTCAAAATTTCTTCGTTCAACTTATCTTTTATTAGAGAATCTATATATCCTGCTATCGCACGGGGCCATTCGGGAAACATATCCTTTGTTTTTATTCCATTAACTTCCTCTGGAAAAGCACCCCATGGAACAATAAGATGGAAACCCTTAGAACCTGAAAATTTTATCCCAAAGTTTTCAACCCCATTATACTTAAGAGCTTTCATTATTAGGTCTGCAGCGATTTTTGAATAGTCTAAATATTTAGAATCTATATCTATTAAAAAATCCCACCCAGAACGAATAGTATTGTATTGTTCAGGAGTCATATTCGTATCTATTTTCAAAGGATCTATCCAAATTTCCTCAGAACAATGAAAACTAGTCGCCCCCTTCCTAACCAAATTTAAAACATCAGAAGGATAATCCAAAACATCAGGTCTTTTTCCAAAAAACTCCCTATTGAAGTTTGGCACAGTTTCCCGATTCTTACAAAACCTAAAGATTTCATCTTGAATATCCTTCCTAGAATAATAAGATGTTGCAATAAGATTAATTTTCCTTAAATTTTTCTCTTCCATTAATACATCTAGAAAGCGGACTTTAAATAATTTGGTTTTTCCTACCACAACAATACTTATAAATCCATTCTTTTTATCAAGATAAAGGAAATGATAACCAAATTAGATAACCCAAAAAAGTTGATAGATGCTATCTCCGTTATATCAGAATTAGTAACAGAAGTAAGACTAAAATTTTTAGATGAAGGCCTTTCTATTGTAGCAGTTGATCCTGCAAATGTAGCAATGGTCATATTCAAAATGCCAAAAGAAACATTTTCCCAGTATGAATCAGACAAAGAGGTGATTGGAATAAACCTTGATGATTTGAAAAGAATCCTCAAAAGAGCATCTTCAGCTTCATCAATTAATTTTGAAACAGAAGACAATCAGTTAAAAATATCTGTTCTTGACAAATCTAAAAGAACATTTGTCCTCTCTATGATTGAATCAAATTCAGAAGAAAAAAATGAACCTTCATTAAATTTTGCATGCTCTATTGAAATGGAATCTGCAGACTTAACTCAAACAATTGAAGATTGTTTTGTTGTAGCAGATTCTTGTGCACTGATATCTCAAGACAATCAATTTGTAGTTGAAGCGAAAGGAAGTATAAACTCCGCAAAGAACGAATTTTCATCAGATGTTATTTCAATTTCAGGCACAGGAAAAGCAAAATACTCTTTAGAGTATTTGATGAAGTTTATAAAAGCTTCAAAAATTTCCGATAAAGTAAAAATTAATTTTTCAGACAACTACCCTTTGAAATTAGAATTTATTGGAGACCAATTGGGTATAGCATTCGTTCTAGCTCCAAGAGTAGAAAACGATTAATTAGTGTAGGAAAAGACTTTTAAATTGCAATTTCTTAATTGTTCTATGACTAAACCTCAAATTAGTAAACTTAAAAAAATAGAGGACATTCTTATTAAAACGGGGATAGAGATTGCTAAAAAAGACGAAGGAGCTTTGTTTGTTATATCGGATAAATGCAAATACACTAAGTTATTAAAACAAAAAATTGAAAAATTTTCTATATTTGAAAAAGGAGCACAAAAACTTCTTGTATCTATAGCAATGATAGATGGAGCTGTAGTCATAAATCAAGAAGGGATGGTTGTACAATATGGAGCAAAAATTGAATCGACTAGTACATTCAAGGGATATGGAACTAGACATTCCGCAGCATATTCCGTTTCAAAAACAAAAGATGCACTAGCTATTTTGGTATCGCAAGAGGAAAAAAAGATTAAGATATTCAAAGAAGGAAAAGTAATAGTTCAGATAGATGCTCTACAAAAAGGAGTAGAGAAACATGTTTCAAAAGCAAACGAAATTTTAGAAAGTATCGGGGTGGGAACACTTTCAACGATTGGGGTTTCGGCACTGGCCCCAACATTGGGAATAGCAATAGTTCCAGGGATTATATTATTCGGAGCACCATATTATCTATTTAGAAAATATCTTGCAGGGTAATAAAAACAAAAGAGTTTTAAACATTCTAGCCCTGAAATGCCTATGAAGAAAGATTCTCTAAAAGCTTATGAAACGGATGCCTCCCAGCTTAGTGGAATCACCGAAAAAGTTCTTCAACCAGAGAATATTCAAGAGCTTCAGGAATTCATAAAAAAAAATGATAAGATTACTATTAGGGGGGGAGGAACAGGTCTTGCAGGAGGAGCAGTCCCACAAAAAGAAGCAGTATTAGACATATCAAAATTAGATAAAATATCTGAATTTAGCTTATCAAAAAGAACAATCATTGTAGAAGCAGGAGTAATATTAGACGACCTACAAGACTATTTGTCTAAAACAAACCTAGAACTTCCAATAAACCCCTCCTCCCATTCAATATGCACAATTGGAGGAATGATATCTACGAATGCTGTGGGAAGTAGAGCATTAAAATACGGAAAAACCTCTGATTGGATTTTGTGGTTAGATGTAGTGGATTCAGAAGGAAAAATAGAAAGGAAAAATAAATCAGAATTGATGGATTTCGCAGGAATGGAAGGGACCACAGGAGTAATTGTTAGGGCCTGTCTAAAACTATCAGAAAAGAAAAATAGATTTCCAGAAATAATGGAATTTGGAGATTTAAACAGAATTATAAAAAAAGTGAAAGAACTCAAACAAGAGTCCGATGTAAGTAGCATAGAATTTCTAGACAAACAAGTTTCTAAACTAATTGGACTGAAAGAAGAATATCACCTTTTCATTGAAAGAGAAACTTTAGAAAATTCAAAAGTAGATAGAAGGATTTATGAAAAAAGAGATAGTGTATACCCCAAACTTGCGGAAGAAGGATTTACAAGAATTGAAGATCCAAAAGTAATGTTAGATAAAACCATCCCCCTACTTGAATGGCTAGAAGATAGAAGAATCCCCACATATGGACATATCTCTGTAGGGATATTACACCCTTGCTTTTCAGAGGAACAAAAGAAATCAATTCCAGAAATGATGAAGCTAGTAAAAAAATTAAACGGACAAATAACAGGGGAGCATGGCATAGGAATTCTGAAAAAGGAATTTGTTGACCAAAATGACAAAAAAATACTGATTAACATAAAGAAAAGACTTGATCCCTCAAATAAATTTAATCCCGGAAAGATAATAGATGGTTAAGGTGAATCAAGAACAAGCAAAAGAATTTCTAGAAACTATAAATAAGGAAGATTCCATAACTATATTCTGTCACACAGACCTAGATGGTTTTGCATCCGGAGTCTTATTCTATGATTTTTGTATTTCAAAAGGATGTAAGTACATTGAAGTTCACCCAATAGATTATGGCCTAAGCAAAATTTTGGATTTTGACCTGACAAAGACAAATAGGATACTTATTGCAGATCTTGCACCTGCAATGGTAATAGAAGATATTAAGAAAGTTTCTTCAAGTATAAAAGTTTTTTATACAGACCACCACCCAGAAGAGAAAGGATCAAATCTCCCAAAAAACATATTGGAACTTAGAACAACTAAAGAAGGATATATCCCCTCCTCAAGAACAGTTTATGAATTATGTGGGGGGAAGAAATGGTTAGCAATTGCAGGAGTTATATCTGATTTTGGAGATGAATATGACATAAATAAGGACTTTATAGAATCCTTTTTAAAGGAAAGTGGGAAATCACTGGATTACATTAAAAAAGATATTACATACACTATTTCCAGAGCAATAATATACTTTGAAAAACATACAGAGTCTAATTTTTTTGATATGTTAAAAGACATAGAATATATGGAAGATGTAAATCCTGCCCTCAATAATTTAGAAAAACCTGTAAAAGAAGAATTTGAAAAATGCTTAGAAGATTTTAAAAAGAATTCTGAAAAGATGGGCAAAATAAATTTTTACTACTTTAAACCAGAATACAATATAAAAAGTTTTATCATTAACTTTATCTCCTCAAGGAATAAAAAAGAGATTTATATATTCGCAACCCCAAAAACAGATGTATTAATAGGATTATCTGCAAGAAACCAATCTAAGGAATATGATGTATCAAAATTGCTACATGGATGTCTTGAAGGAATTACAGGAGGCTCTGCAGGAGGACATAAAGAAGCTGCAGGAGGACAAATTCCTAAAAAAGAACTAGAAAAATTTAAACAAAATCTAAGAAAATATGACATAGAGAAAGCAAAAAGATGAAAGATAAAAAACCCTCAAAACAACAAAAGATTGAAAGTATGAATGCATTAGAAGAAGCATCAGAACTATTAGAAAAATGTATAAAATGTGGGATGTGTAAAAGTCTATGTCCTGTCTTTAAGATTCTAAAAGAAGAAGAAGTCTCGCCAAGAGGACATTCAATACTTTTAACAAATAAGATTCTTCAAGAAAGTATTTTTCAATGTAATCTCTGTAAAGCTTGTGAAAGAAAATGTCCACTGAACCTGAAGATATGTGATGCAATCGTAAAAGCAAGAGAATCTTTGTCATTAGAAGAGAAAAATATAAAAACAAACAAAGAAATGATTGAAAATGTAAGAAAATCCGGCAACCCTTTTGGAGGAAAAAAGCCTACTGGGGACAAATTGTATTGTTGTTAAACGGAATTTCTTAGTTTTTGCATTGATAATGTTTAAAAACTTCATTTTCCTCAGATTAACATGAAAAATAATTATATTTTGCCCCTCCTATTAATGCTCCTAATCAGTATGACTTCAGCGAGTATAACCATTTCCCAACCAGAGAGTATATATAATTTAGGAGATACTATTTATACCACAATAACAATAAACCCTTCAGAAATCGAAGGAAACTTTGAGCTTAACCTTATCTGTGGAAACTCGTCAGAAACATTTTATAAAATATCTCCTGCGGAAAGTGCATTCACAATCAATCAAGAAACTAAAATAAATCACAAGATAATTTTAGAAAAACAGTACTTGGGAGATTTAATCGGGGAATGTCAAATAAGAGTAAATCTTGGAGAGACCATTGCTAATACAGACAAGTTTAGGATAAGCTCAGATATTAGTGTAACCGCTACATTAGATAATGAATTTTATGATCCTGGAGAAACAATTACTCTTAATATAGATGCAACTAAACCAAATGGGAAAAAACTAGAAGGATTTGTTAAAATAACAGGATTAGTTAATGTAGAAAGACAAATAATTGATGGGAAGATTAAAGAAACAGTTGTAACAGATAAAAACCTGGAAGGAGGAGAATACATTTTAACATTATCCGTTTTTGATAAAGATAAAAATGGAAATATTTTAAATTTGAAGAATACAGAAGTTAATTTTAAAATTAATCAGATTGCTACCTCAGTACCATTGACACTAGCATCATTAGAAACTAATCCTGGAGAAAAAATTGAATTTCAAGCAGATATATTTGACCAATCTGGAAATGTAATGGAAGGGTCAATTTTAGTAGAATTCATCTCATCTATAAAAGAGAAAATTCAACTGAATGTCCAATCTGGAGAAACAGGTTCAATAGAACTAGCGAAAAATGCAACTGCAGGAAACTGGAAAATTTATTCTTCATATGGAAAAATTAAAGAAGAAAGAACTATCAAGGTGAACAGTGTCCCATTATTGGATTTTAATTTTTTAGAAAATTCTTCAGTTCTAGTAATAAAAAACATTGGAAATGCAGATTTTATAGGTACAGTTAATATAGAAATAAGTGATGAATCTAAGAATCTATCCCTTAACATAAAACCTGGAGAAGAAAGAATGTTTACCCTTTCGGCACCTACAGGAGAACATGATATAAGAGTAGAGGGTGGAGAAGGAATGTTAGAAAAAAGACTTCTTTTGACTGGGAAAGCAATTGATATAAAAGACTACGGAAAATTTTTAGTTTTCTCAGAATATCCTGCAGTTTGGTCAATCATTATAACCTTAATAATTCTTCTTGGAATAGCAATCTTTTTTAGATATAATAAAAAAACATTTGGACTAAGCAGAAAGTTCAAGGAAAAAATATCTAAAATGAGAGATATGAAAAGTGATTCTTCTGGAGAACAAATAATAGACAAGGAAAAAAGATCAAACTTGAATAGTGCAGAAGCCTCCCTAGTAATCAAAGGAACAAAAGAACCCTCCACAATAATCACATTGAAGATAAAAAATGAACCAAAACAATTTGTAAGAGATAATTTAGAGAAAAACCTAAAAGAACTTGCAGAGAAAAATAGTGCTGCAATAGATTTTACAAAAGGAGAAATATTTATTATATTCTCTCCAAGAAAAACAAGAAGTTATAAGAATGAATACAGTGCAATAAAATTTGCCCTAGAATTAAAGTCATTAATACAAGAGTCTAACAGAAAGTTTAATGATAGAATAGAATTTGGAATAGGAATAAACTCAGGAGATTTGATATCTGCTATCGAAAAAGAAAAGTTAAAGTATACTGGAATTGACGGAACAATCTCTTATTCTAAAAAAATAGCAGATATATCTAACCAAGAAGTAATAATTTCAGAGAAGGTGAAAAACAAACTTTTGAGAGAGTTGAGGACTGAAAAAATAGAACAATCAGGGAATACATATTATAAGGTATTGAGAATCTCAGAGAGAGAAGAAAATCAAGAAAAACTTAAAGACCTATTGAAAAGAACTCATTTAGATAACTAACTTTCTAGATTAAATTCTCCAAACTCTTTTTTCAGAATATTTAGGGCATTGAGGTCTATAGAAACATTTTTATTCTTATGTTCAGCTAAGGCAGAATTCAAATCATCTAAATTTGATTTAGCTAAAGAATCTTTAGAAACCTTAAGAACAACTCCTTTCTCAACAACAAATGTATTTTTCAAAAAGAAAACTTCTGCTTGTCTATCCGCAGTCTTTATCATAAATCTAGTTCTGTCCAATGAAAGCATCTCGCATCTTTGATTGTGCTCAATTAAAATATTTATAATTTCGTTTCCAAGCTTTCTTGCCTGATCAACCTCATTAATCTCCTTACCAGTCATTAAATCAACCTTCTTCTTATCTTTGTCTTTCTTAGAAGATTTCTTACCCTTTTGTTCTAAAACTTCTTTTTTCACCTTAGCAACAAACTCTAAGTTATCTAAAAGTTTCTTGGGAAACTTTCCTGTTTTAATCATTTGTTTTTCAAATTCTGAAATAATCTCTTTTTCTTCTTTCTTTCCAAACAGAGCACCGACCATTCCAAATACATCATCATAAACCTTCCTTACAGAATTTTCCTGAACACGAGTTTCTATTTGTTTCCTCAGCTCTTTTAATCTTTTAATATAGTCTAAGGATTTTTTATACAGACTGTCTAACTCTGTTCCAGTAATTTTCTTAATCTTTCCATGTTCATACCCCTTAAAATATTTTATAACTACTTCATGTAAGATATCTGCATATTTTTGTTCTATGAGCTTTTCCTTTTTAACTAAAACCTCTTGGAAAATCTCCACAGTTTCCTTATGGGTTGGAGGAGCAAGGCCATATAACATAAGAACACCTTGAGTTGGTGTAAGAATCCCCCAATAGATATCCATCATTACAATGTCCATTAACCTTCTGTCAACATTCTCTCCAAGCTTATCTCCTGAAGACATAAAGATGTCTAAAGCTTCTGGACTCGGCTTGATTTTACCCATTCTCAAAAGCTGTTTCCATGGTAAAAATGCTCCTCTATCATATAATGGAATCCCATCTCGAATAAATGTAAACATTACAGGATGAGCATCCTTTACAGCCTCCCAAAATTCAGTCAAGAGATATGTTTGAACATTGAGGATATTCTTTACACCTGCAAGAGCTGTCGCTTCTTGAATATATTGAAAAATTATAGACCTTAATTTTTCTTTCAATTCTAATCTAGGCATTCTCTTTACATCTGTATCATCAATAACTACAAAGATATCCACATCAGAAGTTGGCTTTGCTTCTCCCCTTGCCAATGAACCCCCGAATACATAAGAAGTTACATATTTCTCAAACTTTTTCAAAACTAGAGACTTATGAATCTGAGCAACCCTTATCCCTCCAAGGATTCCCTTATCCAATATGGGATAAGACATAGCTAAGGCTTCTGCAATGTCAAATTTAGAATCAAGACAGAGGTTCCACATATCTACAGGAGTCATTAAATGAACCCAGATCTTGTCATCCATCTTCTTAGCAATTTTTATCAGTTCCAACTTTATCTTCTGAATCTCCTTAAATTTTTCCTCAGGAATGATAGTTAAAACATGGATTAAACCTCTTTTGACATCTGCTTCAGAAATCTCATACTCTTCCTCAATCTTTTTGTTGGCCTGTTGTGGAACCAAACCAATTGCTTCAATGAATTTGAATTGTTTTGTCGCTTCTTTTTTAAATTTCTCTAAGTCTTCCTTAATTTTATCCATCTTCTTTTGCATTTCACTTTCTAAAGGATTACTTATTGGAAGACTCCCTAACTTAGACTTAGGAACATAACTCTCAGAAATATTTTGTTCAACAGAATCATTTTGCTTATTCCTTTGCTTCTCTTCTGAAACCATAACTACCAAAAACTAAAGGGCTTTATAAAGTTTCGGTTTAAAATACACGGAAGGTCCTTGAAAATCGTCCTCTACAATTGAGAATGAGATTTGCTTATATGTGCGGACCGGGAATCGAAGTCCATAGCTAATCCATTTAGCGAGGAGACAGAAATTTTCTTAATTTCTGTATCTGAAATTCTACCTCCTAGAATGAGGGGTGAGATTCATGTTTATGCGCGGACCGGGAATCGAACCCGGGTCACAACCTTCTTACGCTTCTCGATTTCCTCCTCGAGAACGAACTTAGTTCTTTCGGTTAGGAGGAGCCTTTCTTTCTAAGAAAGAGAGTTCTTGGCAAGGTCGTATTCTACCATTTAACCATCCACGCATGAAACTAATATAAACCAAGGGTTTAAAAGAGTAACTTTTTAAAGGTCCAACTTTTAACTTACTTATCAGGGCCCATAAGCTACAGAAAATTCCCCATTTTCTGTCTGTCCAACTTCAAAATCCAAGAAGTTAGACATAATGGTAGACTCTCTCATTCTTTATTAATGTTAAACTTTAAAAAGCAAGAATCCCAAGCTCATTTATTGGGCTCATAAGCTAATGGTAGACTCTCTCGTTTACACCGAGATGGCGCAGGTTCGATTCCTGCTGGGCCCATTAACATATCTCCCAAGAAGAGATGTTTTATTCCATCAGAAATTGAATGTTAGGGTTTGATTCCCTTCAACCATTTGTATAAAAGATTGAAGTTTCCAAAATTGCTATACGATTTTTAGGACTGCTGAGTCCATTAACATATCGAACGAAGTAAAATACAATTTGAGACAGCTCAACAATTAGATTTATAAACCAATTTTTCAAGTCATTAATATGGCAAATGCAAGAGTAATCCAATTTAGGAGAGGAAAGAGAACAATAAGCGAAAAACACATGCTTATTGAAATAGAAGGAATAGACTCAAAAGAGAAAGCAATTCCTTATGTTGGAAAAAAAGTTGAATGGACTTCTCCTGCAAAAAAGGTGATTGGAGGAGTAATTGCAGCTCCACATGGAAGAAAAGGAGTAGTGAGAGCGATTTTTGAGTCCGGACTCCCAGGACAATCAATTGGAACTGAGATAAAAATTCTAGAGGCAAAGAAATAATGGCATTAAGAAAAGCAACTTGTTATTCAAAAACAAAGCCTGTACCTTATACGAGGAAGAGTAAAAAGCAGAAATTATCTTATATAAAAGCCGTTCCAAATAGCAAGGTAACCAAATATAGAATGGGAGACATTTCTGGTTTTAAAGCAGGAAAATACAAAACAATTATGACTATAAGAACAAAAGAGTTTGTTCAAATGAGAGACACTGCCCTAGAAGCTACAAGACAATATCTTAATAGATTTCTCACAGAAGGAATGGGAAAAGAATTTTATTTTGAACTGAGACCTTACCCTCATCATGTAATAAGAGAAAATAAAATGTTGACAGGAGCTGGAGCAGATAGAATGAGTACAGGTATGGCCCTATCATTTGGAAGAACAACAGACAGAGCTGCACTTATTAAAGAAGGAAGTGCAATATTTATAATTGGAGTAACAAATACAAAACACGAACAGACAGTTAGAAAACTTGTAAATTCTATGAAATCAAGATTGCCTTGCAAGATAATGGTTGAAACAGAATATAAAAAGTAGTTTTTAACTCTTAACCTATTTCTAAAATCACTAAAGATTATTAAAATTATTATAAATAAAACAATCGGAGAAAGAAAGTTATAATTAAGGGCCAATGAAAAATCCCCCTTCAGAAGAGAAGAAACCCCTCTTGTCAAACCTACAGAATAACAATAATCTCCAAACAATCTTGAGCAAACTGAAAGATTGGGAGAGCTCTCTAAAAAACCTATAGGAATCAAAGCAAGAAGAATTAAAATGAACATAAAAACAAAAGGTCGATATTCGGAGTCCAAACTAATTATTTTCAAAAAAAACTTGGAAAAATATATTTTCTTTATTCTACCCATTGAATCCCTTCAAAGTCAGCCTTGGTAGCAATTAAGATTACATCAATAATCCACCAAACCCCGCAACCTCCGAAGGTAATCAGTTTAAGGATTCCAAGCCCAACATGACCCATTATAAATCTGTCAATACCTAATTGACCAAAGAGTATAGACATCACAAGTGCTAAAACCCAATTTACTTCCTTTACCCTAAGATTAATAGAAAAAATATGTTTATAAAACTAACTAATTCAAGCCTCAAACTCCGCTTCCCGAACTTCATTCCTTCCGTCAATTAAAACATTTCGAACAACTATCCCCTTTCTTTTACATTTTAATCTCAATTCTTCTGGTTTCATTATCTGGAACCCTTCTGGATAGACCATAGAATCAACCTTAATAGTATGCCTTATTGAAATTTCTTTAAATTCTGGAAAATCAAAGAAGATATCTTTAACAATTGAAACATCAGAAGTTTTCAAACTGCAAAATTCTGCCTTTGCCCCTTTATCCCCTCCAGCAGCAGGTTTTGCAGACTTTGGAGCTTTTGGTTTTATCTTCAAATCATGCCCATTAACAGAAAAAGTTAAAGCAAAAAAAGCCCGAGGATATTTACCCATCATACTGAGAATTTCTTGAGAGTCAACTTCAGTATTAACTTTGTATTGTTTTATACCCATAAATTGTTTCTTGCCATCAGAAAAAGGAATTTCCATCTCTAGTGTAGAAACTATAACCCCTGAAATTTTTATAGTTCCTGAAACATTTTGCAAAACTCTCTTTACAAGATGATTAGCCCATTCTGGACCTGTCTTTATTACCCATTTATCTTTTTGCTTTTTAGACTCAATTAGATACTTGTCTTGAAATTCTCCCTTCCCAAATTTCAAAAAATCAGAATGAACCTCTTCATCAAATTCCTTGTTAAATACTTTTTTAATAATCATAATGTTCAATAAAAAAATGTGTTTATAAATGTTGCTTTGAGATTATTTTTGATTAAGGATGATGAAAAACTAAACGAAGTTTCTCTTGCTTTCAAAACATTGGATTCTTGTTTTCTTTGTGGAAGAAAAGTAACTCACTTTAACACCTTCCCAGTCTCCAAATACCACAAATATAAATCCAATTCAGCTAAATTCAAATTAACTTCTCTCCCTAAATTTTCCAAGACACTTTCAATCTCTAAATATCTCTTTTCAGTCAGTGTCTTTGGTCTTTCAATCGTCTTTTCATCAACAAGCAAGTCCACAATATGAAAGTCAATAATTGCAACATCCCTATAACCAACATTCCTCAAAAAATGTGAAGCCTCCTTCATTCCTAAACCCAAAACATTTTTCACAAGCCATTTTCTCATTTCCTTCCCAGATTCTCGAAAAACCAAACTACAAAGCTCAGTCTTACAATCTCTTGCCCGCACAATCCTCTCAGCCCTCTGAGGCCAAAATCTATGTCCTACTTCTTTCAACTTTTTAGCAAGTTCTTCCTGCGGAAGAATCTCAAATCCTCGACCCATATCTTTTTGTATCTGAATACATTTCTCAGCTTGAAAATTAGCCGTCAATAAACAAAAGCAAAGCTCCGAAAAAACCTTATCTTCTTTTTCCTTACCATATTCTTGAAACTCCTTCATTCTTTTAGAAATGACTTGTGCAATAGGCTCTTTTTTCAAAGAGTTTATTTTTTGAATTAGAGACTGCATAATATATAATTCTAGACGAGTATCTTTATAAACATTTCAGATGTTAGATTTTTATGAGAAAAGAAACTGCAAGATTATTGACTCTTGTTGAGAAATCAATTAATGAACTAAAGAGAGAAGGTAAGGAAATAATTGCGATTCATTTAGATGCACAAGATACAAACAAAAAAGGAGTGAGGTACCGTATTAGGTCAGAAAAAAGACCACAACCGGTTGAAGAGACAACAGGACATTTAATTCTACCCACTCACACAAGAACACAAGCCAGAATGGCAAATCAGATTGTGATGGAGAGTTGGACATATTTCCAATCATTGCACGAGTATCGATGCGAGGTAAACTATTTTCCTGCTAAAAGGTTAGGCAGTTAAGACAAAAATATTAGAACAAAACTTAAAATTCAGAAGTAAATCTTATTCAAAGAAAAAGACTAAAAAAGCAAAATCGCTCCGCAATTTTACAGGGAATTTTGGTAATATATAAACATCCTTTTTCCTCGTTGTTCATAGATTGAATAGTTATCTAAGTTCATTCAAAATAAAAACCGAGGAGATAACATTAAAACTGAACAACTAACTCAAATAGTTAATAGGCCTTAACAAAATTCCCAGAAATTTTTGGAAACTGAAGGTGGAAAAAATTTCACAGGTGTAAATCTTATTGAAACATTCTCAGAAAACTTATCCCTTACTCTTCCAAAGTCCATGCAAGTTACAATAAGCCCTTGCTGAAATAGGCTCAAAAGAAAATTCTGCAACTGGTTTTTGTTCAGGCTTTAAAAAGACTCTTGAAATCTCCTTTCCATCTGTTCCCTCAATCCATTCAATATAATGTCCCTCTTCCATTGGATGTTCAACACTCCCAACCTTAACTCTATTGTTCTCTATAATTGGGATATGCTTTTCGACAGCACCATCTGTTGTATTCTCTTCAAGAAGTCTCATAGGCTGACCACAACAAACAAGTTGTCCTTTTCCTTCGTGCAATAAGGCAACAACATTACCACAAATATCACATTTGTAAATTTTATTATTCATAACTAGTATTCCTCACACTTCAATCTATAAAAAGATTTAGGGTGATCACAAGAAGGACATTTTTCTGGAGGTTCCTTTCCATTATGTATATAACCGCACTCCATACAAGACCATTCAACCTTTTCATCTTTCTTAAAAATTGTTCCTTCCTCTAATTGTTTCAACAACTTCTTAAATCTCTCCTCATGATGTTCCTCTGCTCTTTTTATAGCTCTTAATCTTTTTGCTACATCTGTCAAACCTTCTTTTTCTGCAGTATCTGCAAAGCCAGGATACATTTGGGTCCATTCATAATTCTCTCCTTCAGCTGCAGCCTTCAAATTTTCGATAGTTGTTCCTAAAACTAGAGGAACTTCAGTCTCAACTTTCAAAGAATTTCCTTTTTTTAGTTTTTGAATCGCTTCAAAAATTCTCTTTGCATGTTCCTTTTCTTGGTCTGAAGTCTCTTGGAAAACCGCTCCGATTACTTCATAACCTTCTTTCCTAGCAGTAGATGCATAAAAACTATATCTGTTTCGTGCTTGGCACTCTCCCACATAAGCAATACACAAATTACTCAAAGTCTCTTTCATAAAACAGAGAACTCTAAGAGCTTTTTAAACTTTTGTAGCTTCAACTTCAGGTTCCTTTTTCTGCCTACTAGGACAGTTAGGATTAAAACAGAATTTCCAAGGCCTTTTCCCTTTTTTTAGAGAAAGCATTAGAGGGAAATCATGACAATCTGGACACATTTCGGGTTTTCCATCTTCCGTTCTAATAGGTTTTATCATGCCTCCTGGAGGCAAGGAAAAAGTAGTCTTACATTCAGGATAGGCATTACAAGAAATAAAATATCTAGAAAACTTCTTTCCATACATAATTCTTAAGTTTCCCTTTTTACAAACAGGACAAATGCTCAAGGTATTATCCTTCCTTTCAGTTTCTATCAGTTCATTATTAGCTTCAACAAGAGATTCTCCTATTTCTTTTAGATTCTTTGTAATTCCTTTTGCTATGTCTCTTATGGAAACCTTTGCTTTTTCCAAAATCCTTTCTTCATCTTTCTTTTCATTTACATTCTCCATATCAATCTCAAAATCTCTTGTAAGCTGTTCATCTAAAATCACTGGAGAGTATTTATCAAGAGTTTCAACAATTTTCATTCCAAGAGGAGTTACTTCAATAGATTGTTCTTTTACATACCCTCTTCCATAAAGTGTCTCTAGGATATTAGCCCTTGTTGCTTTCGTTCCGAGATTCCTCTTCTCAAGTTCCTTGACTAAAGAAGCAGAATTATACCTTGCAGGAGGTTGAGTCATTTTCTCCTCAATTTTAATTTCCCTTATATCGACCTCTCCATTCATAGTTAAAATTTCTTTTTCCTTTATGCTAGAAGGATAAACAGCCATCCAATTCTTTTCTTTAAACTGAATACCTTTAGCACTGAATTTAATTCCTAATACATTTACTCCGACTTTTTTATTGTCAACTATTGCTTCCTCAGCAAAACAAGATATAAATCTTTTAACGATTAACTCATAGACTTGTTTTTCCTTTCCATCTAATTTCTTTAACTCTCCTGTAGGATGTATCGCAGGGTGTGCAGGATCTGTCTTCTTCCCTTCAGAAGGTTTTTCTTTCACAGCATACTTAACCAAGGGAGTAAATTTTTTTAACTTTTCTAAAATCTCCTTAAAATTTATATCTGGGTATTTTTGCGAAGAAGTTCTAGGATAAGATATTAACCCTTCTAGATATAAGTTCTGAGCAATTTTAGAAGTTTGTGCAGGACTTAATTTAAAAAATTTATAACTCTCAGTTTGGAGAGTTGTTAAATCAAAAGGCACAGGCACGGGAACTCTTTGTTCTTTTATTTCTGTTTCAGCAATTCCCTTCATTCCCCTCAATCTCTCAAATTTAGGAAGTTCCTTTTTGTCTTCTATGTTTTTCCCATATCCCACTTCTAAAAATTGATTTTTCTTATCTTTTACCGTTAGAAAAACTTGCCAAAAAGGAGTTGGTTTAAAACTTTTTATTTCTAGTTCTCTTTCGTAAACAATTTTTAATGCAGGACCTTGAACTCTCCCAATAGACAAAATCCTAAATCTTCCTGTCTGAGAAAGGGCCTTCATCAAACCCCTAGATAAATTTATCCCATAAAACCAGTCTAAAAAATGTCTAGTCTCCCCAGAATAAGCCTCACTCCAATTCAAAGTATTCTGTAAGTTTTCAAAAGATTTTTTTAATTCATCTTTTGTTAAAGAAGAAAATTTCATTCTCTTTGCTTCTTGCTCCGCCTTCTTTCCCCCAAGGAATCTAACCACATTCCATCCTATAACTTCTCCTTCAACATCATAGTCCGTTGCAACAATAAAATTATCTACTTTTCTAACTAATTTCTTTAGGAGGTCATAGAATCTCTTTGTATAACCTGCCTTAGATTTTTCATGAGAAGGAGTCCATTCAACATCAAAATTTGGAAATTCTCCCCTCGCCCTTATCTGACTTATTCCGAATAAATGACCTGCCGCACAACCAACAATAAAATTATGTCCATTCTTCTCAAATTCGTAATAAGCTGTTCCATTCTTTTCTTTATGTTTTCTATCAGAATTATCACTTAAAGCCGCCGCAATCTTTTCTGCAGCCTGAGGCTTCTCAGTTACAATTAGAGTAGTTCCTCCAGAGAATTCATTTTTATCTCCCGAATCAGAAGATTTCACTTTTTTTACAATCTTTTTCTTTTTTGGTTTATCTTCAACAGAAACACTTTTCTTCTTAGCCATATTAAATATTAAAATTCTTCTTTTTTATATCTTTGTACCTTCAATTGAGCTAGGAGGGGTTAAATCAGTAGCTCTTACCCACATAAACAAAATAGTCTGCCTTGTTACCACAGACAATGCACTTCTCACCATGAACCTTCTTTTTGTCTATCCAAAGTGCTTTAGCCCCAGTAGTTTCAACCTTGATAATCTCCTCACACTTTTCATTCTTACAAAGAGGAACTAAAGCAACTTTCTTATCTTGAATTGCTTTTTTCAATTCATTCATAGAATTAGCATCGGTTAACTTAGAAAGAAAAATCTCTTTTGATTTTTCAAATAAGACCTTCTGTATATCTTCTAAAACTTCCTTAACTCTTTTCTTCAATTCTGAAAACTGAACAATCTCTTTTTTGAGAGTATCTCTTCTAACCAATACAACTTGATTTTTTTCTAAATCTTTTGGTCCGATTTCAATTCTTACTGGAACTCCTTTTAATTCCCAATCATTAAATTTGAATCCTGCACTCAAATGGTCTCTTTGATCAATTAATGCATCAAACGATTTAAGTTCCCTAGAAACCTTATCACATGCTTCCAAAACTTTATCCCTTGTATCCTCAAATAAGATTGGAACAATCACAACGGAATTCAAAGCCATCTTTGGGGGAATTATTAATCCTCTATTATCTGAATGGATAGCAAACATTACTCCCAACATTCTAGTAGAGATAGCATAAGTATTCTGCCAGACATATTGTTCCTTTCCATTTTCATCTAAAAATTTAACATCATATGCTTTAGCAAAATTTTGTCCATCGTGATGGAATGGACATCCCTCTAAAACCTTGCCATTCTGCATAATATAATGAACCTTCTCAGAAAACACTCCCCCAGCAAACTTCTCCCTATCAGTTTTCCTGCCATAAACTCCATATAATGCCATAAAATTCTCAGTCACATCATTATAGGCCTTCATAACTTCTTTCCCTTCGGCTAAAGACTCTTTTTCAGTTGCACAACAAGTATGTAACTCATTCCACAAAAACTCTCTTCCTCTAAAAAAAGGTACTGGATGTTTAAATTCCCACCTAACAACATTATTCCACTGATTGAATCTTAGGGGCAAATCTCTCCAACTTCTTATCCATTTAGAATAAGAAGGGTACATAATAGTTTCAGAAGTTGGCCTAATAGCTAACCGCTCACTTAATTTAGAATCTCCCGCCTTTTCAACCCATGCAACTTCTGGAGAAAAACCTTCCACATGTTCTTTTTCTTTATTAAGATATTTTTCAGGTATAAGCAATGGAAAGTAAGAATTCCTAACACCAATTTTTTTAAATCTTATATCTATTAATCCTTGAATTTTTTGCCAAAGCTCATAAGAAGAAGGTTTGAATACAATACACCCCGAAACATCAGTATAATCTGCTAAGTCTGCCTTTATCATTAGTTGTGCAAACCACTCAGAAAAGTCATCCTTATCTACTGTAACACCTAACTCATGCTTTTTTTCCTTTTCTTTTTCCTTTTCATTTCCCATAAAAAAAAGAAGAAAGAAGGGGTTATAAATCTTTTGACGAAGGATGAGGAAAAACTAAACGAAGTTTCTTTTGATTAGGAGGAACTTTTCTTTGTGAAAGAAAAGAAGTTCTTATGAATCTTTTGACGAGGAATAAGGAAAAACTATTTATCCACTTCAGGATTCAACACAACAACAGAATACTTTTTTATACGAGCGAGTTTAATAATTTCATCGAGTTTAACATTCCTTAGATTAGTCTCATATTCATAATAGTCTTCTGCTTTTCTACAGATCTCAAACATAGTTAAGTTTGTTGCAGTACTTAATGAGTCCTCATTTTCAACCAGAAAACTTCCAATTGCCTGTTTCTTAGCTTTTTCTAATTCCTTCTCAGAAAGAAGAGCTAACTTAGAAAATTCATTTAGAGAAACTTCTATAACTTCTTGAGCTTTTTCCTTATCTGTTCCTGCCCAAATAACAAGATAAGAATAATTTTTTCCCATATCTAATTCGGTCTTTATTCCATATACTAATCCTCTTTTTTCCCGAACCTCTGTAAATAACCGACTAGACATGCCTTCTCCCAAGATAGCATTAAAAATTTCAGCAGCATAACTTTCTTTTTTAGAAGCAATAGGAAAATGGAAGCCAATTGCTAGATTAGTTTGTTCAATACCCTTCCTAGAAAAAATTTCTTTATTATTTTTAATAGAAATTTCTGGAATTGTAAGTTTTTTACCCTTCTTCTCAGGAATTAATTTTTCTGCTAAACTACAAATTTCCTTGAAAGAATTATTCCCCACCACAACTAGAACTGTATTTTCAGGAACATATGCAGCATCATGAACCTCTCTAATTTTCTTTTGATCCATAGATAAAACAATTTTTTCATTACCTGCTATAAATTCCCCAAAGGGGCCATTATATAGGTTTGATTTGAGTTTATCCAAAACGAATGCATGAGGATTATCTTTATACATCTTAATCTCCTCACAAATTACCCTAGCTTCTTTTTTTATTTCCTCTACGGGAAAAACAGGATTAAAGAAAATATCAAATAGAACATCTAGAGCTATTGAACAATGAACAGAAGGAACCTTCGCATGATAACAAGTCATTTCTTCATGAGTAAATGCATTCAAAACCCCCCCAACAGATTCAATCTCTTCAGAGATTTGTTTAGCAGTTCTTTTTTCTGTTCCCTTGAAACAAAGGTGTTCTATAAAATGAGCAATGCCTTTTTCACTCTCTTTTTCATATTCCGCACCAAAACGAGTTGAAATCATAATAGTAGTAACAGGTACATCTCTTTTTTCATGAATTATTGTAAAACCATTCTTTAATTTCTTTTTATTGAATAAAACCATAGTAGATAGGAGCTAATAGGGTTTTTATTTCTTCCTACAACGGAAAATTCTCTCGTCACCTAGAAAAAATTCCTCTATTGAAAAATTCTCTTCTAAAAAATATCTTAGCCAATTCCGTCTGGCTTCAAATTTATTCCTTCCAGAAATACTTTTCATAGGCATAGAGATTACAACTAAATCTTCTTTTTTTATTTCTTTATGAATCGTTAAAAGAAGCTTCTTTGAAGAATCTCTTTCAAATGATTCAAGAGCATCTATAACCTGAAAAAGTAAAATTGCCCTAGGAGATTCAATTTCTCTGAGTAGTCTTGTTATATTATCTAAATCAAAAATATCTCCCAATACTACCTTAGCATTTTTATAAGACTTGTCTTCAAAAAAATGATTTGTCTTATTGACTAATTGACCAACCGCTTCTAAACCAAGATAATTTATTCCAGAAAGAAAGTTATTTAGATAACTATATGAAAAACCGTTTACCCCACATCCAATATCCAAGATAGAAATAGGACTCACACCAGAAAAAATTTTTTCATAAAAACCTGAATATTCTCTCCCCTTAGAAGAGATATGGCTTCTCAAAACTTCCTCAGATTCTAATTTTAGAACCTTATTAGTTAAAAAAACCCCAAAAAATTTTCTAAGTAATGCTCTCGCACTTTTCACATCTTCGTTAGACAACCTTAAAGCCCTTTCAACCAAACTACTTGGTAAAAGAGAAAATTCCTTCTTCTTCTTAACTTTTAGGATAAGTTCATTATTCATAGAAATCCTAATATTAGCCTATTTTTAAATGTCGCCAAAACATTTATTAAATCAGAATAATTAATTAGAATATGGAAAAAAGAGGGCTTAATTCTCAACAGGCAAAAAACCTTTTGGATAAATATGGTCCGAATGAGTTAAGAGAGATAAATAAAAAGGGACCCTTGATTATTCTCCTCCATCAAATAAAAGGGAACTTTATAACATACCTATTATTTATAGCAATGGTTCTCTCTTTTTTTGTTGGTAAAAATATCACTGCATATACAATATTAGTTGTCATATTGCTCGTAACGATTACCGGATTTTTTCAAGAGTATAAGGCAGAAAAAGTAATTTCTTCTCTGAAAGATATGATTGTTCCAGTATCTATTGTAATTCGAGACGGAAGAGAAATGGAAATAGAAACAACCAAACTTGTGCCAGGAGATATAATTCTTCTTAGAAATGGAGAAAAAATACCTGCAGATAGCATAATACTAGAACAAAAAGAGCTATTAGTAAATGAGTCTATTCTAACAGGAGAATCAAAAGAAGTCTCTAAAAAAATTATAAAAAATGAAAAAGATTACTCTGAAGAAAATATGCTTTACATGGGTTCATTCATAGTTAATGGAAAATGTATTGCAAAAGTAATCCATACAGGAATGAATACTAAATTTGGTAAAATAGCTAAAATGATTTCACATGCAGAAAAAAAATTACCTCTTCAAGATAAGATAAATTCAATCTCTAAATATATGATCCTAGTGGCAATATCATTTTCATTATTTACAGGGGCCCTAATGTTTTTTAATCAACCTTATTCTACACAACTATTAATTGAAAGCCTGACCCTTGTTATCGCCCTAGCTGTTTCTGCATTTCCAGAAGGACTACCTGTTGTTCTCACAACAGCATTATCTCGTGGGGCGTATGTAATGGCCAAGAAAAATGCGATTGTTAATAGAATGTCAATCATAGAAACCTTAGGCGAGACAACAGTAATTTGTTCAGATAAGACTGGAACCATAACAAAAGGAGAAATGACTGTAAAAAAGATTTTAACAGATGGAAGAATTTATGAGGTGAGTGGAACAGGTTATGAAGGAAATGGAGACTTTATTTTTAATAATAAGAAGATTAGTCCAGAAAAAGAGAAGGTATTATCCAGATTAATTGAGGCAGGTGTTGCTTGTAATGATGCAAACATAAGTAGAACAGGAGAAGATAAAAATTTTAATATAATTGGAAATCCTACAGAAGCAGCACTTCTTGTAATGGCCTCTAAAGCAGGAATATACCAAGAGGACTTACAATATTCTAGAATAGAGGAAATTCCATTCAATTCGGAAAGAAAAAGGATGTCTGTTTTAGTAAAAAATAAAGAAAAGAGATTAATCTATAGTAAAGGAGCTCCAGAATTTGTATTGTCCCAATGTAAATATGTTCAAAGAAAAGAAGGAATATTCAGAATTACCGAAAAAGAAAGGAAGAACATATTGTTATTGAATGAGGATATGACCTCTGAAACATTGAGAACTCTAGCCCTGGCATATAAAGAACCGAATAAGGGTAAGAAGATAGAAGAGAGTGATTTTATCTTTTTAGGACTAGTGGGCATAGAAGATCCCCCAAAAGAAGAAGTCAAAGAAGCAATCCAGATTTGCAAAAATGCAGGAATAGAAGTAAAGATGATTACAGGAGATAATAGAGAAACTGCAAAAGCAATAGCAAAACAGATAGGAATTCAAGGGAAAATAATGGACGGGAATGAATTAGAAAAAATTAGTGAAGAAGAACTTTCAAAGATTGTTAAAGAAATTGTTATTTTTGCAAGAGTAAAACCTGAGCATAAACTAAAGATTGTAAAAGCATTAAAAATGAATGGAGAAATAGTAACCATGACTGGAGATGGAGTAAATGATGCTCCAGCACTAAAAGAAGCCCATATAGGGGTAGCAATGGGTATCGCAGGAACAGATGTTTCCAGAGAAGTAGCAGATTTAACATTAAAGGATGATAACTTCGCAACAATAGTAGAGGCAATAAAAGAAGGAAGAACTATTTTTAAGAATATAAGAAAATTTATAGGTTACCAGTTATCTTGTAACTATGCCGAACTAGCAATTCTATTTTTTGGAGTTTTACTAGCTCCATTTTTTGGATGGCACATACCCCTATTACTTGCATTACAGATATTGTTCATGAATTTAGTAACTGATGACATCCCCGCAATAAGTCTTGCACTAACCCCTTCCTCGGAGGATATAATGTTAGAGAAGCCTATAAAAAATCAGAAAATTATGAATAAAGCTCACTGGGGCTGGACAATAACTGCAGGAGCTCTTATGGCTATAATGACTCTTGGAGTTTATTATGTTGTATTTAATATTGTTGGCCAAACGATAATAGATGCCAGAACCACAGCATTACTTACATTAATCTTTTTAGAAATCGGAGGAGCATATAACTTTTTATCATTCAGGAGAGAAGTAACTCCAAAGTCTGCATTTGCAAATAAGTATCTATTTGGAGCATCTATAATCTCAATAATTGCCACAATAGTAATAATATATAGCCCCCTAAACAAAATTTTTGAGACAGTTCCTGTCGGAAGATTAGATTGGATTTTCGCACTTTTATTTGCACTGATATTGATAATAATATTTAATATATTGAAAAGGATTAACAATAAGAAAGGTTTTTTGAAATTGAATTAAAATTTTTATAATAATACCCTTAAAGATATTTAGATAATAATCTTTTATCTACACAACAAAGATTATTAAATTTTTTCTTAGGAAGAATTAGGAGAGTATTATTGTATCTAACCCCTTCCTGAAAATCTGTCCAATATTCATAAAATCTTCTTGGAGAAAAATCTCTTACTTTAACTGAAGCACTATCTGACAAAAAAATATGATTATTTATTCCTAAAACAGAAGCCCAGTGGTCCTCATTATAAATAGGATCAGTATAACACACCATCGGAGGAATCCCCTTACTTACCCACCCCTCCAAAAAGTTGATGTCTCTTTCCCTATCAAAATGAGCAGCTAATAGACCTAATTGTCTTGCTCCATTCACTAAACCCTGCGAATCACAACCCTCAGAAGAACTAGAACCCGTCAACCTAGAAATTTCTTTTTGTTGAATCTCCTCTCCCATCCAAAAATGATAAATGGACCTCAATGTTGCATCTCCGCAACGACCTTTTGTTTGAGGATAAATTTTATATCCTCTTATACCATTACTAACTGAAACTTCCTTTCCAGCTATTCCCATCTCCAATGACCTTAGTTAAATTAACATTTAATTTTTCTTTAAAAAGTGGACAGTTTATAACTAAACTTTCAAACTCCCCTCCCTCTCCCGCAGGATTTATCTTATACTTTTCACCAAGAGAAGTTACTTCCTGAATAAATTTAGAGTCTATTATTCTTCCAACCCAAGACCTATCTAAAGGATATGCGGCAACAGCAGAAATCATCACATCAAACTGGTTATTAATTAAATCCCTTAGAAGTTCTAGCTGATCCTTTTGCCAAAGAGGATTTAAACAAATAATCCCTAATTTATCACAAATGTTTTGAATTCTGGAAGCTTGATAAGAACTCGCAATAGCTCCTGTAACGATTCCTTCAAGACCATAATCTCTAATAGCAATCTTAATCGCATCTTCCAAGTCTATTAGTTCTTCTTCCTTATTCCCTTCTGTTTTGTGTGTAACTAATGGAATCTCCATTAGTTCTGCCTGTTTGTTAGTTAACTCTATCGCAGGAGTATGAAACATAAAACTATCTTTATTTTCAGAATAAATTGAAATAAGACAGACAATTTCATGACCTTCTTTCTTAGCAAGCCATGCTGCATATGTTGAATCTTTCCCTCCAGAAAATAAAACTCCAAGTTTCATAGAATCTTGAAAAAAGAGGAGATTAAAAGGTTATGTGCCCCTAATTTGGCTGTTGCGAACTCTGTAATGAATGAGGCTCTTCTTTAAATCATTGAGAAACTTCTTTTTTAGTAACTTCCTCTTCATTAAAGGAAAATTTTACCAACCAACTAGTCCATTATCTATCTAAATAATGTATACAAGCCCCCAAAGATTCTTTTCCATAAAGACTCTGGAGATTTATTTTCAGAAAAAGTATTTTCAGAAGCGATAGTTTCAGTATTTGGAGTCAATTCAAATTTAAAATCAGATACACTTACTGGAGGATCACTAGAATCCCCTCTTAAGGAATAATCTATAGATGGTGTGTTGAAAAAGTCCTGTAATTCAAAAGAATTAAAAACATTTAAATTACTAAACCCCAATTCGAATCTTTTTAAGTTTGGGTAAAGAATCAGTGTAAAATGAGTATCATCATTCGCAGCTACCCCTATAGATTTTACTACAGTATCCGACATCCCCTCCTTTATACCTTGGGGGACCATAACCTTCAATTCATTAAATATCCTTTCATATCTTTCAACAGAACCCTCATTAATAAACTTCGTTTCTTCTATATGGTTTGTGCTAACAATAAGATTTTCCGAACTTTCAGGATATCTTATCCGTACCCCTTGATAATTACCCTCAATCACCGCTGCGACAATTTGTTGATTGCTTGGAGAAGATAAGTGAAGAAGATATCCAGGGTAAGTTCTTTTTTCGTATAACACCCTATATACATCCCCTACAAAATCTGTTCCTTCTGCAGAGTCTATCGCATCTCTTATCATAAAACCGAGAGGATCGAAATTCTGACCCTTATTAGCATAACCAACCCCAAGAAGTTGATTTACATATATCCCCAAACCGTCCTCCCTAATAGCAGTAACTCCTCCGATAAGACCGGGAAGGGCTACCGAGACCCACTTTTTCTCAGAAGGATCACTAGGAGAATAAGAAATGAGCAACCAAAGGTTTGAAGGTTCAACACCCCCTGCATTATATCCAAGATCCAGATTCCTAGCCGAAATCGTATTCCCCTCAGATGTATGATCCCCCCAAACAGAATAGCTTGAACATAAACTCTCCCAAGAATCAGGAAGGAGATTTATAGCCTTTAAATCGTCAAGACTTACCTCTCTTTGTAAGCTATCTATATACAAATCAATTCCGCTATCTTTCATTCCCTGTAACATCCCCTCAAGTTCTTCAATATATTTTTCAGGTATGTTTGAATAGGAGATGTGTTGAACCAATAGATTATAATTGTCTGGATTTTCTAAAATCCCCTCAAAAATAGAATAGTTTAAAAAAGAGATTATTCTTGGGGCTAAAAGTTTTCCATGAGTATACCCCATCTCATAATGAGTTCCTTCAAGTTTTAGGACATCAATTCCATTTATATTAATTAATGGACTGAAACAACCGCTATTTCTATCTAACTCAAAGGTATAAATAGAACTATAAACCTCTTCAATACCTCCTAAATCCGTAGTAATATGCACATTTAGACTATGATTCCCGAAAAGGATTTTATTTTCTGAAATATAAGGTCTTAAATCAATTTCAAACCCATACCCACTATAGGTCGGTCTTGTCCTATTTGCATAATCTGTAATCCATCCTACATTGGGAATTTCCAAGCCGACATAAAATCTCTCATCTAGATTACTCCAATCCCCCACAGCCCCAATTAATTTACAATTACTAAAAACAACATCCTTATAAGTAATCTCTCTTATAAGAGGAATACAGTTGTTAGTATTAGTAGAACACATACTACTAGAGTCACAGACAATTGTTCCATTCTTTTGTACATTTTGATTACAACTATCCTTTACATTCTTTATTCCACAAAAAGTATTCAAAGCAGGAGTAAAACTAGTTTTTGAAGGAGTACATCCACATACGTTAGGAGTTCCTCCACCACCACAAGTATTCGGAGAAGTACAACTTCCACAACTTATAGTCCTAGTCTTTCCACAATTATCCATAGCGGTTACAGAACCACAATTTTTATTTAATCTCAAGCATAACTGGGTATCTGACTCTGGAGTACAAAAGACACAACGACCCGTAGAAGCACTACATGCCCCTCCCAAGGCTGAACAATCCCTAACTTGTTTGAAAGAATATAAAACTCCACAAGGGGTCTCAGAATTGAAATACAATATGTTCATCTCCTTATTTCCAAAACAAAAATAACTAAAAGTTTTAGCCCATGTAAACTTATCATCTAGGTCTTGACTGAAATAAGAAGCCCCTCCGCAATCATTTACATCCTTATAGATAAAAGATCCGGTTCTTATTCCTTGACCAACATTATTCAAATCAACAGTTCCATGAAAACAAGAATAGCCCTGAGGGCTTACAATCTCCAAAAGCTCAGAACACACAGAAACAGAACTTTCCTGAAATGCAATAACGTGGTAAAATCGCCCATACTGCTCTAATACTGTATTAATGAGAGACACATCTCCCAGTTTATAAATTACATTCCCACTAATCAAATTATCTCTCCCCAAAATTTTATCTAAAAAATCTCCAAACCATCCCGCACTAACAACAGAAACTGAAAAAAAAGACACAACTACCAATGACAAAACACAAAAAGCAATCACCTTCTCCTCAATTTTCATGAAAAAAAGAAATAAAACCTATATTTAAACCTTCGTTTTTTTTTTCGTTTTTACTTTTATTACTCCAACCAGATAAAAAATTAACGATAAGCAAATTTTTATAAACTAAAAAATCAAAATAGAATCATGCCAGTTAATGCACATCCAGAATATATTAGTGCGGAAAGAGATTATGATAAAGCGACAACTACTGAAGAAAAGATAAGATGTTTAGAAAAAATGATTTCTTTTGCACCCTCACATAAAGGAGGAGAAAACCTAAGAGCACAGTTAAAAACAAGATATAGGAAACTAATAGATTCCTTAGAAAAAGCAAAGAAATCTGGAAAGTCAACTCAACAAGGAATCAAAAAAGCAGAAATGCAGGTAATTCTTGTCGGACCTCCAAACTCTGGAAAGACAACAATTTTTAATAAACTTGCTGAACAAAGTTCGATTATAACTGATTATCCCCACTCAACAAAGGAGTCTACACTTGGAACAATAGCTTACGAAGATGTAAAAATTCAGATTATAGACACTCCTTCATTTCCTAACACCGACAAAGGTTTGTTGCACACTACAGACACAATTCTTTTAACAATAGAAAATTTAAATCAATTTGAAAGTTCATTAGCAGAAATAGGAGCCACGAAAGCAAAAGTTATAATAGCTATAACTAAAATAGATACCTTAAACGAACAAGAAAGAAGAAAGATAATAGCAAATCTTAAATCAAAATTCAAAAAATTTCAATTTTTACTTTTCAAAGAAAATATCTCAAAAGAAGAACTGAAAGAGATTAAAAGAACAATTTTTGAAACATTCCCCATAATAAGGATATATACAAAAGAACCAAAGAAAGAACATTCTAGAGACCCTTTGATTCTAAAAACAGGTTCTACTCTTCAAGAAGTCGCAGGAAAAATTTCTAAAAATTTGAAAAACCAAACGAAGTCTGCGAAAATATGGGGGCCTTCATCAAAGTTTGCAGGACAGATGGTCGGTCTTAACCATATTCTAAAAGATAAAGACATTGTAGAAATCAAAACTTAATGAATAAAATAGAATCCAACTATTTGAGAATAAAAAAAGAACTTTCAGAAATAAGGAAACCGATAAAATTATGTTGTGTAACTAAATATTCAAATTCTGAAGATATTAATCTAGTGATTAGATTAGGAGCAGAGATTATAGGGGAGAATAAAGTCCAAGATGCAATTAAGAAATTTGAATTTTTAGACAAAGTTGAAAAACATTTTATAGGACATCTTCAAAGCAACAAGATAAAAAAAGCAGTTGAGTTATTTGATGTTATTCAAACAATAGATTCTATAGAACTTGCTGAAAAAATTAACCAAATTTGTAGAAAGAAGATAATGATACAGGTAAATATTGGAAGAGAGCCTCAAAAATATGGATTTCTAGAAGAGGATTTGGATAATGCAATTGAAGAAATAAGTAAAATGAAGAACTTAGAAGTATTAGGATTGATGACTATATTACCTAAATATATCGAAAAAATAAAGAAGGTAGAACTATTCAAAAAAATGAGAAATTTAAATGACAAATATAAATTTACGGAACTTTCAATGGGGATGACAGGAGACTATGAGCTAGCAATAAAAGAAGGAGCCACTATTGTAAGGATAGGAAGCGCGATTTTTAAATGAACAGAGAAAGACTTTTTTTGATATTATCAATTCTATGCATCCTTATTTTACTTTTGATGACAGAATTTCAAAAACCTATAGCACTAGGAGAAATAGAAAAGATTTCTGGGAACTTCCCAATCAGGATAAAACTTCAAAACCAAACTACAGAGATTATTTTATTCGAAACAGAAGTCTCATTTAAAAAAGGAAACATAATTGAGGTGTATGGTTCCAGGCAAAATGAAGAAGAACTGATTGCAAACAAGATAAAATGTTTGAATTGTTAATTTCACTGACAATTGGAGTTGCATTAGGAGTTTTCACAGGCTTAATTCCAGGGATTCATACTAATCTTGTAGCTGCCTTTTTAGTTTCGAGTTCTGCTTTTTTTCTAAACATCTTTTCTCCATTGCAAATAATTGTTTTGATTGTTGCAATGGGTTTAACAAACACATTTATAGATACCATTCCTTCAATCTACCTGGGAGCACCGAGCGAAGAAACAGCTCTTTCTGTTCTCCCAGGACATAAAATGCTTTTAGAAGGGAAAGGACATGAAGCAATTGTTTATACTTTAATCGGCTCTTCAATTGCAGTAATACTTTTTTTGATTCTCGCACCGATATTTTTCTTTGTTATTCCTTTTGTCCAAGGGTTTATAGAAAAAATGATGGCCTTTTTTCTAATTTGGGCCTGTATTTTTTTAGTAGGCAGAGAAAAAGAATCTAAGATAAGAGCACTAATCATTTTTCTTCTCGCAGGGTTTTTAGGAATTGCCAGTACAAATCTCAATATAAATCAACCCCTCCTCCCATTATTAACGGGTCTTTTTGGTACCTCCACTCTTATTTACTCCATCTCCTCAAATTCTGTGGTTCCAAAACAAGTTCTTGAAAAATTAAAGATAAAATGGGAAGAGATAAAAAAACCAACAATTGCAACAGCAATAACTTCCCCAATTTGTTCTTTCCTTCCAGGAATGGGTGCAAGTCAATCAGCAATAATTGGTTCAACAATAGTTAAGGAGATGAGCCAGAAACAATTTCTTATTTTAGTTGGAAGTACGAATACTCTTGTCCTATCAGTTTCTTTTTTAATTCTTTATCTCACAGATAAGAAAAGAAGCGGGCTTGCAGGAGCAATTGCAGAAATAACAAAGCTAACATTTAATGAACTTCTAGTAATTATCGTAGCCATCATTTTAACCTCCATAATTTCAATATTTTTAACAATCTCTATTTCAAAAAATTTTGCAAAGATAATCCATAGAATAAATTATGAAAAAGTCTCTAAAGTAGTCCTTTTATTTTTAGTTTTTGTTACGGTATTAATGAGCGGGTTTGTGGGTTTATTTGTTTTAATCAGTTCAACAATCCTTGGACTAACTTGTGCTTATTTAGATGTAAGAAAGGGTTTCCTGATGGGATGTTTGATGATCCCAACAATTCTGTTTTATCTGCCTTTTTAGAACCAATTCTTCAAATCTACCTGTCTTTCACTTTCCTTACCGAAAATACTCTCTATATACAACTTTGCTAATTCTAAAGATTGTTTGGTATATGCAGGAATATTGTAAGTTTCTGCAAGTTCAATAGCTGGATCTAAATACTTCTTGATTGAACCTTCAGAGATAGTAAAAATAATTTTTCCGCCACAACTACACGCCCCAGACATAGGAGGTCTTCTGAATTTCTTGTTACATTTAACACACCTAAAAACTTGATGAGAAAACTTTCTTAAATTACCCCTAATATCTCTAATAAAATGTCTGTCTATCACAAGTCTAGCAACATCAGAAGCATCGACCGAGCGGAGTTTATCTGCAAGCCCCATTTGTCCAAGAACCTTTTCCTTCATAGAAGGGAGAACTTTGTATGCAGAATTGTAAACGCCTGAATGAATATTGCTTGTATCGTGGGTAAACCCCATTTCTTCAAAGGAATTTCTTCCCTGTTTAAGAAAACTTTTAACAGTCTCAATTTTTATTTCAGAAGAATGCTTTCTTTGCTCCGCAAGTTCATAAAGACTTAAAGGATATTCCCAACAAGTTTCAAAATCCAAAATTTGATCATCTACTTCCCCCTCTCTAATTCTTGAATTTAAAACTAAAGGTGCATCCTGTGTTCCCCCCCTATGAGAAGGGAGATATTTCAAAGAAAAATTTAATAAAACATCTAACAAAAGCATTACAGCTGCTTCGTCTCCATCGCAATCTCTTCTCATGGCTGCATGCATAAATGGACTCGCAACGAGACCTTGCATTTTAGTAAAACCAATAATCCTCCCAATAACTCCTGCACAATTATGTGGAGCCATACAAGCAACCAGCTGTCCAACAAGGCCTTCTCTTGAATTTAGATTATAATGTTTAGGAAGTTTATAAAATTTCTCTAAAAGTTCATCAATAAAATGAGTTATATTAAGGAATACATCATCTGCCTTTTCATCGGGAGTCTCTGGACAAGAGGGTAATAAGATATCATGAGGCATTAAATTTAAAATTTGATTCTCATCAACCAAATCATTCCCATAACAATCTTTTTTGTATCCCAACTCCCTAAGTTTTTCAACAGAAGTTCCAATCTCCTTTGGTTTAAAATGTGTCAAGGGAATTTCAGTTCCGTCATATCTTATTGTACCATCTTTATTTACACAGAGATTATATTTAGCTCTTAATATCCCTTTTACCATGTTTTCATTTTCATGAGAATCGCTACTCGTCCCCCTTATTCCCTTTATCAAAATTGGAACATCTCCCATTCCATAGTTTAACTTATTGACTGCAACATTAAATAAATATTTCAGCTCTAATTTTCTATTAGTAGATTCAGAACATTTTTCATGTTCTGGACATTTCTTAGATAATACCTTTCCACAATCTCTACAATAAAAATTTTTCTTTGCATCTGAACCACAGAAAACACATTTTCTATAAATAGATTCCTTATTACATTTTTCGCAAAAATAAAGAGGAAAGTCTGCTTTGGAAAATCCTGTTTCAACAGCCTCATTTAAACTCCTAAACCTCCCTCCCTGTTCGCCCACGGAAAAAAGAACATTTGGACTTCCAGTTAATTTTCTCAATTTAGCTTTTTCAGGCCGACCCATCCTTGCACCAATGAAATCTCCAGCCTTATCTTTTATTTTTAATTTTGAAACTAGATTAATAAATTCCAGAATAGATTCTCCATTATATTTATTTAATAATTTTAAAACTTCTTCATTAAATCTTTCAGGTACTAAACCGAGATTAAAAATAAATTCTTCTCCATTCTCAACCACAACATTATCTAGAAAAACTTCATGTTCTACTCCTAAAATTTCTAATGCTCTTTTTCCAATAAAAAATTCTTCTCTTTGATTTTTAGAATAAGGGAGAATTAATTTCTCATTCCAGCTTCCTTGAGAGAGCCATTTCAAGAGACCTATAAATTGTTCTGAGTTTATCTGGGTCCAATAGAATATATATGCAGGATGAAGAGGAAGTCCAAATTTTTCAGAAAAGTCTATTGCCTCCTTGAAAGGAACATTATAACAATCAAAATTTATCTTCTCTTCCATTTTTTCCAATTCTCTTTTTAATTCTAATCCCCACCACTCTTCAACATAACCTGGTTTCAAAAGGTCGGTATTTCTGTTTAAGACATCTCCTAATGGGAAAAGCATGTCTCCTAAATATATAATTTCTTCAACCTCTGGAAATATTTTTTTTGCTTCTTCAGGATCATTAATCTTTTTTACAGAACCATTTTTTAATTTTACAATTGGTCCGTCTATAACATCACAACAAGTAACAATACAACCTTTAGTAGGTTTCTCTATCTTTAATTGTGTACCATTAGAAAGAAATTTATTTGATATGAACATTGTAGCAGGATGAATAGAAGTAGCTGAAAAACCTGCGGCCCTACTCCTCCCATATCTAAACCTAAAACTTCCCGAACGAGAAGGGTGACCATAGACAGGTCTTCCAGCAACTAAATCTTTAATATACGTTGCTGTTGTATCTTTACTACCTTTCTCTCTCTTTTTATGTAAAACTATATATTCATCTAAATAATCCCAACCTGTAGAGGGAAAACCACTTTCTTTAGCTTCCTTAAGAGACCTAACAGCTTTCTGTGCTTTCTGTGCTAATCCCTCTGAAAAACACAAACACATTCCTCCACGTATGAAATTAGTCGGAACCCTCGGCAAATCTTTAAAATTGGAAACCTCTTTTTTTTCAGTTGGGTCCCCAGAGATTTGCACTGGAAGATTTTTGGCTAGGAATATAATCTCTTCTTCTGTAGGGAGATATTGTAGATTTGTGACTCTTTCATGATAATCAAAATTTTCAGTCACATATCTTTTTACTTCTTCTTCTGAAGGATCATATTTTTCATAACCAAAAAGTTCTCTTAGATAGTCAACTAGTATTAGAAATCTGCAAGTTGCAGTTGTTCCGGCGCTTCTTATAGGTCCTGAAAAATTGACAATGAAATACTCCTTTCCATTCTTAGTTTTTCCCAAATCTATTCCTGTATACCCTTCAATGGGAGAAGCCACAACGCCAAGAGTATCATAAGCAAACCCAATCCTTGCTCCTGCATCTATTGCTTGTAATAAACTTTCAAATTTACAAAACTTTTCCTTGGCCACTTCTTCCGCTATCTTTAAACACACCCTGAAATTTAACTGACCATATTCTTTCTCAAGTTCTAAAATTCTTTGAGAGATTTTTGTACCTTTCATTTGAGGATAAATTGTAGAAATTAAACCAACTGTTTTTTCAGCAAGAGAAGTTGCAAGAGGGATCTCTACAGAACTTGCAGGGTCAAAACCTTCTTCTCTGGCTTTTTGTGCTAAATCATACTCCTTTAATATCATTTTAGAGATAGATTTAAAATAATTTTCAGTATTGTCCATTAATTTGAAGAAAAGTCTAGAATCTTCACCTCCCTTGTTTTTAGATTAAAAATTGGAACCTTACAAGGATCAGGTTCATTACCTACCTTTTCTTCAAAAGGAGTTTTGTCTTGCCAGCAAGAAGAAGCAACTAAGAGAATATTATTATAACTAGATATTTCAGGCCTATGTTGATCTCCAGTACATATAATATCTGGAACAAAATCTATAACCATAGGATCTTTTTTCTCATTGGGAATATAATCACAGACCCCATGAATTGGAGAAAGATGTCTTCGTTTTAACATTTCTTTCACAACACGAGTGGGAGATTTATGACCATATTTAGTTCTTATTTCTTCAATTTCTTCAATTATTCCATGCATACTTGCTCCGTGATATATTAAAATTTTAAATGAATTCGAAATTTCAACAATAGCCGGATTAGTAACACAGGTAACATTTGGAAGATTTACTAAACCTGGAGCCCATCTTTCATCAATTGAAGGTTGTGGCTCTCCAACCCAAACCGCATCGTGTTGGCCTGGACAAATAATTATATTTATATCCTTACGAATTTTAGAAAGTAACTCTACAAGTTTTTCATATTGTTTAGTCATATCTTTTATGGCTAAGAATTTTTCTTGATCCGGGAAAACTCCAACTCCATCCACATTATCACCTATAATAAACAGATACTTAACTTTTTGAGAGATGTTTTTTTGAGCCTCGTCTCCTTCTCCATTTAACCAATCAATAAATTTCAAAAAATTCTTCTCAAAAAACATATTAGAACCTATATGTAAATCGGAAGTAAAAGCAACTATCTCTTCATACTTAGATTTTTTTTTCTCAGACAAAACTGAATCTGGATGAATAATATTATTCGCAAAGAGGATTTCATTATTTCCGGAAACACCTATTGCAACAATTTCATCAGGTAGTAAATCCTTAGCTATATCAAAAAGCTCTTTTTTATTATTGTTAATAAGAACTGTAGCAGAACCATTTAAATCTTCCACATCTAATAATATATTCCCATTTTTTGTCACTCTTTTTTCTAAAATAGAAACAATTATATGGTAGTTCTCCCTTTCTTTTCCAATTCTCCTAAGAGATTTGAGATTATCAAGGTTTTTTTCTAATAATATTGATTTAATCTGTTCATATCTAGACCTAAAATGCCCAACAAAATCTTGAACTGAAATCTTTTTAGGAATCATTGTAGGAGAAAAAAGAACCTTTACACTACTATTCTCTTTCTTTAATTCTTTTTTCTCTTCAAGATTTATTGAAAAATTAGAGTCCAAGGCACCTATTGAAACAAAAAAATTCTTAGCAAGAGGTTTTTCTTCTTCACTTAACAAAATTAAGATATTTTTACAATTATTTATAAAATTTTCTTTATTGATAATCTTTTCATTAGTATTCAAAGAAAAAAATGAATTAATTATATTTTTTGCAAGAGTTTCTTCAAGTAAAGAGAAGGAATCTAATAGACTTTTATCAAGAAGAAACCCGTTCTGCATACAAATTTTTAATATTTCTTTCTTTGTTTTCATCATTCCTCCGATAATTTTAGGCTAGGCCTATTAATTTATTATCTTAGTGACTAAATATTTAATGAATCCTTAAGGATTTCTTTTACTTTTCCTAAAAGATTGCTTGAAATTGCTAATTTTATCTCTTTAGTTCTTCCATGTCTGCCCTTTGAGATAACCATTGCATTAATAAGTCCTAACATATCAAAATCTGCTATTATATCTGAAACTCTTCTTTGAGTTAATACCTCTAACTTTAACTTTGAACATAATTCCTGATAAAAATTATACACATCGCCTGTATAAAAAAGTTTTTTATCTGAAGAGTTATTACTTTCTTCCGTAAGTTTTAGAATTGAATAAAGAACGATTTGACATTGTGTTGGTTGTGTTTCAACTAAGTCTAAAATTTTATCTCTCTCTATCTTTTTATTTGCTTCATCAAGATATTTTTCAGAAATTTTTTTCTCTCCTGCCCTTTCAGCAAGTTCCCCTGCAACTCTTAATAAATCTAAAGCTCTTCTTGCATCTCCATGTTCTCTAGCAGCCAAAGCAGAACATTTAGATATAACCCCCTCATCTACTACATCTTCCTTAAAAGCAGTTTCACATCTCTCTTTTAAAATATCTTGTAATTGGACTGCATTATATGTAGGAAATAAGATTTCTTCTTCTCCTAAAGAACTCCGAACCCTTGGATCTATATTATCTAAAAAAGTTATATCATTAGAAACTCCAATTATAGAAATTTGAGCTTGACTCAATTCAGAATTTAATCTAAGAAGAGTATAAATAAAATTATCTGAAATTTTTTTGATTGCATGATCAATCTCATCAAAGATTATTACAATGAGTTGTTTTTTTGAATCTATAAGTTCTATAAATCTTGAATAAACTTGTTGTGTAGGCAATCCTGTTGAGGGAATTGTACCTCCAAGTTGTTCTATAAGTGCTGCTAATATCCTATATTCTGTATCTGAAACCTTTTTTAATTTACAATTTAGATATTCTATTCTGACATCTGTTCCTATTTCCTTTGCTTTCTTTAAAATTTCATCTTTAACATATAAAACAGATAATGTCTTTCCAGTTCCAGTCTTTCCATAAAGGAATAGATTACTACATCTCTCTCCTCTCAAAACAGGAGCCATGATCGAAGCAACATTTTCAATCTGTTTTTCTCTATGAGGAATAGAATCTGGGCTATAATTAGATTGTAAAATAGTCTTATTCTTAAACAAAGAATTTTTTATAACAGAATCAAAAATCCCTCCTAATTCAACACCCATTTTTATCTCCTCTTTCTTTATTATTAATCATTTCTTTAAATTCCATAATCAATTAAAAATAGAATCTTATTTAAACATTAGTGTACTTGAAATAGTGGTAACTCAACCCTTATTTCCTGTAGAGATATTTTTATATAAATCTTAGACTTTTTTAGATTATATGAACCTTTTAATATTATTACCTCACCCCCTTATTGCTTCTGGAAAAAATATAATCATCTTTAAAAAGGAAAGGTCAATTTTTTATTTTTTTATTTTATTTAAAAGTATTTATATTATATTATATATATATTATATTATATATATTATTAATTAAAGTAATATATTATATACATTAAAATAGTCTAGTCAAATATTGATAATAAAAAACAAATAATAAAAAAAGTCAAATATTAAATTTTCTCAATAATAAAACTCCAATAGAAACAATAGGGTGAGTGTTTATTTAAAAAATATTTTTTGAATATTATGATTATTTAGTTTTTAATAGCACTCTAAATAACTCTAAATAGATTATAAGACTCTATTACACAAAGATTTATAAATAACTATCTTATAAAGAAAATATGGAAAAGAGACCTTTCAAATCGTTGCTTGGAAAGCAAATAGTCACTAAGGATGGAAAAAGATTAGGATTAATTAAAGACATTACTTTTGAAACTAAAACAGGAGAATTAATAAATATAGTTATAAAAGATTTAACTTCTTATACTCTAAATCTTTCATTAGAAAGAACAAAAGATAAAGAAGCTTTAATTCCTTATAATTCAGTTATTGCTATAGGAGATTTTGTAGTAGTAAGTGAAGAAGATTTAATGTAATTATAACTTTTAAAAGACTTAATTTTTACTAAAAAATGGCAAGAGAGATATCATTATTAGGATTTAATTATAATAAAATTTCCTGTCAGAAATATCCTAATTTTAAAGGGAAATTAGAAGTAAAACCTAATATAAATATAGTATCCATTGAGAAGCACGAACTGAATCTTATCAAACAAGATGCAATCAAAGTTGTTTTTTCATTTAATGTTAATTATAAAGACCTTGCAGATGTAACTTTGGATGGAGAAATGATACTAAGAACAGATTCTAAAACACAAAAAGAAGTTCTAAAAGGTTGGAAAGAAAAAAAATTTGACCAAGAAATTCAAACAATGATCCTTAATTTAATTATGCAAAAGGCTTCAATAAGAGCAATTGAACTTGAAGATGAAATGAATCTTCCTATTCATATAAGAATTCCAAGACTAGAAGTTTCGAAGAAGGAATAATTCTTACACATTATTTTAACAAACATTTAAAACTATTAATTAGCTAACATTTCTATGCCCACATGGCACAATGGTACTGCAACGGTCTCGAAAACCGTGTCTTTACGGACTTCCCAGTTCGATTCTGGGTGTGGGCGGTTCTAATTAAATTTCCCAAAATCTAACACCTCTCCATCAGGGCTAACAACAAATACCTTTCTTTTCTTCAAATCTAATAAATCTAATTCACAATCCCCTAATATATTAGTCCCTTCAACTAAAGGGAAAAAACTAGGTAAAACAACAATTTCCTTCCTTTTAAAATTTCCAACAACAAAACACTTAAACCTTTCAACTTTCTCTCCATCTGTCAAATCAATCGCAGGATGAAAATGTCCAACCACAAGAAGTTTGGCTTTTTTTATCTCTTTATCAACTTTCTTAAAAGATTTATAGTCTCCATGAAAAAATAAAATTCCATTTTCAACATAATAATCAACAATTTCCACATTTTTCCAGTTTTCATTTCTAAAAACTATGTCAATCATTGTGTCATGATTCCCTCTTATTAAAATAACTTTCTTTTTAGAGAACTTCTCTTCCAAAAAATCCAAAAATTTATTTATATCTTGCCTTTCCTGTTTAGTTATTGTTCCAAAACTATGCCTTATATCTCCTAAAATAATAATCTTCTCAACCTTATTTGTTTTCACTATAATTTTTTTCAAATCATCAATAATCTCTCCTACCATTCTCCGCGGAACAGCAATTCCAGCATTATTTAATTCTTCTTCATATCCAAAATGCAAATCTCCAATTACAAGAATTTTTATCTTATGAAAATACAATGATCTGCTTAAAAATTTATAACTTTTCATTTCTATCCATCTCATTATAAACTCTTTTAATAAAATCGATTTTATCTTCAACCTTAATTACATCTGAATGTGATTGTAAAATCAAATTAATTGCGAAAGGACTTGGCAGTTTACTCTCAATTTTCTCAACCTTAATTAATCCCTTATTAATCAGCTCCACAATCCTTTCACTATTAGCCAAATCCATATAATCTTCTAAAATCTCTCTTTTAGTTTCTTTTAAAATAGGAAACTCTTTAGAGGTCTTCAATACAGCACTAAGCAAGAAGTGCGAACTCATTTGTTGCCTTCCAACACTTTTAGTATTCCCTTTGTAATTTCTTAAAATCATCAAGCTTCTTGCAGCACAATGTCTAAATCTTCTCTTAAAAATTTCACTCTTTTCAATAGATTCCTCCAAGATCCTCCTCAAATCTTTCTTTTCAATCTTCCTGAAACCTTTTTCTATGCTATCCACATTCAATTCCTTTCCACAAATAAAAAAACCATTGTCTCCAACTCCAATTTCCACATCTCTCTTCCGAACCGATGCAACAATATAAGCCAGAGCACGACTCAATGCTTCATTAACTCTTCTTCCAAAAACACCATGAAATAAAACATAAGTTTTTTCAGCTCTATAAACTTCCATCAACACCTTTCTTTCGTGTGGAATCTTTGAATATTTCCATTGTCTTTTAAAATAACTAAATAAAGTCTCTGCAATTTCTTGAGTTGTATAACAATATTCTTTTAGAAACTCAACAATTTCCTTTTCATCATACCCTTTCTCAAACTTTTCACACAATTTTCTCCTAAACTTTTGTATCTCTAAGGCTGTTGTGAAACTCAAGGGTAAAACTTCAGAAAACCAAGAAGGAATTGTGGGACTTCTGTCCGAAGGAACAACCATTGCCTTCATTCCCCTAACATAAAGAAACTGATAACTTCTTCCTCCTAAAACAAAAACATCTCCTTTTTTTATCTTTTCAAGAAAAAATTCATCAATTTTCCCTATAACTCCTCCACTTTTGTCAGTCACAAGCACAAAACCTTCATCTGGAATTGTCCCAATATTTGTAAAATAAATAACTCTTGCCAATTTTCCTTTTTTTCCTATAGAATTTGTTTCTTTATCAAACCAAATCTTAGGATAAAGATTCCTAACTTCAACTTCATACTCTCCAGAAAGATAAGAAATAACTGAAAGAAAGTCTTCCCTAGACAAACTTTTATAACAAAAACTTTTTTTCATCAAAGAAAACATCTCATTTATGTGATAAGGCCTATTTATACACATCCCAAAAACATGTTGGGCAAGCACATCTAAACAATTTTCAGGAATATGGACCTCATCAATTATATTTTCGTGCGAATTTTTCATAATTATACTACATTCAACCATGTCATCAAAATCTGAAACAATAAATTTTCCTTTAGCAACTGAATGTAACTGGTGTCCGGCCCTTCCAACCCTCTGAATTGCTCTTGAAACAGACTTTGGACTTCCTAAAAGCACTACTAAATCAATAAAACCAATATCGATTCCTAGTTCAAGTGAAGTAGAACACACAACAACCTTCAATTTTCCCTCCCTCAATTTTTTTTCAATGTCCATTCTATGATCTTTAGACAAAGAGGAGTGGTGTGCACCAATGTTTTCTATATAATTTTCTGGAAATTTCTCTTTTAATTTATGCACAACCCTCTCTGTTGCAGCCCGGGTATTAGTAAATATTAAAGTAGTTCTATTTTTTTGAATTAAATCGTTCAAAACATTATAGAGTTCATGGTTTAAACCCTGACTAGTGAGGTCTAAAATGTTTTTTATAGGACTTAGAGTCTCAAGTTCTATCTTTTTTGTAGTTTTTACAGAACCAATTAAGCAGTTCCGTTCATTTCCCACTAAGAAATGTGCTATTTTTTCTAAAGGAGCTACTGTTGCACTCAGTCCTACCCGAGTAATTTCAATTGAGCTGAACTCTTGCAACCTCTCCAAGCTAAGTGAAAGGTGTACTCCTCGTTTATTTTCTGCTAGGGAGTGTATTTCATCTATCACAACAAACTCAAGGAGCTTAAATTTTTCAATAAAATTAGGACTATTAAGTACAATCGCCATTGTTTCAGGAGTTGTAACTAAAATATGGGGTGATTTTTTACTCATTTTTACTCTTTCTTTAGCGGAAGTGTCTCCAGTTCTCAAACCAACTCGAATCTCTTGCATAGAAATTTTATTTTCCTTAGCAATTTGTTGTATCTCTTCAAGTGGTCTAACTAAATTAACATAAATATCATTACTCAAAGCTTTCAAAGGAGAACAATAGACTGCATAAACCCTATCTTCAAGTTCATTTCTCCTTGCAAGTTGTACTAAATAATTCAGTATGGATAAAAAAGCAGTTAATGTCTTGGTACTTCCAGTAGGAGCTGATATTAAAATGTTCTTTCGTTCATTAATTCTTAAAACTCCATACTTTTGTGCACTAGAAAAATCCATAAACCTTGAAAAAAACCATTCTTCAACAATTGGATCTAAGATTTGTTTTATGTCCTTTGTTTTAACTTCATTTATATGTTCAAATATTTGTCCCATGGTAAACTATTTAAAATAGGGTTCTTTATATCTCTTATGCCTTCAATTTCTAAAGAAAAAAAAGAGAAAATCCAAGAACAGATTCTTTCATTTTTGTATGGGTCATTTCCTAAACAAATCTTCACATCAGATATTTCTCATGAACTAGCAAGAGATGAAGAATTTATAAAAAAACTAATATTAGACTTAGAAAAAAAACAATTAGTAACTCGAGTATCTAAAAATTCAGAAGGTATAGAATACACTCGTAGAATCAGATGGAGAATTTCTAACAAAGCTTATGAAATTTATAAAAAATCTCAACTAATGTCCGCACAAAGCCAAACAATTGCTGAAAAAAACACTTTCGAATAGCTATAATTTATCATACTTAATGTTTTAAACATAGACTCCATCAAGTATATATGGATCCAATTAAAGAGGCATTTCAGAGAATAAAAGAGGAGATTTCATCAATTAGGTCTGAAATTATGTCTATTTCTTCTAGAGTTACATCAATCGAAACCCAACAAAAGACCTCTAAAACTACAGCAGATACATCATATCCAACACATACTCCCACACAAAATCCAGCACTTCCACAGGAAATAAGGGGGTCAAAAAGTCCTTTTTTTGATGTTTCCACAGGAAATAAGGGGGTTCCAACAGACAAACCCACAGACAGACAGACAAACCAACAGACAGACACTCAAGAGCAAAATTCGTTCTCTGAATCCTCTAAGGATTCTATTTTCACACTCGAAAAGGCAAAAGAAGCCCTCGATTCTTTAGATTCTATAAAGAAGGAGATCAGGTTAAAGTTTAAGAGATTAACGAATAAGGAAATGGTTCTTTTCACGACGATATACTCCTTAGAAGAGAGAGGTATAGAAGAAATAACTTACAAACTACTTGCAAATAATCTCAACTTAACTGAATCTTCTATAAGAGACTACACTAACAAACTAATCTCTAAGGGAATTCCCCTCAAAAAAATAAAGCTGAATAACAAACAAATCTGCTTAAAGATATCGTCGGAGTTTCAAAGAATCGCTTCCCTTCAAACTGTTCTCAGGTTACGAGACCTTTAGCTCTAAAAACTTATTCGCTTCACCGAATAAAAGATTCCATCTATCACTTTTTCATTGAATATTCTCTTTTGCGACCCTGAATCTTACTTATTCAGGCTAGTCTTATTATAACTCTCTTCTTTTTCTCTTAATTCTCTTCTCACTTTTTGATCCAATTTTCACAATTATCCAGGGAGCTATTCCTCACTTTTTCACTTCTTACAATCTGTCTCACTTTTTTGATGTTTATTCTCACTTTTATTCCTCTTTTTCAATTTTTTTACTCTTTTTAACTCTCACTTTTACACTTTTAGTGATTAATCGGGCTATTTCTTCAGGTATAAACACTCTTTTCTTACCATTTGGCTCTCTTTGTTCGACTATCAAACCCTCACTTTTCTGTTTTATCGCATTTATTTGGCCTCTAATGGTACTTTTATCTTTTGCAAGCATTACTGCAAGATCTTCATAACTAAGTTTCATATCTGAGTATAATAAAGCTAATACAATTGATCTTTCACTTAGTGTTAAATTATCTAAAATGCCTGTTTGGACAGCCGTTTGGACAGGTGTTTGGACATCAACAGCCGCTGTTTGTTTGTAAACAGCTGTTTGTTTCTGTTTGGACAACCGGCCCCCAAACAATGCAATCGCCTCTTTTAGCTCTTCAATATCTTCCAAAGCGAGACTCAATTGTTCTTTTAGAGCACTTATCTCATTAGAATTAACCTTGCTTTTTTCGTCGAGATGACCTATCCAAGTACCTACTTTAGCAAAATCTCTCTTTGTATTCTCAAAAGATTTTCTTACATCTCCTTCAAGTCTTTCAACCTCTTTTTTTGTTTTGAAAAAACCAAACATATTAACATTTCTTGGAAGGAGGTGTTTATAAATCTTTCTGTTTTTTCATGTTTTTAGGTGTTTAAACAGCTCTCTGTTTATGTTTATGCCCTGCTGTCCAAACAGCAAACACCTAAATTAATCGTCGATTAATCTTTATCTATTTAAAAAATATCTCAAAAACATCCAAACAGCCCTCTTTTTTTAGCTGGCTGTCCAAACAGCCCTTGTTTATTCAAATAAACATAAACAGCTGTTTGAAAAATCTCTTTTTTGGAGCATTTTTTGATGGAATTAAGCTAAAAACACAATCCTTTTAAACATCTTTATCTTTAGAAACCTATGCAAGTTTACAAAAAGATGGTGGTTTCAGGTATCCTAGCCACAATAGTCACAGCTCTCACACACTTTTTTTCGTTCGTTCCTTGCAAGATCTTTCCCTCACCGCTAAATGCAGAACCCTATTGGAGTTCATGTTACCTTGATATGGCAAATCAGGGAGTTTTTCAAACATCTCAAACTCTTTATTTTGGCTATTTTGCTAGCATTTCTAGCACATATTTAATGGTTTTTGGAACAGTTTTTGTTCTTTCATTCATCCTACTAAACTGGATGTTCAAATCTAAAAAACACTAAAAGGAGGTAAAATGGCAAAAAAAGCAAAAGTTGAAAAGGGAACTGCAAAGATAGCAAGTATCTTAGCTTGGATTGTTGGAATTCTCGTTTCTCTTTCTGTAGGTGCGGGAATGGCTAATGAGGTCTTAACACTCAAATCACTATATATTCCTATAATAGTTACTATTATAGCTGGATGGATCGTGATTATTGGAACAATTCTTGGCATAGTACTGGCTCTATTTGGCAAGTAAATCTTGCCTCTTTTCATTATTCAATTTTTTTAGTTTTCCTATTATTTATATTAAGCTAACCTAAGTGCAAAAGTAGATAGGAGTGTATAAATATTTAAATAGTTATATCTATAAAATATTCAATGGAAGATTACACTCAAACCCCTCTTCGAGAGGGAGAACTCTATGTTTCCCTTCACGAAGATGTAGTCTATAAAATTCAAGAAGGGGCTGCAGTATCTTATGGAGGTAAGAGATTGATTCTGTCTCCTCCAAGAAAAGAACCTCTTTCTGAAAGAGAAAGAACGGAGGGTTATGTGGGTTTCTTATATCCTGAAGTTCTCGTACCTCTTTCTAGAGAAGATTGTTGGGCAAGACTAAACCTCCGAAAAGATTTGGCAGACTCTATTATCCGAGAAATTTCTTTTTTAGAAAGACACTATAATGCACAAAGTCAACCAAAGTGCACAGAAGATAGATTGTTGGAATCTAGGAGCAAGTTAGTTGCAAAAGTAGTTTTAGAACCAGAAGCAACAGGAAATCAGACACCTCCGATATATTAAAATCATCCAGTTGCAAGAGCAACACACCATCTCAGGGAATTTGTGGAAGCAGTTAAATCAATAGATACCAAGGCAACAGAAATATCCAGAAAAAGCAGATAGATTTAATAATTTAGACAAATTCCAATAAACTACACATAATACATCTTATATGAACCTTTTTACACCAAAAATGACCTTTTTTCAGCCTTT
>CAZJUG010000003.1:0-8693 GCA_964549155.1 Candidatus Woesearchaeota archaeon
AGTTTTGTTTTGGGAGGACTACAGCCTAAAGGGCTGTAGATTTCTTCTCAATTAATTTTGCCCAAGGATTTTGAATTGATTTCCTATGAAAACATGAACCTGATTAGTTGGAATTTCTATGATTTTAATAGTGGTGAATTTAAAATATTTTTAGATAAAAAAAACAACTATATTCTTTATGCCCTGTTTATTCTAGCATTACTCTTATTGGGCTTTTCTGCGATAGGTTATATTTATGTGAATAGAAATAGAAATGTAGAGTACCTCCTTGAAGATGAAAAGAAGATTATAGAATTACTCAGAAAATCTAATCGAAGAGAAAATTGGCAGAGGAAAATCCAGGAAGAGTTGGAGTTTTCTAAGGCAAAATTATCTAGGATGGTCAGAAACTTAGAATCTAGGGGATTGATTGAGAAGGTTCCAATAGGAAATACGAACAAGATTAAATTAAAATAGTTGTTCCATCTTGTTCCAATGTTGTTTCAGGGATATATTAAATAGTCTTTTATCCTACTTTTTTTATCCTTAAACTTAATTAGTTGAAAGGAGGTATAATAAAATGAGAAAAATACAAAATGTGTTTGTGATGTTCTTGCTTTTAGCAAGTGTCTTGGCAATCCCAATGACATTAGCAGAAGAAGATAATGGCGATTTACTTATAAGTGAATCTCTTGAAGAAGAACAGGTTCCGTCAGCATTTAGATTTGGTTGGGAGCAGTTCAAATTGAACTTTGTAAGGAACCAGACTATTAAAGCTGAAAGAGAACTTCAACTTGCTAGATGGAAAATTGCTGAAGCAAGAGTTGCTACAAAGAATGGAGATATAAGTCGTGCAGAAAGAGCAATGGAAGCACATGAACAAATATTGCAAAGGGTTCAAGAAAGAGTTTCCAAGATGGATAACAAGAGCTTAACTCCCGGATTAGACAATGCAATCCAAGTTCATGAACAAAGAATGTCTAACTTAAATGTTGCATTACAGAATGCAAATCTTTCTGAAGAACAGAGAATTAGAGTTGAAGCTCAAATCGGAAAGATGAATAATGTAACTGGTGTTTTAGAACAGAACAGAGAGATGATTCAAAATAGAATACAATCTATGGTTGGGTCTGAAGGTAATGGCTCTGAAGTTCAAGAAGAAAACTCTGGTGCACAAAGCAATAATTCACAACAATCTGGAAAGAACTAATTTTTTAATTGGGGAATTTATTTTTTAATCCCTTTTTTTATTTTTTTGAACTCCCTTTATTATATAAACCTCAATCAATTGAAGAACAAATGTTGTTTACCTTATCTTAAAAATTAAAGAGACACAAGAAGTGACAATCCCTCATTTACTAACTTTTTTATAAATCCAAAATATTATTGAAAAAACAATCCAAAATCCTATCGCTTTTGTGAATATTATTCTCATAGCCAAGAAAAAACCACTCACAGAAAAAAATACAAAAATAGAGTATAACACTGCAAGGATGGATAAAATTCCTGCTACCATAACTGCTTTTTTATTTGAAAAGGTTATAAGAGCAACAGACAGTCCGATTAAACTTCCAAGGACATATGAGAAAAAAAGGTCTAAATAAACATCAGAGAAAGTTAAAAAATAATATAAAACTAATAAAAGACCAAATATAATAAATGGTTTCCAAAAAACTTCGTGAGAGTTTTTATTTTTAGTATTCATAATAATTTTATAGTTTTATACCTTTTAAATGTTCTTTCCCCGTTTTATGAAAAAGAGATCTGGAGGTTTTTTAAAGAAAAATCGATTGAAGAATTATAGTTCGGGAGGGTTCCCCCTATCCTGTGTTTGATTTTGTTAATATTTTTTTAAAAAATAAAGGGGGTAACAATAACTTTAAAAGGTTTAGATGACATATTTCGTAAAGACTAAATAATGAGCCCATAGCTTAGCCCGGTAGAGCACCGCTCTTATAAGAATGCAGTTCTACGGAATTGTAATCCTTTGGAGATTCTAAGGGAGGCGGGGGTCCCAGGTTCAAATCCTGGTGGGCTCATGCAGGTGTTTAACTTCGTTAAACACCTTGATGCTACAAGCATTATAAAATTTAGGTGAGAATCTCCGCAGGTTCGCTTCAAGAAGAACCGAGGAATCAGAGAATTTTCCTAATTCTCTGAGCTAGTGGGCTCATGCTCAAACTAAATAAAAAAGGAGGTAAATAAAAATGGCAAAAAAGAAAGTTGTAAAAAAAATAGAGAATGCACCAAAGAGGCTTTTCCGTTCTAAGGAAAATAAAATTATTGCAGGAGTTTGCGGAGGAATCGCAGAATATTTTAAGATAGATCCTGTAATAGTAAGACTGATTTGGGTAATCTTGCTTTTAGGATATGGTTTCGGTCTATTGGCATATCTTATAGCTTGGTTAATAATTCCTCTAAAAAAGTAAAAAAAAATTTTATTTTAGTTCTTTATTTATTGAGAACTCTTTATTTTTTACAAAGTGCTAAACCATAAGAATTGTTCTTTGAGGTAAATATCTCTGATTTGGTAAAATACATTTTCAGGAATGACTTAAAGTCATCTGCTGAGTACTTATATGAAACAGATACTAGTAATTGATCTCCTGAATTGAGAACTAATTTTTTTTGATTGAACTCGATAATTTTATCTACATTAATAGTATATAATACTTCTACCCTTGAATTTCTGAATCTTGTCCCAAATTCAATTTCTTCCTCCTTCAAACCTAGTTGTAGAGGTATATGTTTTAGAAAATTATGAACTTGAGGATTTGTGTATGCTTTTAATATTTCCTCTGGATGACGATTATCCAACCCATTACCTATGACCAAAATATCTCCTACCTCCATCGCACTTCTCACTTCATAGAGAAGTTCATTAATTTCAAAGTTTCCTAATGTGTTTCCTAAAAGCAAAAATAAATTCCTTTTATATTCCCCATATCTTAATACTGAAGCAACATTTTCTATGTTCTCAAAGTCTGAAATATTCCACTGAAATTTTATTACCTCTTCAACATCAATTTCCTTCACCTTCTGAAGTGCTTTTTCAACCATATATGCACTTATATCTATTGGGCAATACCTTATCTTTTTCTTTACCCCTTTTTTTGTCTTTAACTGTTCTTTTATCTCTTTTAAGAATATAGATGCCTTCTTACCATCCCCACAACCTAAGTCTATAACATTTATGGGCTCGTCTCCGAGTTCATCAATTATTTCATCAATGTTACTATCAATCAAATCCAACTCTTTATTTATGACATCTTTCTGATAATCTTCAGATTTCTCCAAATCGAGAAATGCCTGGCTCTGCTCAGGAGTTAAATACCATAATTTAGAATCAGCAATGTTCCAGACACGAGTTTTACCCTCTAAAGCATAACCTCTTTTGATTAATTCCTTGAATATTAAATCGTTTATCTCTGTTTTTGGCTTTTGCTTTGCCATAAAAATAAGGGTTTTTTGGAGCTTTTAAAGCTTTGTTACCCCTCAAGGTTGTGAATTGAATACAAGGATTTAAAGGAGATTACAGAAAAAAAGATTATATTTTTTCTGTCCCGTTCAAATTCGAAATCCATGAATTTAGAAATAGTCTAGAGGCCAAGCATACTGCTATTGTTCTAAATAAAAAGGTTTAAAAGCAAATTTAAGTTCACTATTTTAAGCTCCCATAGTGTAGAGGCCAAGCATACAGCCCTTTCAAGGCTGTGACCCGGGTTCGAATCCCGGTGGGAGCGGTTATCATATCGAATGAAATGAGATATGATTTTCTCCATTGTGATACTTTGCAAATTTATTTGTCATCGAATTCCGAGCAATTCGCTTTGAGCAAAGGTCTTTAGTTCTTTAATTTTCTTTGCGAAATGCAAATTGTGAGCATGTGGGAGCGGTTATCATATCGAACGAAGAGAGATATGATTATTGTTCTTAATTGGTTTTGGAGGTTTAGGTTTGAACACCCATGAGGTGCGAGTACCTCTTCGAGGTCACTTCAACCGAACACCTGGGAGGTTGAAGTTCCCAAAATTACGAAGTAATTTTTAGGACCTGTGTGGAGCATAGCAATAAATATCATCCTATATAGATATTTAAAATGCTCTGACAAGGATTAGAAATGGATGTAGATTAGACTATATGTCCATTTTAAACTGCCAATTAATAAAATAACTATCTATAGAAAAATACTAAACATTCCCCATCAAAATTCAACCCCAAATTTTTATCTTATTTCGACCCAATTTGTTGAGCTTAAAAAGAATCTGAGATTGTCCTTAGAGTTTAGTTTATATTAAATAGTTTTTTGAACCATAAAAAAACTTTTTGAAAAATATTTGGTGGTCTTGTTAAGGGTCCTTCAACACCTTCAACATTGTTCTCACCATTATCAGTTAGATTGGATATAGGAGTATAATTATCAGTTAGATTGGATATAGGAGTATAATTATCAGTTAGATTGGATATAGGAGTATAATTATCAACAATATCATTTGGATAATTGTCGGCAATATCGTTCGAATAATCCACCCAAGAAGCCATTTGTCTTGCAATTTCTTGGTTATAACTGATTTCTCTTCCAATTTGTTTATGCAAATCAATTATTTCTGGAAAGGCATTCGTTCCAATTATGTTCTCACCCGTTGTATTAACATCTCCATACATGAACCATAATAATCCTATTACATTGGGCTCTGATTTGGCGGTTTCATAATACCAATTTTGTTGACAAGAAGAAGGCATGAGGACTCGAGAAGTTAGTGGATGAGTTCTTTCAAAACTTTGTCCAATAATTATAATTGATTTGTTGAAAGATTTTGCCCACGGAAGCAAACTCCCCATAGTACTATCATATTTGTCCCTTTGTTCGCAATCCTCCGTTTTAGTTGGATAAAAATAGGGATCAATTGAAATCCAATCTAAATTCTGTGGAGGATTAAGAGTTGTGTGAGCAAAATTAATCATGGTAGTTTTATTTGGAAAATACTCATCTACTTTTTCAACAGCCTCATTCAATAGACTAGAGTCCCAACCCCTTAGTGTGGGCTCATCAACAATATATAATGCTAAAATATCCTCCAGGTTTATTCTTTTGTCGTCTACATATCCTTTGAGCTTTAAAAGTTTTTCGTCCCAAGTATTTTTATCAGAAGAAAAAGAAAGTTCTAATATTGTCTTCAAACCAAGTTCTGCAGCATTATTGATGTAATCTGGACTAAATGAGGGTGCATAAAAAGTTAAATGAATGACATTAGTATAATCAGAAACATCCCCCATATAAAAACCGAATCTGGAGTCATGAACATGGTAGTATCCGTAATATTTCAAATGATCAATATTATCTTCTGTAAAAGATGCAAAAACAAAGTTTGCAGAAAGAATAATCCCGACTAATAAAAGTAGATATATTTTTATCAGACTCTTTTCTCTCATATTTTTATCAGTTTTTTAGTCTTTATAAAACTTCACAAAAATTTAAAATTTCATATTCATTGAAAAATCTAAAAAAGATTAATTTTATAGAACTTTTTCTAGATTAATAAAACTAAAATGCTCAAGGAGCATCGGTAGGATCATTAGACTAAAAGACCTGTAAGAGAGTCAATACTATTATAAACCTCTTTTTTTATATAATAAAATGAAAAAATCAAATGCTTGGATTCTTTGGGGATTGTGTGCTGTTCTGATTACTCTTAGCCTAGTTCGAATGTTTCTCGGAACAAAATACTGGATTTTGTATGCCCTCGTTGTAGGAATTGGGTTTTATCTCACTCAGAAGATTTTTAAGAAATATCTAATTCATTAGTCTCTTCTTGCTCTAACCTATCTCCTTCTAAAATCTCTCCCTTGGACAAATCTTCAATTGTTTCTTCGGAAAGCTCTAATTCCTCAATTTCATTATGTCTTTCTAGTCGGATGAAAATGTCTTTGAAAGCTTCGTGTTGTTTTGTATAAATTTTTTCGTGATTGTCCAAGTGCAAGATTGGAAGAAAAGTAGCAAGCTTTTCTGCTCTCGTGGGTGCAAGCTCGTGGAATGTAACTTCTTGTTTGTGAAGCTCATGAAAGTTTTTGTTTATTAAACTCATTATCTCTCCAATTCTATCCTTCAATGGAACTCTCGTTTCTCTAGGAAGAGTAGAAAGAGCATTTTTTTCAGCTTGTTTTGTACTTATGTCTTTTCTAATTCTTCTACCTTCGGTTTCGATAGCTTTATTCAATGCAGACATTAATTCCTTTAATGTGACCTTCTTGAAACGAGGCATGGGAGTTCTAGGAACAAGAATGGGAAGTTCTCCTTCTTCAAGTTCTATTCTCTCCAGAATATATTTTTTATCTTCTCTCTTTCCATACATAGCTTCATCCAAATTTCGTATGTAATCATTATTTAGTATTTCAGATTTTAATCTCAAAAGAAGAGCACATGCAAGAAGAACTTTTGAGGAAACGAAAAAGTTAGCTTCCTCAAGTTGTTTGATAATTTCAATGTATCTCTCGGCAAGAACTGAGATGTCTATATCCCAGGGATCTAATTGTTCTGTTTTGATTAAATCATAAATTATTGCCTGCCAACTTACTTCTTCACCAGTAATCAAATCATAAAACTGGTCATGATTAATTTTGTTTTCCTCTTTTTCCATATAAGAATACTATGAACTCTGGGTTTTTATAGTTTTCATAAGTGAAGAATGTTTCAGATTTTTTAAATGGAAGAACTCCTCTCAGACGATACCCTCTAGTCTTCCAATTTTTGCCAAAACTCTTTTTGCCTCTTTTTCGTCTAGAATTGTATACTCGTCAAAATCGCTCTTATCGATACCCCCTCCACTTGAAAAACAATGTGGAAAATCTAGACTGGCTTGTATTGTTTGATTGTTCTTAAAATGAACCTTAACAGCTTTGGCAAGAATAAAAGGGTACACTCCTGTAATCCTAAGAAGATTTATTTCAGGTTCTCCCCTCCGAAGAATATACCTCCCAAGGAGCATTTTTTCTGTATATTCATATAACGATTGTTTTGCCATTCTTCTATTATAGAGATTATATGAATTCTAGGTTTTTATAGTTTTAGAATGTAATCGAGTTTAGTGAACTCCCTCTATTTGTTCTCTTAACTGCTCGGGCAAACTAGTATGTGCTTCGAACCCGCTTGTATGTTCTACATCAGTTCCAAAATATACTGGCTCGCATTCACCCTCCAATAAACTAAAAGAACATCTCTTACCAATAGGAGAGGTAAATGACCAATTAGCTTTTCTACAAGTATCTGCACCGTGATAGCCATGATTTAAGCAGTTCGTTGTACAGATTTTATATCTTGGTTTTGTTTGTTCGGGCATTTTTTTCATCTTAAGAGGGCTTAATTATCTTAGTTTTTAAGGATTATTGTGATTTGAAATACTAACTCCAAGGTGCATGACCAAATTGGACTAACAAATCACAATCAGAATTTGGAATATCACATGCTCCGAAACAGCTCCCGAGCCAGATTTTTACAAAGACATCTTTCTTGTTTACTCTTTTTGAAATTTCTCTAACTTTTTTTGTAATCTCTGTTGCATAAGGCTTAAGCCCATCTGGAAACTGAAGAAGAATTGATTTTGGTTTAATCTTTTTTATGGAGTCTTCCAACTTAGCAAAGTCTTGTTCTAAATTATAGGTATCATAAAGGAGAGTTAAATCTGCAACCATATCACTCTTTAAACAAGAGGATTTTTATATCTTTCTTATCCGAAAATTTTTTGGAATTTGTCTTCATTTAGAAGTCTTTTCATTTCATCTGTAATGAAATATGTTGGTTTCTTCCCAGAATATGAGAGAAATAATTTTTCCTTTGCCCTAGAAATCGCAACATAAAAAAGCCTTCTTTCTTCCTCTTCCTTGTCTGAATCTTGACCCTTAATAAATTCTAGAATTGGATGGTCTGAGGCCTTGCAAGGAAAGTTTTGCTCGTTGCAACCAATTACAAAAACTGCTTTTGCTTCAAGACCCTTGATTGCATGGATCGTTGAAAGAACTATTTCCCCTTGCTTTGCTTCAACTGGTCTTCTAACCTCATCAGACCTCACAACATGAGGAATTTGTAAAATAGCCAATTTTCTTGATAACTCTGATAACTGCCGATTGGTTCTTGCTAAAATAAAAATCTCATTTCTTTCTATTCCTAATTCTGGAATTCTTTTAACAATGTGTTCATATTCTTCTTGTTCTGTGTCAAATGTAGAAAGATTAATCTCTCCTTCCGAACTTATAGAACACTCTAAATTTTCCAAACCTAATTCAGCTATGCCAAGATTCATAAATTCTACTATTTTTTTTGCTGAACGATAGTTCTTGTTAAGGGAAATTACTTCCGATTCTGGATGCTCCTTTTGAAAATTGAAGATGTAATCCATATTACTCCCCCTCCAACCAAAAATAGATTGTCTTGGATCCCCTACTGAAAAAAGATTTGACGGATTGAGTATATCTAAGAGTTCTATCTGAGCATCATTGACATCTTGGTATTCATCAACTAAGATATGTTCAAATTTTGGAATGTCGGCAGGATTTTCATTAAAGAATTTTAAGCAATCTATTAACTGGTCTGTAAAGTCTCTAAGTCCTTGAACTTGCATATGGCTCATTATATCCCTACAAAGTCCATATATAATCTGTGCATTTTCCTTATCCTTTTGGATGTCTTTTGAGAAATCATAAAGTTCTTGTTTTTTTGC
>CAZJUG010000003.1:8793-21474 GCA_964549155.1 Candidatus Woesearchaeota archaeon
CTAAAAGAGTTGAAAGTTTCTACATTTGTTTTTATTCCCAAATCTAAAAGCCTAGATTCCATTTCTTGTTTTGCCTTTCTTGTAAAGGTTATTGCTAAAATCTTTTCTGGGGAAACAGAACGATATTTAACCAAAAATTCAATTCGTTTTACAAGAACAGAAGTTTTCCCAGAACCTGCACCAGCAATACAAAGGATATTGTTTGATTTACTAATTATCGCCTTTTTTTGGCTTTCATTATATCCTCCAAGGATTATCTCAAGCTGTTTGAAAACTTCTCTTTCTTCAAGAGTCACATCTGAAAAAACAAGATTGAATTTATTTTTAATTTTTTTTGAGTTTAATGTTGGATTCAAAAGCTCCTGATTGCCTTTAGAAGTTATTGCTAAAACTTTCAAAAAACTATCTGACAAAGTGGAATATTCAATAAGTTTGTTTGAAATAAGATTGTCAATTGTAGAACCTATTTCAGATTCAGATTTTTTACTAAAACAAGCAAAATTGTATTTCTGAAAAAGATTATTTTTTAAAATTGATTTATTTTTCATATTTCCCTTTAAGAAATCTACAAGTAATTTCTTTCCAACGACAAATGGAATCTCATTTAGTGCCTTTAAAATGTGCAAATAATCCTCAGAGTCATCCCTTTTTATTTCTTCAATCATGGGTTGAAATAATTTGAGGGTTATATAAAGTTTTCTTAGGGGTATGATTTAAAAACTAGATTTATCTTAGTTTTTTATGGAAATCAGACAACCGATTGTGACGGTATGTGGACACCTCGGTCGTGAGCGGACATCTGGAACACCCTAGATTCTTGTTAAGTCGTTTTCTCGTTTCACCCAAATTAATAAGAATATTGGATTTTATAAGGATTATGGTGATTGCGGTGATTGCAATGATTAGAATAGAAGCGTTACTCAAAAAACCTCTTGAAATGCTTTTCTTTATCGCTGCTGAATTTTGGAATATCAACAATGACTCTCACAAACAAATCTCCTCTGTCTCTTGAGTTTACAAAGGGCATTCCCTGCCCTTCTAATCTAAATGGTGTGTGGCTTTGAGTTGCAGAAGGTACTTTTAATTTTATTTTTTTATCAATTCCCTGAATTTCTATTTTGCCTCCGAAAATTGCAGTTGTTAAATCTATTTTCTTGTCTAAGAATAAATTCTCTTCTTCTCTTTTGAATATTGGATGCTTCTTAATATGGATAACAATGTATAAATCGCCAGAGGGAGCATTTCTTCCTAATTCTCCCTTGCCTTCAATTCTTAAATATTGTCCGTGATTAATTCCTTTTGGAATTTTAACTTCAATTTTTTGAATTTTTTCCAATTCTCCTTTTCCTTTGCATACTCCGCAATATTTAGTTGCTATTTTTCCAGCACCACGACATTTATCACAAGGAGAGACAGAAACAAATTGAGTAAACCCTTGTCTTCTTGCCATTCTTATTTCGCCTGTTCCATGACATTTATCACATTCTTTAAGATATTTTTTCTCTGCTCCAAGTCCATTGCATTTTTTACAAACTTCATGAATTGGTATTTCTATTATCTTTTTTATTCCAGTAAATGCCTCTTCTAATGTGATTTCTAAATCATATCTTAAATCAGCCCCTTCTTCATAATTTTCAGATTCTCTTCTTCTGCCATGATTAAAAATATCGAAAATATCTCCAAAACCATAATCAGAAAATAAATCATCGAAATTAAATCTCTGGCTTCTAAAACCTGCGAGGTCTTCAGCAGAGAATGCAGAGCTTCCGTATTGGTCATATTGAGCTTTCTTCTGAGAATTACCTAAAACCTGAAATGCTTCATTAACTTCTTTGAATTTTTCTTCAGCTTCTTTATTCCCTTGATTAACATCAGGATGGTATTTTCTTGCTAATTGCCTAAATGCTTTTTTTATCTCTTCTTGAGATGCTTCTTTTGATACTCCGAGTATTTTATAATAATCTTTTTCTGCCATATCATTGTCTCTTAAAAATAAGAAAGATTGAATTTTTAAAGATTATTTTTCATCCCTTAACTTCATATTCTGCATCAATAGCTTCATCATTGCTCTTTTTCTTCTTATTTCTATTTGTTTTGTCTTTTCCAACTTCGTGGCTTTCCTTAGCATGCTCTTCAGCATATTTCTTAGCTGCTTCTTCATAAAGTTTTGTTGAAGCTTCTTGCATTGCTTTTTGAAGAGTTTCAGTTTCTTTTTTAATATCCTCAAGATTATCTTTCTTTAATACTTCTTTTGCACTTTTTATTGCTGATTCAACTTTCTCTTTTTGTTCCTTGCTTAATTTATCTCCTGACTCTGAGATTACTTTTTCGCAAGAGTATATTAATGAGTCTAAGCTATTCTTTGCTTCAATTTTTTCTCTTGTCTTTTTATCTTCTTCTTCATGCTCTTTAGCCTCATTCATCATTTTTTGAATATCTTTATCAGACAGCTTAGTTGATGCTGTAATCTGCATTTTCTGTTCTTTTCCTGTTCCCAAGTCTTTTGCAGATACATTTAATATTCCATTTGCATCAATATCAAATGTTACTTCTATCTGCGGAACTCCTCTTGGAGCTGGAGGGATTCCCATTAAGTTAAAGTTTCCTAAACTTACATTGTCTTTTGACATAGGTCTTTCGCCTTGTAAAACATGAATTGTAACTGCGTTTTGGAAATCTGCTGCTGTTGAAAAAATCTGACTTTTCTTTGTTGGAATTGTGGTATTTCTTTCAATTAAAGGAGTCATTACTTCCCCTAATGTTTCAATTCCTAATGTTAATGGCGTAACATCAAGTAAAACTATATCTTTAATATCTCCTGCTAAAATAGCTCCTTGAATTGCTGCACCCATTGCAACGCATTCCATAGGGTCTATACTTTTTTCAGCTTTTTTGCCGAGTTTTTCTTCGACAAACTTTTGGATAACTGGCATTCTTGTAGGTCCACCAACAAGAATTATTTTTTTAATATCTTCCTTCTTTAGATTAGCATCTTTAAGTGCTTGTTCAACGGGGTGTATACATCTTTTTATTATTGGCTCAATTAATTGCTCTAATTTTGCCCTTGTTAGCTTCAAAAGAAGATGTTTTGGTCCTTTACTTGTAGCTGAAATATAAGGAAGATTAATCTCTGTTTCTAAAACTGTTGATAATTCTATTTTTGCTTTTTCACATGCTTCTCTAATCCTCTGCATTGCTGTTGAATCTTCATCTAAATTAATTCCTTCTTGTTTTTTAAATTCATCAACAGCCCATTTGATAAGGGCTTCGTCCATATCAGTCCCGCCTAATTGTGTATCTCCTGATGTTGACAAAACAGTGAAAGTTCCATCTCCAAATTCCATAATAGTTACATCTAATGTCCCCCCACCTAAATCAAAAACAAGAATCTTATGCTCTCCTTCTTTATCTAAACCATAAGCCATTGATGCAGCAGTCGGTTCATTAACTAATCTTACAACATCCAATCCAGCAATTTTTCCAGCATCTTTTGTTGCTGTTCTTTGATTATCATTAAAATAGGCAGGAACAGTTATAACTGCCTTTTTAACCTCCTCTCCTAAAAATGCTTCTGCATCTCTCTTTATTTTCTGCAAAATATAAGCAGAAATTTGCTGAGGGGTATAATCTTTTCCATGAATATTATATTTAAAATCAGTTCCTATTTTTCTCTTTGCTTTTATTACAGTTCCTTCTGGATTTGAAACAGCCTGTCTTCTTGCAGGCTCTCCAACTAATAACTGCCCATCTTTTGTAAAAGCTACAATAGAAGGAAACATTTTACCTGCAACAGTTGCACCTTCTGCTGAAGGAATTATTGTTGGTTTTCCACCTAAAACAACCGCGGTCTGACTATTGCTTGTTCCTAAATCAATTCCTATTATTTTTTCTTTTGCCATATTATTTTTTTGTTTGATTTATTTTTAAATCTTTATCTTCTTTCTTTGAGACCTTAACTTTACTGGTTCTTATGACTTTTGATTTTAGTATATATCCTTTCTGTATTTCCTCTATAACTTCGTCTTCATTATGTTTGCTTAGCTCTTTGCATAATACCTCGTGAAATTCAGGATTAAACCTTTTACCTAATGCTTCAATTTCTTTTAATTCGTGATTTACTAATATATCAAAAAATTTTTTTTTGAGTGTTAGCAATCCTTTCCTATTTTCTCCTTCAGCTGATATTTTTATTGCTGCATCAAAGTCATCTAAAACTACTATTAACTCTTTAACAAGAGTTTCGTTAGCTAATTTAATTATTTGTTCTTTTTCTTTATCAAATTGTTTTCTATAATTATCAAAGTCAGCTTGAAGATATTTTAATTGATTCAGCCTTTCTTCTGCCAATTTATTTGCTTTTTCTAATTTTTCTCTCAATTCATTTGTTTCGCTTTTAATTTTCTTTTCTTCTTTGATTATTTTTTCACTTTCCTGCTTTATTTCTCCAGCTAATTCTTCTACTTTTTTCTCTGATTTTTGTATTTTTTCTTTTTCCATAGTAATATGATTATAAAATATTAAAACAAAAAATAAAAATTATTCAATTTCTATTTTATTTTTCTTCTTACTCTCGACTTTCGGCATTGTTACTTCAAGGATTCCATCTTTATATTTTGCTTTAGCTTTTTCAGCTAAAACTTCTGACGGTAATACCATTGCTCTATAAAATCCTCTGTAACTTCTTTCTTCTCTATAAAAGCCCTTTTTCTCAACTTTAGCTTCTTGTTTCTTTTCAACTTTGACTTCTATTTTGTCAGGAGTTACATTAAGCTGAATGTCTTTTTTGTCAATGCCAGGCATTTCAAACTTAGCAATTACTTCTTTATCTGTTTCTTCTAAGTCTGTTAAAGGACTTCTAAGTGATAAAGCCCCTTTTTTTCCAGTGTAATCTGGCAGAGCCTTATAACTATCACTTTCCCAAAAGTTTCCAAAGCTTCTGTCAAGTTCTCTTTGAAGCCTTCTCATTTCATCAAATATATCGCCAAACATTTTTATTTTCACCTCCTTACATTTATATTATGATTGCCTCCGAAATCTTATCTTTTTTCTCTTCAAAATCTGCAACCAAGGCTTCTGTTGTCAAAACTAAACCTGCAATCGATGCTGCGTTCTGAAGAGCATTTCTCACTACTTTTGTCGGATCAATGACTCCTGCATCAAACAAATTTTCGTATCTGTTGGTTTTAGCATTATAGCCATAATGCTTTTCTTTATTATCTTTAACTTTAACCAAAACTTCTAACTCTTCTTTTCCTGAGTTTTTAGCTATTTGTCTTATCGGTTCTTCTATAACTCTTTTTACAATTGCCAACCCTATTTTTTCATCATTATGAAACTCATCTTCAACACCTTTTATTTCTAAAGCTTCTTTTGCTCTCAATAAAGTTATTCCTCCACCAACTACTACTCCTTCGGCAACAGCTGCTTTAGTGGCATTTAAGGCATCGTCTATTCTAAGTTTCTTTTCTTCAAGTTCTGTTTCTGTTGTTGCCCCAACTTTAATAACCGCAACACCATTGCCTAATTTTGCTAATCTCTTTCTTAATTCCTCTTTCTTATAATCTGAATCTGTATTTTTAACCAGAGCCTCAATTGTTTTTTTTCTTTTTTCTATGTTTCTTTTATCTCCTTTTCCTTCAATAATTGTTGTTTTGTCATTTGTGATAACTATTTTTCTTGCACTTCCGAGATTGTCTTCATTAAACTCTTCAAGCTTCATGCCTTTATCTTCAGTTATTACTTGTCCGCCTGTTAAAATTGCTATATCTTCAAGAATCTCTTTTTGTTCGTCGCCAAAGCCAGGAGTTTTAACTGCACATACTTTTAAAGCTCCTTTGAGAATATTGATTATCAAAGCAGCCAATGCTTCGCCTTCAACATCCTCAGCGATTATAAGCAGCGATTTTCCTTCTTGAGCAACTTTTTCTAAAGTAGGTATTAATTGTTTCATTGAAGATATTTTCTTATTTGTAATTAAAATGTATGGCTCTTCTAATTCACAAACCATTCTTTCCTGATTAGTTACCATATATGGAGAAACAAATCCCTTATCAAATTGCATTCCTTCTACAACTTCTAAATTAGTCTCCATGCTCTTGCCATCCTCAACTGTTATTACCCCATCATTTCCAACCTTTTCCATTGCTTCTGCTATTAGATTCCCAATGGTTTCATCATTATTCGCTGAAATTGAAGCAACTTGAGAAATCATTCTCTTATCATTCACTTTAACACTCTCTTCTTTAATATATTCTATGACTTTTAAAACTGCCTTATCAATTCCTTTCTTAATTTCAATGGGATTGCTTCCAGAGGTTATATTTTTCATCCCTTCTTTTATAATTGACTGCCCTAACACTATTGCAGTAGTTGTTCCATCTCCTGCATCATCTTGAGTTTTTGATGAGATTTCTCTTATTAGCTTAGCACCCATATTTTCAAATTTATCTTTTAGCTCTATCTCTTTTGCTATTGTAACCCCATCATTAGAAACTAACGGAGAATGTCTGTCAAGAATAACCGTTCTACCTTTTGGACCCAAGGTTACTTTAACCGTGTTTGCAACTTTATCAATTCCCTTTATCAAAGATTGCCTTGCATTTTCTCCGTAGATAATTTGTTTTGTATCTGCCATTTTAATCCTCCAATTTAGCGATTATATCTTTAAATTCAACTATAACATATTTCTCATTATCAATTTCAATTTCCTCATGACTATAACCCGAATATAAAACTTTGTCTCCTTTATTTATTGGTAAACCTTTGCCATCTTTACTTACCCCTACTTCTTCTATAATTCCCTGCTTCTTATCCTCTTCTGATTTAGGCAAATAAATCCCTGACTTTGTTTTTTCTTCCTTATTTTTTTCAGTTTTTATTAATACTCTTTCCCCTAATGGTTTAATTTTCATCTTGGTTTATTGAGATTAAATCAATGTAAAAAGCAAAGGAATCATTGAGCTGTTCCTTGGCATTTATAGCGAAGGAGTCTCAAATGAAAATCCTTTGCTGAACTTATATATTGATTTTTTATTTTTTTTGCCTCCTTAAATTTTATTCATTTTTTATAATACTTTACCTTTTATATATCTTTTTTCCCTATTTTGTTTAAATTAGATACTTTTTAAAAGATATTAGATAATTTTATAAACATAAAGTATCTCTAATAATAATGGCAAATCTAACTTCAAGGGAGAAACAAGTATTAACTGAATTACTAAAAGATTGTAGAACCTCTGACCAAGAAATAGCAAGAAGGCTTAAGACCTCAAGACCAACTATCTTCAAGATTAGGGAGAGACTTGAAAAAGAAGGGATAATAAAAAGATATATGCCTATTATTGATTTTGAAAAATTAAATCTTCATCTTCAAGCAGTAATACTTTATAGGTGGAAAGATTATTCAAAAACTACCGAGCTTGAAAACATTATTAAATTTATTAAGTCTCTACCAGAAGTGATATTATTCGTCAAAGGGGAGGGTATGGGTAGCAAGACAGACCTGATTATCTCCATACATGAAGACATAAAAGATTATGAAAGATTTATCAGAAAATTAAAATATGAATGGAAAGATAATGTAGAAAATGTTGAGGTTTTTCTTTCTTCAGTTGATGGGATGTCAAAAGCATACGATTTAGCTTCTCCTGCTATACAGAAGATAAATGAGAAAGTGATTTATTCTAAGTGAGTCTTATTTCTGCTCTTTTTTTGGATTTTTGTATGCCTCTTTAGATTCAAAAAAGCTTTTGCTTAAGCAAAAGCTTTTAACTGCTATTTTAATTAATTATTCATGGTAATCAATAATAATCTCCGCTCGGCTATAGTGACGGTCTGCGGTCATGTAGACCATGGAAAGACTTCAATACTTGACAAGCTTAGAGGAACCTCTATTCAAACAGGAGAAGCTGGAGGAATTACTCAAAAAATTTCCTTCACAACACTTCCTAAGGAAAAAATTATAGAAAGATCTGGAAACCTTCTGAATAAGTTTAAAATTCCCCTAGAGATTCCAGGATTCTTATTTATTGATACTCCAGGACATGCAGCATTTACTAACTTGAGAAAAAGAGGGGGAGCACTTGCAGATTTAGCTGTTTTGGTTATAGACATAAATGAAGGGATAAAACCCCAAACTGCGGAGGTATTAAACATTCTGAAAATGAATAAAACCCCATTTGTTATTGCATTAAATAAGATTGATAATGTCTCGGGTTGGAAAAGTGCAGAAACAAAACTGGTTCTTGATTCGTTGAATAGACAAGGATTAAATGTAAAACAAGATTTTGATGAAAAATTTTTTACACTTGTTGGAGCATTGCAGTCTCATAATATTGACCCTGACCTTTATATGAAAATAACAGACTTTACAAAAAATGTAGCCATTGTTCCTTGCTCGGCAAAGACTGGAGAGGGAATTGAAGAACTTTTGGCGATATTGTGTGCTCTTTCCCAAAAATTCCTGAAGGAAAGATTGAAACTTGGAGAGATTGGTAAGGGAATATTATTAGAACTGAAAAAAGAAAAAGCATTCAATTATTTGGAATGTATAATTTATGATGGTCAGATAAAGGTAGGAGATGAGATTGCTATTGCTTCCTTTTCTGGGATAAAGACTGCGAAAATTAGAGGAATACAGGAAGCATTGCCCCTTAACAGAGGATTTGTCTCTGTTGACGAGGTCACTGCAGCGACAGGAATAAGAATGCAGGTTAATCTTAAGGAAGAAGTTTCGGCAGGAATGCCCTTCAGTGTTATAAAAGATAATTTTGAAGAATTGAAAAAAGAATTTGATGAAGAAATTTCTGATGAAATCCGAGTTGATGAGAATGGAATAGTCGCTAAAGCAGATTCTTTAGGTAGTTTGGAAGCATTGCTAGTTTTACTTAAACAGGCACATATAGGAGTTGTAAGAGCGGAAATTGGACCAATAACAAAAAAAGATTTGATTTTTGCATCCACACTTGAAGATGAAAATAGAGTAATTGTAGGATTTAATGTTGAAGAAGGAGAAGAGTTCACAAAAGAGGAAATAGGGGAAACAAAGATTTTGTGTGAAGAAGTAGTTTACAAACTTGTGGAAGAAGTTGAAAAATACAGAGAGAACAAAAGGAAGGAGGAAGAAAGGAAAAAACTTAAGGAGCTTCCGTCTCTGACTAAAATCCATCTGTTAGATTTTGTTTTTAGAAATTCTAGTCCGGCTGTTTTCGGAGTTAAAGTTGAAGAAGGAAATCTTGTTAGGGATATTGAAATGATAAATGTTTCTGATGAAAAAATTGGGAGAATAAAAGCAATACAACATGAAAAAAATAGTATAGAAAAAGCAGAAAAAGGAAAAGAAGTTGCAGTTTCAATACCGGGAGTTAATTTTGAAAGACAATTGAAGGTCGGAGAAAACCTTTATTCTAACTTGAGTGAATTTCAGTTTAGAAAATTTAAGGATAATAAGGATTTATTAACAACTGATGAAAAGAAGGTATTGCAAGAAATTTCAGCGATAAAAAGAAAAGCAAAAGTTACTTGGGGTATTTAAATAAAACTATAAGAAAAATTAACTTCCATCTCTTTTGAAACTCTTCCAGCTTTTTTAATGAACTCATCTAATTTGAATTTTTCCCGCGAATATGAAAATCCTTTTGAGAAAAATATTTCTTTTCTCACTTTTTTAAATCTCTCTAATGCACTAGTCATCTTCTTTTCAGGTCCTTTAATCAGGATAGTTTCCTTTTCTCTTATCGCTAGATAACCCCTGGATTTTTTACCTTGGGAGTATACAAATTCTGAGTATACTACTTCTTGCTCTTTTAGATTTAATCCTCTAATTAAAAAATTAAAGAATTTCTTCATCTTTGTACCTGCAATATCCTTATTATCTCTATTGATTTCTAATTCTAACTTGATAACCTTCAATTTTTTTTCCCTTGCTTTTTCAAAAAATTCTTCTTCACTGAATTCTTCTATTTCAAAAAAATCTTTAGAAGGGTTCTTTAAAAACTGTTTAGCCGAAATCTTGAGTTTTTCCAAACTCTCCTTGTTCAGTCCTGCACAAACATTTCTGTATTTATTTGTTGGGTCTATTAGGACGAGTGGAGAGAAAAGTTTACTTTGATTTATTTCTCTAAATGCTTCCTTTTGATTTTTGAATTTTTTTTCAGGGTCTAAGAAAGTTTCTTTTTGAATTTTTTTTAGGAAGTTTGTGAAAGTTTTATAGTAACAAAGAATTAGTTCTATTGCATAACCAGAGAATCCCTGTATATAACTTTCAGCCCCATATACATTCTGAGCCTTACAAAAAGCCTTAGTCAGTTTTATTTCTTCTAATGTTTTTTTATTTGATTTATTTTTTATATAGTTAACATGTAATGGGGAGAAATCGGTTACATTTCTATTCGGGATATTTGATGTTATTTTAACTATTGGAATAAACTCAAAAATTATTCCTTCTTCTCTTAATTGAAAATAATCTCTTGAGCCATGAATTTTTTTTATGTCTAAATTTGACTTGATTAGTATCTTTTCTAATTTCTTCGTAGATTCTTCATCATTAAAAATCACAAAAATATCTACATCTTGCTCTTCTTTCCTTATTAAAGTCCCTTTTGCAAGACTCCCTCCGATTAAAATTTTTTCATTTTTCAAATTCTTTTTTATTTGAACAATTATCTGATTCGCTCTTTTTTTTATGAAATTCTCCTCTTTTGGAGTGAGAGATATTTTCTTTGAGACCTCGTTTAGAACATTTTGTAGTTTGGACATAGTAATGTGACTTAATCGTTATTTTTAAATCTTCGGCTAAACTTTATAAATAGTGGATTCCTTCGGTTTTCATGTTTAATAGGGGTTTGAAAAAAAGGGGGCAACTAACACTTTTTGTGATATTTGGGGTGTTAATAGTTATAGGGATAATTGCAATGTTTTTAATTTTGCCTGAGCCGGAAATGTTTAAATCTTCCGTCAGAGACCCCTTCCAAGAAATAAAGCCTTGTATTGCTGAAAGTTTGGAAAAAGTTCTTCCAGAATACTTTGAAAAAGGATTTTATTTCAATCCTGAAAGTTTTCTTATATATTCTGGAAAAGAGGTCTCTTATCATTGTTACACTTCTTCTAAGAGATCAATTTGTACAAGGAATGATGCTCAGAGTAAAACTAGAATTGAAACGGAATTAAAGGATAAAATAGCAGACGATATTGAACAATGTTTTATTAAATTTAAGGATAATAATAAGAAGCATAGTCTAAATATGGGAGAGACTCAGTTAGATATAGAAATATTACCTGGGAGGATTCTAATAAAAACAAAGAAAGAGTTAGTTATTTCATTAGAAGGAGAAGAACCTGCCAAGTATAGTAAATTTGATGTTTCAATTAGTTCTCCATTATGGGATTTCATTAGTCTTTCAAATGAAATAGTAAATCAAGAAGTTTCTTGTAATTGTCCAGATGAATCTTGTACTGCAGATACTATTTCATTAATGAAGAACAATAGAGATTATTTTATTAAGTATGAAGACCCCACTAGTAGGTCTGAAAAAGTTTATACAATTTGGGATGATTATGGAAATAAAATGATGTTTGCAGTTAAAAACTGCGATAGGAGTCCATGATGAAAAAAGAGTTTTTTATGTTCTTGGGAATATTATTCTTATTTAATTTAGTTTTTGTCTCGTCTAATGGCTGTTGCTTTAATCCAGAGACAGGTTTTTGCTCAAAGAGTATCCCAAAAAACTCATGTGAAGGAGATTGGTCTGGAGATTCTTCTTGTTCAATTCCTGAATGTAATGAAGGTTGCTGTATCTTAGGTTTGAAGACTAAGTATACAACATCAAGAACTTGTGAAATTGAATCTCAATCAAAAGGTTTTGGAGTTAATTGGTCTGTGATGAGCGAAGCTCAATGTTCCTCCCTATCGAAAAATAAAACCCTTGGAGCTTGTATTGTAGAAGATGGTCCTGATAAGGATTGTAAATTTATAGAAGAAAAAAGTTGTTACGGAACTTTTTATCCAGAAAAATTGTGTAGCGACCCCTCATTAGGAACAGATTGCAAGAAGACTAGCAAAACAAAATGTTTTGAAGATGGAAATATCTATCATGTAGATAGTTGTGATAATAGAGATATTTTAGTTCAGAAATGTATTTACGAAGAAGGATTTATGTGTAAACAAAAAACATCTACAGAGGCATATTGTAGTGATTTAAATTGTGTTGATAAGGAAGGAAATTCTAGACTTAATGGAGAAAGTTGGTGTATTGGATTGGATGGAAATATTTTAACTGCAGAGATATTTGGTTGGGGATTTGTTAGCCCATCTGGAAAAGAAGGTGTTCCTGGAATGATGGACCATGTTGGGACTAGATTCTTTAGACAAGTTTGTATGGAAGGAGAAGTTGTAACAGAACCTTGTGCAGATTACCGAGGAGAAGTTTGTGTTCCAGGAAGTATTGGCCAAACTAATGGCTCTACTCAAAATGATTCTAATGAAACTCAAAATTCATCTGGAAGCGATGGTTGGAGAGAGATTGGGGGGGCTGAATGTGTAGCAAATCCAGCAGATGAATGTTTTGCAATTACCGATGAAGGAAGTTGTAATTCTCATCCGTTTTGTTATTGGTCTGTTCTTGTTCAACACATACCATTTGAACTGAGAGAGTCTCCATTAGTTAAAGATTTAAATCTTTCAAT
>CAZJUG010000003.1:21574-33058 GCA_964549155.1 Candidatus Woesearchaeota archaeon
CAAATCAAACTCGTGGGGAGCACCAGGCTCTGGAGATTGTTCGGCATGTGGGGAAGATGGATTGCCTTGTTCGGAATATAGATGTCAAGCACTTGGTAAGAATTGTGAGTATACAGAACCTAATGGAATAAATACAGGAGTTTGTGTTTCATCTTCGGACTCATCGCCTCCAGGAATAAGACATGAAATTCTTCATGCGAGAAGTCCTGAAATAGAAATTCCTCCGAGAGAAGGTGTCTTAATAACACTTTACACGGACGATGAAGATTCTTATTGTACCTTTAGGATAGAAGGGGAAGACAAAAGTTATGAAACAGATGGAGAGTTTAATAGGAAACATGAAGTTATTCTGACAGTTCCTGGAAGAATGCCCTATGATTTGGATATTCCTGAAACTCCAGCTATAACAAGAGATGGAAAGTTTAATCTTTTAGTCCAATGTGAAGATGCAAGAGGAAATGTGAATACAGATCCATACAAAATTGAATTAGTTGTAATGGATAGTCCTGATGAACTTCCCCCAATAGTTTCTAATTTCTCTCCTGTTTCAGAAAGTTTGATAAAATCTGGGACTACGACTCAAAAGATTCAGTTTAGTATAAATGAACCTGCAGAATGTAGATGGGACTTTCAAGATGTTGAGTACGATTTAATGGGATTGGAAACACTAGAAGATGGAACTCAATCTAATGAAAAATATTTTATTTGTGATGATTTGTATTCTACAGAAGGAATGAAAAATGGTTATTGGTGTTCTGGAATCTTGACAAATATCACGACAGAAATAGGAGAGTCTACTACATTTTATATAAGATGTAATGATCAGCCTTGGCTAGAAGGAAAAGACGACCCTTACTATAGTAGAAATGTAAATGATAAAAGCTTTGAATATCGTCTGAGACCTTCTTCCCCACTTGAAATTTCGGAAGTTTATCCTGTTTCAGGACAATTTGTTGTCGGAGGGGATGTAAAGAATATCACCTACACGGTAAGGACAACTGACGGAGCGGAGAGAGGAAAAGCAGTCTGTAAGTTTAGATTGCAAATTGGAGAGTTAAGAACTGGTTGGAAATTTTTTGATAGTACTAATTCTTCAAATCATGAGACTACATTGACAGCTACAGAAGGAGGAGATTATATTATGGATATTTTATGTGAAGATATCGTAGGAAATACTGCCAATGCAAATTCTAGTCTAAAGATAATCGTTGATAAAAGTCCTCCAGAAATGACTAGGATTTATAATAATCGAGGAAGCTTGAAATTGATTTTGAACGAACCTGCATCTTGTAAGAGTATAATTGATAAGGAATGTTCAGCCCTGGTCCAGAATGGAAGTTTAATGTCTAATTCTAATGGAAGAATGGAGTTCGCAACAAGTTTAGTAAAAGCTAGAAGATATTCAATAAGATGTGAGGATGATTTCGGAAACTCTAGATGTTGGAATAATATTATTTTTTACTAACTAGTCTTTTTTAGATTTTATAGGATTGAGATCAATTATATATTTACCTTCTTCTAATTTTATAACTACTGGTTTCCGATTCATTAGAGAGACTATATCAATCTCAAATTTTCCAGGACCTAATATCTGTATCGATTCTACATCTAAAACCACTGGAGAAAAGTCATCTTCAATTTTTAATATTTCTCTAACATCTTTTTCTATGCTGACCTTTTCTTGTTTTGTAAATTCCTTTAGGTTTAATTTTTCTTGATTCTTCCTTGCTTCTAAATTTTCATCTCTTATGAAAAAGAAAAACTTCCCCCCACAATTAGAACACCCTTCCAAGATTTCCTTGTTTGCCTCCTTAAGGATTCTTCCACAATGAACACATTGATGAGCCATACATATTATTAGATTGTAATATTTAAATATGTTTGTACGAAAACAAGAAAGTTTTATAAAGACATAATTATATAGAAAAGAATGGCATTGAAAGAAAAAAGAGGATTATCCCCTGTTGTCGCAACTGTGCTTTTAATTGCACTTGCAATGGTTCTTGCAATGATTGTTTTTCTTTGGGCAAGAGGATGGATATCAGAACAAATAGAAAAAAAAGGAAAACCAATTGATGAAGTTTGTAAAAGTGTTTCTATAAGTGTTGATTCTAATAAGGCAGGCGATTGGGTTGGTTTAACAATCATAAACCAAGGTTCTATTTATATTAGTTCTGTTGAAGTTAGGCAAGAAGGAGGAGGTTCATCAACTCCTGCAGTATTTAATGTTAGCATTGCTCCACTAGGGACTAGTTCTGAAATAAAAGTTCCCTTAGAAACGGGAGCAGATAAATTAATTGTCTATCCTCAATTGGTTGGAAATGTAAAGGGGAAGAGTGAAAATAAAGTTACAACATGTTTAAATAGTGGAAAAGTTATAAATCTATAGAATGAAAGGGGGTAATGAAATGAAAACAAAGAAAGCAATAAGCGATATTGTTTCAACTGTTCTGATAATAATGATTGCAGTTGCAGCAGTAGGTATTATTGGAGCGATTGTTGTTCCTATGGTTAGGAATAGCTTACAGGGTGGAACTGCTTGTTTAAATGCATTAAGTGATGTTTCTATTGAAACACAAGGAACTTGTTTTAATCAGAATATTAGTGTTTGTGAGGATGGAACTAATTCCTGTTCTAATATTTCTGTTCAAGTTAGAAAAGGTTCAGATGCTAGTGTTATTTTAGATAAACTAATAATACAGGTAATGGACTCAGAAGGTAATTCGGAACCTACGGAAATCGGAGCTACAGATGTTGGTCTACTTTCACTTGGAGGAGTTAGAACCTTCAAAATTGGAGGTATTTCAAACAATGCAAAGTCTATAACTCTTGCACCTGTAGTGAAAATGGGAAATAGTGCTAAACAATGCGATGCTTCAACAAGCCCGATAGTATTAGTTCCGTGTAGCTAAATAAAATTTTTTTATTTTTTTATTTAATTTATAACAAAAAAGATGGAAAGAAAAATAGCCCAGATATGGGTTGAAACAGTAGTGTATACTTTAATGGGGATTTCTATAATTGGTATTCTATTGGCTGTTGCAAAACCGAAGATAGATGAGATAAGAGACAGAATGATAATAGAACAAACTATTGAATCTTTCAACCAAATTAATGGAAAGATTATTGAAATTCAAGATTCCCCTGGAAATCAAAGAACACTTGGATTGAAGTTATCTAGGGGGAGAATAACGATAAATAGTTCCGCAGATAAAATTACATGGGAAATTGAATCTAAATACCAATACAGTCAATCGGGGAGTTGGATAGAGTTTGGTAAGATAAAGGTATTGACTGAAACTGCAAATCCGTATAATGTTTTTGTTGTTCTAGATTACTCCAACTCATATAATATCAGTGTTTCCAATGAAGAAAAAAGTTTTGAAATTGAAGAATCCCCCACACCCTATAATCTTTTACTTATGAATAAAGGTAATGGGAAAATTAATATTGAGGTAAGGGGATGATTATAAATACAAATCCAAAAACACCACAGATTCACCCTATTGAAGATAAGACGAAGATAAATGTAAGATATGGACTTCTTCCGCCATTTTCTTATGCACATATATTCTGGGATGAAAAAAAACAGGAAGTGAGTTATGAGTTGGAAGAGCCAAAACTAACTGAAGAAGAAAAAGCAATTTTGATTCGACTTGAAAAAAGCATAAGAGAAATGATAAACTTTGCCGATAATATAGAAAGAGATAGTCAAGATAATTTAATGAATTTGATGAAGAGATCTATGAAAGATTTGAATATTCCAATAGTTGAATCTTCCTTAAATAAGATTTTTTATTATGTTTATAGAGACTTTATAGGACTGAATGAAATTGAACCCTTAATGCACGATTATTTTATTGAAGATATAGAGTGTAATGGTTTGAATCAACCTGTTTATATTGTTCATAGGGTTTTCAGAAATTTGAAGACAAGTTTAATTTTTGATGATATAGAAAAGTTAGCAAATTTTGTAGAAAAGATGGCTCAGAAATGTGAGAGATATGTTTCTTATGCCGAGCCAATATTGGATGGTAGTTTGCCGGATGGTTCAAGAGTGAATGCGACTTATACAAAAGATATTTCTTCTAAAGGCCCAACATTTACTATAAGAAAATTTACCAAGATTCCATGGACTCCAATAAATTTAATTAAAATGGGTAGTGTGAGTCCAGAAATGCTCGCATACCTTTGGATTTTGATGCAATACAAACTTAATGTATTAGTTGCTGGAGGAACAGGTTCTGGAAAGACAACACTTCTAAATGCTGTTGCATTCTTTATTCCCCCAGAAGCAAGAGTAGTTTCTATAGAAGATACAAGGGAATTGAATTTACCTAGAGATAACTGGCTCCCATCTGTTGTGAGGGGCGGAGTTTCATCAGGTGTTGGAGAAGTTGATATGTTTTCACTTTTGAAGGCATCATTCAGACAGATTCCAGATTATGTAATAGTTGGAGAAGTTAGGGGAAAGGAAGCCTCCGTTTTATTTCAGGGAATGGCCTCCGGACATTCGTCATTGGGAACGATTCATGCAGATTCTCTGGAAGCAGTTATAAGAAGGTTAGAAACTCCCCCAATAGAGTTGAGTCCTTCATTGGTAAATGAGTTAGATGCAATAGTAATAATGACCCATGCGAGAATTGGAACCAAAGAAACAAGAAAGTTGAAGGAAATTGTTGAAGTAGTTAATGTTAATCCAGATGGAACTGCTAGGAGTAATATCCCATTAATCTGGGATCCATCAAAGGATAAGTTTTATTTTAAAAAAGATATGACTGTCTTTAAAAAGATAGAAAAAAGAAGCGGAATTAGTTTTGAGAATTTGTTGATAGAGTTTGAAAATAGAACAAAGTTACTTAATGAACTTGCTAAAAGAAATATTGTTGATGTTGAATCCGTACAAAAAATTGTTGTGAACTATCTGAGAAATTCAAAAGAAGTTCTTGATAGATTTGGTTTATGAAATCCTCATGAAAAGTAAATTTCTCACTCCGATAGATTTATACAGAAAAAATAAAATTATTGGAAGATTATAGTTTTATTTTTTCTGTCTCCTCAAAACCTAATACGAAACAAAAGGTTTTGATGATAATTGTTTTTCTTATAAGAAAACTATCTGGGGAAATGCCCATGCTACTCACAAAAGCTTTTTAAGTTGAACAGATTGTATATTCTTATGGGGAAATGCCGGAGTGGTCAAACGGGCTAGGTTAAGGTCCTAGTGGCTTATGCCTACGGGGGTTCGAGTCCTCCTTTCCCCATGTTTTTTGAACTCTCACCCTTCGCTTAAGGAGGTTAAGCTCAGATACAGAAAACATAGAGTTTTCTGTCCTTTCAACTCTTGCGAGTGTGAAAGCTTCGAGTCCTCCTTTCCCCATATGGCATATCTACTAAGGAGATATGCTCTGAGGACACTTTGCAAACTCATTTGCAACTCGGTTCGATTCTCCGCAGGTTCGATTAAGAGAGAACCGAGGAATCAGAAAATTTCCTATTTTCTGAGCTCCTTTCCCCATTTAGTAGATTTTGTATAACTCTTAAGTTACAACACTATAGAAAGATTTATAAACTCTCATTTTCTATAAAAATTATGGAAGTTAAACATATTCAGCGAGTCGAGAAACAACTCGGAACAGCAAGAACTGTAAAAGTTGATGAAGTTATTCCCCAGTACAGAGAAGGCGTTGCAAAATTCTTAAGAGACCATCAAAGCTTAGGAGATAGTTGGATTGAACAAACTGCAAAATTATTATATCATTTTCAAGGAAGAAATGCTGAAGGAGACCTTCTTGGTTCTTCTCTATATATGTTAACTGCAATGTCTCAATTTTGTCCAGAAGTTAATCTAATAAACGGAAAACAACTTCTAGATTTATATAAACTAAAAGAGAATAAAAATCCTTTTGGTAAGGTTTATATTGATTTTGGAGTTCAAGTCAATGGAAAACCAGATACAAACCCTACTCAAGCTCGATTTTTATTGAACAACTACAAACAAAATGGAATAGATAACAAGGGCATCGTAGTTCCTCACTTTTCTCAACTAGAACTTGTTGCAGATAATAAATCAGGCTTATTATTCAAATTAAGGAATGGAGCAAAACAAGATGATTTAGTTCTAGCTTCGGATTTTCCTTTTGGTAATTATGTCGGCAAGAATGGGTTGTTCAGGGCGGTTCTCGACGGGGATGGCGACTGGTTTGCTGGTGGCGACGGCCTTGCTGGTTCGTACGTCTACGGTCGGGTGGTTTGTTATAACGCCGAAGGCGTTGCGCCGAAAAAAATCGGAGTCCAATCAGATTTAATATCTAGACTTGATTCTGAATTTAGTAAGAAATTTTAACTAAAGATTTTTAAATCTCTTTCTTTTAGTAAGATTCCTAACTGAGAGGTTAGGCCACATGCCAATTTATTAGCGCATATTTTAATTGATTTTAAGCTATAAAATACAAAAATTCCTCGCGAGGGGTTTTGGTGAGCAAAGATAACTTTGTGAATGGATAAATTGGCTAAAAGTTGTTCAGGGCGGTTCTCGACGGGGATGGCGACTGGTTTGCTGGTGGCGACGGCCTTGCTGGTTCGTACGTCTACGGTCAAATGGTCTAATCTCTGTTAGCTTTTATATGGAAAACAACATTTACTATAAAGTTTACAAATGGGAAAATTTGGTTCTTGCTTGGAGAAAAGCAAGGAAAGGCAAGACAAACAGATATTATATCTTGGAATTTGAAGAAAACTTGTTAAAAAATCTACAACAACTTCAATTTGAGTTAATGACTTTAACCTATGAACCAAAACCCCTCAAGACATTCATTCTTCGTGACCCAAAGACAAGAAAGATTTCCAAATCCGATTTTCGTGATAGGGTTATACATCATGCTTTGATAAATGTAATTCAACCAATTTTTGAAAAATCTTTTATTTATGACTCCTGTGCAAATCAAATAGGGAAAGGAAATCTGTTTGCCCTAAAAAGGTTTGATAAGTTCAAGAGAAAGGTCACAAATAATTTAAACTCGGGAGCATTTTGTTTTAAGGCAGACATAAAGCATTATTTTGAAGAGGTCAATCACAGCATTTTGTTGAAACTTATTGAAAGAAAGATAACAGATAAAAATGTTTTATCTCTAATAAAAATAATTCTTGGTAATGGTGGGAAAAATGGAAAAGGAATGCCCTTAGGTAATTTGACTTCACAATTTTTTGCTAATATTTATCTAAATGAATTGGATTATTTTTTCAAACATCAACTAATAGCAAGGTACTATATAAGGTATGTTGATGATTTTGTTGTTTTACATAATTCTAAAAGGCAACTGGGAATTTGGAAAGCTCAGATTGTTGAATTTTTGAGGGAAAAACTGAGATTAGAATTGCATCCTCAAAAGTCAAGAATTATCCTTCTATCCGAGGGTGTTGATTTTGTCGGGTTCAGGAATTTCTATTTTCACCGATTGTTGAGAAAACGAAATATAAGCAATATCTTAATCAAAATCAACCTATATCAGAGAGATAAATTCAACCTTGAAGAACTCCTTGAGAGTTTTAAAGGTTGGTGTGCTTATGCAAAATGGGCAAATAGCTATAATTTAATAAACAACTTTAATTTATGCCTTTCTGAGAGATAGATTCTAAATCAAAAATTATTTCAAAGCTTTCTTAACTTCTTCTAAATTTTTGTTAAGAACTTTTGCACTTTCAGAGATAATTTCATGACAACTCATTCCACCCCAACTTTCTATGATATAAACTAATTTTTCAGTTGGAGATATTTCAATTCCAGGAACATCTAAATCTTCAGAATCAAAATTACAAGCCCACTCATTCTTTACCTTTAGCTCTCCATTAAATTCAAAAACTTCTGGGTGATTCTCAGCAGGCTCAGAATGTTTCTTTCCTTCTGGCTTAATCAAGATTTTATTAAGATGATAATAATAGATTAACCCCGGTAAATGTCTTGCATGTTCTGTCCCTTTTCCTAAAGAAGCCCGAGCTACGAGTTCTACTCCTTGCCCTTTATTTAATCTAACAAGAGGTAATTCCTCAACACAAACATTTTCTCCAAGAGCACCAGATAATACCTCAAAACCTTCTTCTCCACTCTCAACCTTCAATTTTAATTCGATTACATCTCCTTCCTTTAATTTCTCATTCTCCAATGGAACTAAACCAATTCTATGTGCCAAAATTTCATCTGAAAAAGAAGAGTCATTTCTATATATGTCGACTTCTTTTATAGCCAATGTGCTTACTTCGTTCATTGTTCTTCTAAGGGCATTAGCCAGGCTTACATTTATGTCTGAAACCAAGACTTCTTTCTCTTTGCTTTTGAAAACTTTTTCCATTGTTTTATTATTTAACCTTGTTATTTAAACTTATACTCTTCTTCCCCTTCTTCCACCCTTCTTCTTAGGACCGCCCCTAGGAATAGAGGTTATTTCTGCGATACTTAATACCTTAAATCCTTCCTTTGTTAGTGTCCTCACAATTGCATTTGCTCCAGGACCAGGTCCAGTACTTCCAGTTTGTCCTTTTATTCTTACATAAAGTGAATCTATTTCATAATCTTTTATCATTTCCTTTAATTTCTTTGCCATGAACATTCCGATTGTAGGATTTGCTTTTAGTCTGTTATGCTTTGTAACCTGTCCTCCAGAAACCCTAGCAATTGTATTCCCTGCTAAGTCTGTAACTTGAGCAATTGTATTATTAAAACTTGTATAGATATAGATAATTCCTACATGTTTGCCGTCACTCTTAATCATATTTCTTATTCTCCCTATTTAGTATTGTTACTTCTTTTTCCTTTGAGGAATCTACTGAAAAAGAAGGTATATTTACAGCCTTTCCTTCTACAGCAATTTTCTTATGAACTATCAATTGTCTTGCTTCCTTTGGACTCTTAGCAAGTTTCTTTTTGAACACAATGGTTTGTAATCTCCTGCTTAGAATATCTCTTTCTGTTAATGCAAGTGCATCTGCAGTGTTCTTTACTCCCAATCCCTTTGAGTTAAGTTTTTCAAAGAAAGCTTTCCTTTCTTCATCACTTTTTGGAATAAGTGATTTTGCTCTTCGTCTTATTTTGGAAACTTCAGACTTAGCCTTCCAAATCTCTTTCTTGTTCTTTAATCCATACTCAAATACAATCTTATTTTCTTCCTCAATTCTCGCCTTATCAAACATCTTCTTAGGTCTTCTAAATTTGCCTTGTTTTCTTTTTATATCTCCCATTATGCTTTTTTCTTTATTCCTCCACTCTTTGATTTATTCTTTCTGAAATGTGATTTTGTTCTTTGTCCTCTTACTGGTTGCCCTAATGTATGCCTAATTCCCTTGTAAGATTTCATTTTTTTCATAGCTTTTATATCAAATTCTCTATGTAAATCTAAATCGGCACCGATAAAGTGTTTATCTTCTCCACTTTCAATATCCTTTCGTCTATTTTTTAAAAAGCTCTTTACATTTTGGGGATTTGAAATAAACTCCTCAATAGTTTCAATTTCTTCTGGAGTCAATTCATCAATTTTTTTGTGTTTGTTCAATCCAAGATTTATACAAATTGCATTTGAAAAAGCCCAAGAGACTCCTTTGATTTCAGTCAATCCAGGATAAACATTTTTATTCCCAAATATATCTTTTGAGGAGATTCTAACTATTCTCACATTCTCATGCTGGTCTTTTTCTTGTGGTCTCATTTTAGGAATAAATTATGCCTCTGCATTTCAGTTATTTCTTCGAACAATCTCTTTTCTATTATTTTTTGTGGGTCTGGTAAATTTGTTACTCTTTTTTTGATATCTTCAAAGGATAAAAAAGGTCCATTTTCTCTTTCTTCTACAATCGCCTGACTATGTTTATTTCCACATCCAGGTAAAAGTTCAAATTGATGTAACCGTGTATTTATTGCACTAGCTGTGTTGAAAAACTCAACAAATTTAGCCTCATTTTCAGAAACATACTTCTGAATTACTTCTGAAAGGACATTTTTTGCAGATTCTGTCAACTTTTCTCTATGTAGTCTTCCTTTTATAAATTGAATCTTATCTCTCTTTCCTTCTCCGATATAAACCTCTTCCTTAGGTTCAAATGTGATTCCTTTTCGAGGTGCAAGATGCAAAATTGTTAATGTTTTCTTTCCAACAGCCTGTAAAACCGGGTTTCTGAAATTCTCCAGAGGGTATCCGTAAGGAAGAAAATCTAGAACCAATGCATATTCTTCTTTTTCCATTTAATCTTTTAGGGCCTCCAAAACCTTAGTTATTTCTTCTTGATCTAAAGATACTCCTTCTAAAACCTTCATTACATCCTGTGCATCTCTTGGCATAAAATTTACAATATTGACAATGTGTTCTTCGTTAAGTTTTAAAATGTTTAGAGATCTTAATTTTTCTTTTAATTCCCTTGCCTTTTCAGCCTTCATTTTTGTAAATTCCTTAGCAAACTTCTTTATTTTTTCAGCTTTTTCTCCGTCTCCGACTAGCTCTACAACTTCAGGTAATGTTATTGGTACTCTTCCTTTTATCATTTTAATATTTTCAAGTGAATTGGATGTATTATAAACCTTTTCTTCTTATTTCCATCCATTAATTCCACTATTTTATTTGTTCCTCTGCTTTCAACAATATTTCCAGTCATCCCTATGATTCTTGCAGGAAAATTATGTGAAACACTTTTCTCTTCGACAACTCCAACTTTTTGTCCGTTTTCAATTTTTTTAAAGTATTCACTAAACTTAATCTTTCCTTTTTCTCTTATATTTTTACATCTTTTCTTTGCCATGTTAGTAGTTAAACCAAGATAAAGTTGATTTAAAAAGGTTTTCAATTGGTATTTTCAATCAAATCTGTTGAAGAGGTTCTTTTCAAATCGTTGGATTTGCAAGTTTCGCTAACTCTTCCCAATTCTAAATTCCCTTTTTCCTTCTCTGTTTCCATAGAAGAAATAATCGCTGCGGACATTTTTGGTCCCCAAACCTTATGCATACATCCTCGACACATATCGACTACAGAGCTATCCTCTATAGGAGTCATACAATAGATGCATTTTTTTGCCATGCTTTCTTTCATTTTTTTGTGTTTTTAAATCTGTTGTTTCCTTTTTCAAGAGCCGTGAAAACATTTATAAATACTCCAGATTAGTTAATAATATGAAAAAGAGTTTATTTGTACTGGTTGCATTGTTGGTTCTTAGTTCTAGTTTTGTCCTAGCAGATTGTAGTTTAGAAGTTTCTATGATCAATCAAGACCCCTATCCAGCAGTTCTAGGGGATTATGTTAAGATTCTATTCCAAGTCTCGGGTGTAGAGAATCCAGATTGTGGAGATGTCTCGTTTGAACTTTTGGAAAATTACCCTTTGAAGTTTGATCCTGGATTCAACCCTGTTCAGAAATTAAGTGCTGGAACATTCTCAAGAGGATATAATTCTGATTGGATTGTTCCATATACTGTCAGAATAGACCCAAGTGCATTAGATGGTGATGC
>CAZJUG010000003.1:33158-37419 GCA_964549155.1 Candidatus Woesearchaeota archaeon
GAAAGAAGAATTTTAGAAAAGAATGTTGTGTTTGATTCTTCTTATTTTGAGCATACAAAACCTAGCAGTTCTGGAACAATGAGAAATTTGATTATCTTAGCAGTAGTTGTAGCTGGATTCTTTGTTTGGAGAGCTTTTAAGAAGAGGAAGAAGAAGTTGATAAAGTAAGGTTTTAAACTATTGATTTTTTATGAGACTATTATGAAAATTAAAGATTTACCAAATTCCTCTAAACCGCGAGAGAGATTCGTTGAAAGGGGAGCTCCTGTTTTGACAGATGCAGAACTTTTGGCTTTGATTTTAAGGACTGGAGCAAAAGGAGAAAATGTTGTTGAACTTTCAAATAGGATTCTTTCCATGTATTCTCTGGATAAATTGTTTGATTGTTCCTTAAATGAATTGCAAAAAATAAAAGGAATAGGAGAAAGCAAAGCAATTCAACTTTTAACGATTCGAGAACTTGGAATCAGATATGCACAAAAAAAGAATCCAATCACCAAAATAACCGAAGCAAAAGATGTTTTCAATTATTTTCATGAAAGACTAAGGAATGAAAAACAAGAGAATTTTATAGTTCTTTTATTGGATGTGAAGAACAAGATAATTAAAGAGGAATTAGTAACTAAGGGAGTATTAGATGCGGCGATTGTTCATCCAAGAGAGATTTTTAAGCCAGCCATAAGAAATTCCGCTTCCAAGGTTATTTTGGTTCACAATCATCCTTCAGGGGATTCAACTCCTAGCGAAGAAGATTTAGAGATAACTGAGAAGATGATTAAGGTCGGAGAAGAACTAGATATCAAAGTTTTGGATCATGTGATTATCGGGAGAGATAGTTATTGGAGCAAAATTGAGTCTATTTAAATTTCTAATTCTTTCAATCCCTTGATAATCTCTTCTTCTAATTCTAGAATTCTCTTTTTGAGAACATCTGGTTTTTCATATTTCACTTCTTCGTATTCTATTTCTCTATATTTTGAAATACTCAAATCCCAATCTTTTTCTTTTATTTCTTCAATTGGAACAAAGAAGTATTTTCTCTTTCTATCTGTTGGATTTTCCTTATCTCGTTTATTGAATTTTTCTAGAATTTCTGGGATGTCTCCTTTTCCATCAACAAATGTTCTTTTGTCATCTAAGCTGAATCCATCCGCCTCCATCTTATAAAACCAGACTTTATTTGTTGGTTCGCCTTTAGTAAAGTATAAAATAGCTGTTGAAACCCCTGCATAAGGTTTGAAAACTCCAGAAGGCATCGAGATTACTGCATCAAGTCTACATTTAGTTAGTAGAAGCTCTCTAACTTGTTTATGTGCATTGGAGTTGCCAAATAAAACTCCTTCGGGAACAATTACAGCACATCGAGCATTTCCACTTAAAGCTAAAACATGATACATTAGTTCTAAAAATAACAACTCTGTCTTTGTGGTCTTTACTCTGAATCTATCACTAACCTCTGCAACATTTAAACTTCCCTTGAAAGGAGGATTTGCTAAGACTACATCGAAATTATTATCTGGTAACCTTGGTTCTGAATCCGATAAACCATTAACTCTCCGGATATTAGGTTTTTTTATTCCATGCATCATAAGATTCATTAAACCGATTCGGACCATTGTTTCGTCAATATCTCTTCCGAAGATAGAACTTTCATCTAGAATTTTCTTTTGTTTCGGAGTTAATTTGCTTATTCCATCTATTTTATTGGCTTGCAAGATATGTTGGTATGCATTTACTAGAAAACCAGCTGTTCCGCATGCAGGATCTAGTATCTTTTCATCCACTTGAGGATCTGCCAAGTCAACCATTAGATTAATTATGTGTCTCGGTGTTCGGAATTGTCCATTCTTGCCCGCTGTTGAAAGTTCTCCTAGAAGGTATTCGTAAAGATCTCCTTGTGTGTCTTGATTCTGTTCTTTGATATGCATGTCATTGATTATATTAACTGCTTCAATCAAAAGAGAAGAGGTAGGTATTCCAAAATTAGCTCCTTTCATGTATTGATTATAGTCTTTATCTCCAAGATTTCTCATAAAGGGGAAAACCTTGTCTCTAACTTGGTCCAAGATTAACTCTGCGGGCATATTTGTCCATTCCGACCATTTGCATTTGTCGTGTCCCTTGAAGATTGAAGTATATTTTTCACCAGTAAATTCTGCCTCTTGAGTTCTTTTATTGTCTTCATCTTCGAGTTTCTTCATAAAGAGCAGATAAGACATCTGTTCGATTGCAGTAATAGGATTAGAAAGACCACCACTCCAGAATTTATCCCAGAGTTTATTTATCTTTGATTTTAGGTTTGTGTCTAACATGATTATTGTTTAGTTTTGCTCCTTTTTAGAGTTTTGTTCTTCGGTTAAGTAATATTTACTCATCAAGTATTAGCTCCTTATTTTTTTTCTTTAGTTCTTTAATGGCTTTTTTTTCTAGCTCAAGAACACTTTTTTTAGGTGTTGGCAAATTCTCTGGAACAACTCCCCCAAATCTCATAATAGCTTCTCTAACTTCTTTACCTACTACAAAATGTGCATGACTTGCAAGTTCTTTGCCTTGAATATTTTCTCTTTTTATTTTACTTTGAGTTTGTGAAATTCTAAACAAATTAGCAATCATTTCCTCGCTTCCCATAAAATCAAGAATCTTGTTTTTTTCGTCTAGTTTTTTTAATTCATGAATCTCGGAAACAGACAACCCCCCATATAATCCTTGATAACCTCGATTTTGAAAAACAGAATATTCTTCATCTGTAATTATTCCTGCATCTTTGGCTGCCTCAACAAGCAGTTGATTCATTTGTTTAATATCTCCTCTCAAAAGCAATCTTTTCTTATCTTCTGCAAGTTGCTCATATTTATCACTCAACTCTTGACGATAAGTTTGAATTGCAAAATAGGTTTGACCAAGAGCAATTTGTTTTTTTCGAGGGTCACCATTTTGAACGATTAAATAACAAGCATAACGGGATAGGTTGTAATCTAAGATTTCCCTATCCGTTTCACTTCCTATCTTGACCATTTTCCTGACAACAGGAAAATGGTTTTTCACATCAAATCCAGCGGTGTCACAGGAAAGAATCGCCCTATCAATTGCCCTAGAGAAGTTCTCCCATTTTATATATCCTAGTGGCCACATTAAATCTCTCGCTGACCATCTTTCAACTCCGTTTTCATCTATCTTCTTTAAATCGTCAAAAGATATTTTTTTTATTTTTAGATTTTTTTCCATTTATTCTTTCACCTCTTTGTTTTGTTGGATTTTAGAGTCTTTATATGATTCTAATCTTAATTTATCTGTTTTTAATGCTTTTAGCTCTTCCCATAATTTTTTCTTGATTCTTTTATATTGAATAAATATTCTCCCATTTTCAAATTCACAATAACAATAGGGCATTCCCCCCTTTGAACAGGCATCTAACTGTTCTGAAAAAGTTGATAGCTCTCCGCAATTAGGGCAGATATAATATTTTTCTTTGGTTGGCCTTTTCACAATTCTCCCCTGAATGCCTTCTGCATCAAAGCATCAAACATTTCATTTATTTTTTCTTTAGATTCTTTTTGTTTTTCTTTTAACTTCTCGACTTTCTCAACTAGGGAAGCGAATTTTTGTTGGAGAGGAAGGGGAGGAAGAGGAACGATTTTATGATAGATATAATCTTTTGGTAATCTCTTTAAGCCGCCCGTGCCAGACATTTGCTTTTTTCCAGAAGTTAAAAAAGAATTATCGGATATGATAAAATAAATTAATTCTGCTAGTAATCTTTTCGAGGGGCGTATTACATGATATTCACTTGACCCGAAGCCAATCCCATTTTTTAAATTCTTAGCTATTCCAGATTTCCCGTTTTCAAAGCAGGGAGTAACCTTCGCCAATAAAACATCTCCATTTTTAAAATAAGTATATCCTGTATAAACTTCGTCTAATTTTTTAGTCTCTTTAGGTATAAAAGAAACTTCATGTTCTTGTACAACTGCCATCGGGACAAACGAGACTTCTAAACCTTTATCCACATTTTCAAGTTCAGATTTTTTTGGATTAATTTCACAAACTTCTCCCAATTCAACTTCTTCAAATCCTTTATTGTAAAACATCTCATTAAAAACACTTTTCAAATATTCATTAGTCAGCTTGTCGGCTTCTTCTCGTTTTTGTTTTAATTTTTCGGTTTTTTCTAGGATTTGGACAATTTTTTGTTGGGTGGGGAGAGGGGGGAGGAGGATTTTTATTCTGTTCATAATCTTTTGATTTAATTTTCCCCTTGTTG
>CAZJUG010000004.1:0-16557 GCA_964549155.1 Candidatus Woesearchaeota archaeon
TGAAGAGTTATTCTAGAAGATTGACTGAAGTTGAGGAAGAGTTAGTGTTCTTAGAGGCCAAAGATTTTTTGAAGAAGAGGGGGCAGAGATTGTAACTTGGAAGACATAAAATTTTTTCCGTTCGCATTCTCACTTTCAAAAATTTTGGGAAATTTTATTAATTCCCCCACCTTCTGCGAGAGGTTTATTCTTCGAGAAAATTGACTTTTCATGTTTATTGGGAATAAACTGAATGAACAAATACATAGAATATACTATCGAGATACTACAATTCCCTGCAAAATTGCGAAAGAGAAAGCGGAGCAATTTTGTTGTTTTTTAAAATTTTGCACTTTTTGAATTTAAGAGATCATTCCGCTTCTATGTCGCTCTCATGATTTCTTGGGATATCTTGGTAACACATAATTTCTTCTCTTTGTTGTTTCGAGTAAAATTTTAGATTTTATTGAGTCATGTGAAATTAAAGAACAACAAATCTAAGTCATTAAGATGGAGAAAGAGAGTTTATCCAGAAGACTAAGGTTTTATGAATTTACTTTTTAGAATTTAATTTTTTCAATTCGTTATAATTATCTATAAGGGGATTCATCATTTTGGACATTGTTCCATGAATGTTTTCTAAGTCTTTTTGTACCATCTTGGTTGATTCTCCAAATTCTCCAATTTTTCCAATAATTGCTCTTTGTATAGAATCAAGACTATTTTCTATTCTCTTTATTCTTTCTTTTAATTCCTCTATTTCTCTCTGATTTGCATTTTTTACTCTTGTGAGTTCATCTATTTTTTTTAATATTTCATGTGTTTTTTCGTTGACTATTTGTTCTGCTATATCTGTTATTGTTTCTGTGCTTCCCCCACTTTGGTCTGGATAATATGCTCCATATTGTTGTTGTCCTGAATAATCTTGATATTGCTGATCTGTTTGGGCAGGATAAGTTTGATAATCTGGTTGAGCATATTGCGGTGCCGAATATTCTCCTGAAATATTTTGTGGGGGTTCTTGATATGCTTGTTGGGGAACATTTTGGTTTGATTGGCTTTCTTGAAATTCTGAATTGTTTTGTTCAGGTTCTTGAGAAACAGCATTTTTTATTCTTGCTTGATTTAGAGAATCTTCGATTTCTTTCATTGGAAATCCTTCTTGTCTTAAAGAGTTGACTATATCCGATTCTGATAATCCCTGCTGTTGAAGTTGTAATAATCTATCTAGTGCTGTCATGTTTTTAGTAGTTTGTTCGGCTTTTTATTTCTTTCTACTTCTTCTGGTTTGATTATTTCTCCCTTCTTTTTTGAAATTTCTTCTAAATCTTTTTTTCTAACAAACTCTAGGGGTTGAAAATCTTTTAACATTCTTTCTATTAATACTATTTCATCTCGTCTAACCCATTTTTCAGATTCATGGGAAATATTTTGTATTAATCTTTTCAAATCTTTCAGTTCTTTTTTTATCTCTGCATTTTCTTTATTTATTTTTTTAATTTGTTCATCATATTCTTCTTTAATAAATATAAGATTTTTGCTGACAAGATTTATTTTTTCTCGATTATTATTAGTTCTTTCTTCCAAATCATTTATTCGAATTCCCATATCTGAAGAAAAATCTTGACTATATTCTGACTGCCCCTCTTGATTTGTCATGTTTTTGTTAGTTTTTCTATATTTAAATAGTTTCTCATTGTTTTTCTATCACCCAAATATTTTTAATCTCTGTTTTCTGATTATTCTTGGTGAATATGATATTTGAAAAAGAGCCCTTGTTTGCAACTGAAATAAAAAGAGAATCTGGAGAAAATGTTCTTTATGTTAATTTTATTGGTGCAAACTTTGTTCCTTCTTTGTCTTCTTCTCCTCAAATAATGGCTCGGACAATTGATATCTTGGGGGAGAACTCAAATATCTCTAGATTGGTTTTTGTCCAACAGAGAAATTATTCTTTCTCTCTGAAACAGGTTAACATGCTCATTGAAATTGCGAATCTTTACAAATTTCTCATAAATAGTGAGAGAGTTTTATCCGAAGAAAAGATAATGTTATTCAAGGATCCTTATAGAGCTTTCAATTTTTTATCAAATCTATTGAACAATGTTCTGAAGCAAGATCCTGTTTTAGCATATAGATTTTTGCGAGACGAAATCAATAGGTCTAAAGAGCAAGATTTTTATAAGGGATTTTTGGAAAATCTTCTTTCTAGTTTTAAACAATTGTCCATGATTAAAGAGTGTCAAGATATTTTAGATGATGCTTCTGTTAAGGGAAGAGAGATATATTCTGATTTATTTAGACCAGACATAATCCCTAATTTTGTTTTTACAAGAGCTGTTTTGAAGATTCCTGAAAATTGTGAAATCTTAGAGGAGTATGAAATTGGTTCTGGGACCGACAAAGCAACTGTTTCAATTCTTAAGGAATTGGGAGGGTCTAAACTTAGGTATCACATATCTTCTCCAGAGTATTATCTTGGTGATGAGTATCATGTGTTGTTGGGGGCTGCTAGGGAAGTTTTATCTGAGCATAGACCAACTGATGAAGAATTTAATGATTTGGAAAGAACTAGGCAAGTTTTTTTTAATATTGCTAGGGATTTAATTCAAGATTTATCAAAAAATAGGAATATTAGAATTAAATACTCTGATGTTGATCTTCTTGCTTCAATTTTGGTTAGGCATACAATAGGTTTCGGTATACTTGAGATTTTGTTAAAGGATGAAAATATACAGGATTTGATGATCAATGCTCCTTCTTCTAAATCTCCAATTTTTGTAAAACATGGGAAGTTTGGCGAATGCATTTCAAACATTATTGTTTCTCAAGAAGATGTGGATTCTTGGGCTTCAAAATTTAGGATGTTATCTGGAAGACCTCTTGATGAAGCTCACCCAATTCTTGATACTTCACTAAATCTCAATAATATGGGTGCGAGAATTGCGATAGTTCAGCAACCCCTTTCTCCGGAAGGAGTGGCTTATACCTTAAGAAGACATAGGGATAAACCTTGGACATTGCCTTTATTTATCAAAAATAAAATGTTAGATGGACTTTCTGCAGGTTTGCTTTCTTTTCTAATTGATGGGGCTAGAACGATGCTGATTGCTGGAACAAGAAGTTCTGGTAAAACCTCTCTATTGGGGAGTTTGATGTTAGAAATTATGCCTCGTTATAGAATTATTAGTGTTGAAGATACTCTGGAGTTGCCTATCAATGAATTAAGAAAATTAGATTATGATATTTTGTCTATGAAGGTTAGAAGTGCATTAACTGGGGAAAGCAATGAAGTTTCTGCGGAAGAAGGAATCAGAGCTTCTCTTCGTCTTGGAGATTCTTCTCTGATTGTTGGGGAAATAAGAAGTGATGAAGCTAAGGCTCTTTATGAGGCGATGAGAGTTGGAGCTTTAGCAAATGTTGTAGCTGGTACAATTCATGGTGCTAGTCCTTATGCTGTTTTTGATAGAGTTGTAAATGATTTGAATGTTCCTGTAACTTCTTTCAAAGCAACAGATTGTATTGTTGTTGTAAATCCTATTAAAAGTGCTGATGGGATGAAATCTTGGAGGAGACTTTTAAGTATAACTGAGGTAAGAAAACATTGGACAAAAGACCCTCTTGAAGAAGGAGGATTTGTTGATTTGATGAAATATGATGTTGAGCAAGATAAAATTCTTGCTTCTTCTGATTTAATAAATGGAGATTCTGAAATGATGAAATCTATTGCGGCAAATGTTAAGGGGTGGGCTGGGAATTGGGATGCTGTATGGGACAATGTTCTTTTAAGGCAAAAGATAAAAGAGGAAATTGTTAAATTTTCTGATAATGTTGGGAATCCCGAAGTTCTTGAAGCTGAATTTTGTGCTAAGGCAAATAATGTTTTTCATGAGGTTTCAGAAAATATTCGAGAAGAAGTTGGTTTGCCTGTTTCTGACAGAGTGTTTCCTGAGTGGCAGAAGTGGTTGAATGATGAGGCTAAAAAATTAGGGATTTAGGGGCTCTTTCTGGAATGTTTTATATTTGGTTTTAAATTTCCCACTAAATTCCGACTTCGTCGAAAAACCCGCCCTTCCCTTCAGTTGTGTTTCCAGAATATTAATAAAATCCAAAATTCTAGACAGAGCCGAGTTTAGAAAAGTTTTATAAACTTTAGATTCTCTCGGATTTCATGAGAAAGAGTTTGATTTTTGTTTTGATTTGTTTGGTTCTAGTTAGTTCTGTCTTTTCTCAGGAATGGGTGGGGACTGATTCAGAGTTTACTAGCGAGGGAGATGATTCAGTTGTAGGGGAAAATTCTTTTTTCAATGAATGGCTTTTTTTGATTTTAGCAGTCTTGATAGTCTTTATTGTTTTTTCCCACTTAAGAAAGATTAATAAAGGAAAAAAATCTGTTAAATCTAGAGGAAAGAAGAGATGAAAAAACAGTTTTTATTGTTCATGTTGGGGATTCTTTTAGTTGGAAGTGTTTTAAGCTTTGGAAATGTTTTTGCAGGTTGTGAAATTACTAACTGTGCTGTTAAGCATGTTAGTATGGGGGCCTTAGATTCTAATTGGATTCCTCTTGCAGCAGATATTGATGGCGATGGAAAATCTGATCCTTTAGCCTATAATTCTAATAGTCTTGGAGGAGAATGGGGTGGAGAATGGATAGCACTTCTTTCTAATTCGAATTATGGACTTGTCAGGATGAATTTTGGCGGACCTGGGCATATCCCATATACTGGAGATATTGATGGCGACGGAAAAACAGATATTGCAGTATATAATCCTAGTATTGGAGGTTTGCATTATAGGCTTGCCAAAAACTTTGCGGAAGAGTTACCCCCTATAGACATAGGTACTGGATGGGACCTTGTTTTAGCAGATTATGATAATGATGGAAAGGTTGATGCTGTGGGTTATATTGAATCAACTAGCGAATGGTATTATAGCTTATCTAGCGAAGGATTTTCTAATGTTTACAAACAAAACTCTGGGTGGCTTGGAGGTTCGGGATTTAAACCTATTCAGGTAGATATGTATAAACAAAGAAATGGCGATTTAGTTGTTTTTAATCCTTCAACTGGAATGTTTCAGGCAAGATTAAGAAGTAATTATAGTGAAAGGATAGACTTTGGTCATAGTAGTGTTGCAGGTTTTAAGCCAGTTATCGGAGATTATGATAGTGATGGAAAAACTGATGTCGGAATTTATAGAGACTGGGGATTGGGGATTGAGCTTTATTATGCTTTTTCGAGTAAGGCCTATGCTGTTGAAGGACCAATTTACATAGATCTTGGAAGTCCTGGTTGGAAAATAGTTTCTGGAAATTGGGATGATACTCCGAAGTCTGATCCAGTTGGTTTTAAGGAAGGTCAATGGTTTGGAGAAATTTGCGATTATATATGTACTGATGATCCTGATGAGCCATATAGCCTTAATCAAGCTTATTGGGCAGATTTAAATGGACAAAAAATCTCTAGTGCACAGGTTGGAGATAGTGTTATGATGGTCTTTGGTGGAGAAAATCTTGGAGGGACTCAGTTGACCTATGAGATTCAGGAGTTTAATTCTGGAGTTTGGTATAATCCTTTGACTTGGTTCAATAAGGGTTGGGATAGCCAACCAAAAATTACTTCAACTAAGGGTTATCAAATTTATAAAATAGATAATATCAAAACAAAGAGATTTAATGTTTCGGTGGACTCAACAGGTGTTTGGAAACTCTCTAATAATCTCACCATAGGTTCTGGAAATAATGCTCAACCTGTTGCAACAATTACTTCTCCAGATTCAGGTTTTAAGGGGTCTGTGGGTAATTTAATTCCATTTAAACAAAGAAGTACTGATTCTGATGATTTGTTGAAGATTACTTGGGATTTTGGTGATAGTAGTACTGATAAGGTTTTCCAAAATTATTCTAAATTTTTAAATGCAAACAGTGCGGATGTTTCTCATTCTTATTCAAAAGAAGGAAATTATGTTATTACATTGATTGCTAATGAGATGACAAGGGGACAGAGTGATAGAGACTCTGTACAAGTTCAAATATTCAAACAAGGGATAAATATTATCCCCATAATAAGTTCTCCTGTAATGGATAGCATTCAAGGGTATGTTGTCTCCTATGATGCTTCTCAAAGTTATGTTGCAAATTGTTATTCTATGGAGGGTAGTTCTTCTGTTAGTAATCCAAATTTTGTTGCTGGAAACTTGGGTTGTGATTATATCCTTGCTCCTGGAGAAAAATTTCCTAGTCAAGGGGTTGTTCAGATTAGATGGAAGGAGATTGATTCAAATGGAGATATTGTTGAATGGATTAGGGGAAGTGATGCAGAAGGAGTTGTTTGGGATTCTTCAAATTATGATGATGCCGTTGTTTTTCCAAAATTGTATAAATCTCCTAAATTTAGAAGAATTAGAATGGAGATGAGCTATAGTTCTCCTTAGAAAGACTTAAAAAGTAACTTTTCATTATTTTTAGTAACTTTAGGTAACCATGAAAGATAAAAAAATAGCTGTTGTGAAAATAGATTCTGATTTGTTGAGAGAGATAGAAGAGTTTATTAATCAGGAAGATAAAAGGTTTGATTATGTGAACAAGAAACAGTTTGTGGATTTAGCTGTTCTTGAAAAATTAAAAAAAGAGGGTTGGAATGGAAGAAAGAAAAAGTGCTGAAGACATCATGCGGACATATGGTGCGAAACTTGAAAAAGAAATAACTGGTTTTGACTCTGGGGGAGGTTATAGTCGTTCTTATGCAAATTTCAAGGCGAGTATGACTCCTGTTTTATCTTCTTATGAAAAATGGTGTAAAAGTTTGGGGAGTTTCGTAAAGGTAAATCCTTCTCAGAAAGATGCGGAAAAAATACAAAAGAATCTAGATCAAGCACATTTGAATGTAACTCCCTCAGAAGTTTCTTCTTTGGCATTTATGAGTTTCTTTGCTGTCTTCTTTATAGGACTCTTTTCTTTGATAGGGTATTGGGGAATAATGAGTGAGTGGTTTTTTGGCTTTGAAAGTTTTCCGATGGGATTGCTATTCCTCCTTTTAATCTTTTCAGTTTTTCTATACTATTTTACCTCTAGTTTGCCTGAAAGGATTGCAGTCAGTTGGAGATTGAAAGCAAGTTCGCAGATGGTTCCTGCAATTTTGTATATAGTAATTTATATGAAACACACTTCAAATCTTGAAAAGGCAATTTCTTTTGCTGCGGAACATTTAGAACCTCCATTAGCTTTAGATTTTAAGAAAATATTTTGGGATGTTGAAGTTGGAAAATATTCTACTATTAAGGAGAGTGTTGATGCATATTTGGAAAGTTGGAGAGGATTTTCTTTAGAATTTATTGAAGCATTTCATTTAATTGAATCTAGTCTGTTTGAACCTTCTGAGTCTAGAAGAATTGCATTTTTAGAAAAATCTTTGCAAGTTATTTTAGATGGGGTTTATGATAAGATGTTAAAATATACTCATGAAGTAAAAGCTCCATTGACTAATCTTTACATGTTGGGAATTGTTTTGCCTACCCTTTCTTTAGCGATTTTACCTTTGGCTTCTACAATGTTGCAGGGAAGTATTACTTGGCCTGCGGTTTTCGTTGCATTTAATTTAATAATTCCCTTTGCTGTAATTTATATGACTTGGAATGTTGTTAGCTTAAGACCTGGAGGATATGGTGATAGTTCTTATTTAGAAAAAAATCCCCTTTATTATAAATACACAAGTAGTAAACCTTATTGGAAGGCCTTTTTTATCGCATTGCCTATTTTTCTTATAGGAATAATTCCTCTTCTTTTCATGTATACTCCCCTGCCTGAGTGGATAAATTTAGAAGGAAGAGATATGACTTGGGATTCAATTGGAATTCCTCTTTTGGGAAATTCAGGAATTTTTGGTATTATAGAATCTGAATCTGGGGGTTTTTATGGTCCCATGGGAATTTTAGCTTCTATTCTTTCTCTTTTTATTCCCCTAGCGATTGCAATATTCTTTATTGTTGCTTTAAAATCGCGGACAACTGAGCTAATAAAAGAAAGAGAGAAGTATAAAGAAGTTGAAGAGGGATTTGTTTCTTCTTTATTTCAATTAGGAAATAGGATGGGGGATGGAATTCCTGCGGAGTTGTCTTTCTTGAAAGTTGCTGAAACATCTAAGGGAACTTCTAGTGAAGGATTTTTTAGATATGTAAATCAGAATATACACCAGATGGGGATGTCTGTAGAACAGGCAATTTTCAATCCTCGTAGGGGAGCAATTATTTTTTATCCCTCTGCTTTGATTGTTACTTCTATGAAAATTTTAGTGGAGTCTGTTAAGAAAGGATTGCAAGTTGCTGCGAGAAGTTTAGTTTCTATTTCTGATTATGTAAAAAATATTAAAAAAATAGATGATAGGATGAGTGATTTGCTTGCAGATATTCTTTCTGATATGAAATCTAACATGGTCTTTTTGGCACCTTTGCTATCGGGAATTATTATGGGCTTGGCCGTCATGATTACAACAATCATTGGAGGATTGGGGAAGTTTACTTCTCAAATTGGGTCGGGTGCAGATGGATCAATGAGCGGGATGGGAGGATTAGGTTCTTTGATGGGAATGTTTGAAATCTCTGAGATGATTCCTCCTTATTGGTTGCAAATAATTGTTGGGTTATATTTAATTGAAATCGTGTTTATTTTAACTTCAACTTTGGTTGTAATCAAATCTGGAAAAGATGATTTAGAGAAAACACATGAAACTGCTTTGAATTTACAGAAGGCAATTTTATTTTATTTTATAGTTGCTTTGGTTTCAATAATTGCATTATCTTTACTTGGTTCGATTGTTTTACAGGGAGTAGTTAGTTAATCTGTATTAATTTTTAAGTTACACTAAAGTTTTATAAAAGATTTTTGATTAAGATTGTTATGGGCTGGTTTAATTCTAAAAAGAAAGAGGAGGAGATTCCTCAGCTTCCGAGTCTTCAGCAGGTTAATCCGAGAGTTGGTCTTAAACAAGATTCGGCTGTCGTTATGAATGACTTTTCTAAGGTTTCATCTACAACTCAAGAGATTGGTTCTAATTGTCAGATGAACAAATCTGAACCCTTTTTCATTAGGGTAGATAAATTCAACGAGGCAAAGAAAAATTTGATTGAGATTGAAAGAAAAATGAGAGATATGGAAGAAGTTCTTGTTAAGCTTGGTGAAACTAAGGAGAGAGAGGATGAGGAAATTGATTCTTGGAAGCAGGATTTGAAGGTTATAAAAGGATATCTTGGCGATATTAATGATTCTGTTTTCAGTAGGTTGTAACCATGGCAAGAAAAAAAGTTGTTCCTAAGAAGAAGGTCATAAAGTCTGATCCTGTTTTTGTTCCAATTGTTTATGAGGCTTACAAAGAAAATAAGGTAAAATTATTGAATGCTCAAATAAAAGTCTTGGAGTGCATTAGGACAATTGGTCGGATAAAAGAATTGCAAAAACAAAAGAAGGCTTTGAAGTTGGAGATGTATAGACATTTGTCTGAAGCGATGAGATTATATTATCAGTTACAAAGTGATTTTCCTTCGGTTAACAATCCCTCTTTTCTTAAAAGATTAGAGAAGACTGTTGAGATTGCAGTTAATTACAAAGACAATAATTCTTCGTTTAGTTATTCTAAAAAGGTTTCTCAACCTGATGAGCTCGATGCAGAGTTAAGGGAGATTCAGGATAAGTTGAATTCTTTGAATGGTTCTAGAGATATTGAATAAGTTTAGCGAAAGTTTTAAATAAGTAATTTATTTACAAGAATGATGGGGTGGAAAGATTTGCATTTTTGGCTTAAAGGAGGAATAGTTGCAGGGGTGTTTTATGTACTTCTTTCTTTTGTTCTTTTTCCTTTCGATAAGTCTGGACTAATTACTTCTTTTCTTAGTCCGGGAATTTGGTTTTATGAGATTAAGAGATTGATTATAGGTTCAGGACTTCCTGGGAGATTTTTTAAAGATTTATTTTTTTATAAGGTTATAAGTTTAATTGGATGGATTCTAATAGGGGTCTTGCTTGGGTTTGTGATTGGAAAAATAAAAAAGAAAAATGGGGAAGATCGCGAAGGCAATCAGAAATTAATTCAGGCAAAGAGGATGGTTGAAGATGCGAGGAAGAAAGGATATTCTGACGAGGTTCTTAAAAAAATGTTTAAGGAGAATGGCTGGAATGATGAATACTTGGGGAGGATTTTTGCCAAAGGGTAGATTTTTTTTGTATGGAAAGATTTATAATTAAGGGTTTTCTAAATTCTTTTATGGTGTATAGGAGAGAGATTGGGGTTTTCGCTTTATTGGTTTCTATAATTTTTTTTATTGGAGTTGTTGAAGCAGGTTCTTGGTCTCCTAGTCTTAAGGGTTGCTGTTCTGATAATTGTATAATTGTAGATTCACAAAGTTGTTCTTCGGTTAATAATTTTTTTTATAAGGTTGAATGCAATGATGTTACATCGTGTGCTAATGATTGTAAGGTTACCGGAGCATGTGATTTTGATCTTTGTCCGGAGAATTGTGGTGATGTTGGCGATTCTTGTGTAAATTATGATGGTTGTACAAAAGGAACTTGTGGGTATGATTCTAGTGGCAAATCAAAGGTTACAATTTTTGAAGATGGAACTTGTTGGGTAAGGGGGGTGGGGTGTGTTAGTGATTCTGAGAAATGTAGTAAACTAGAAAATGAGTATTCTAAATATCTCTCTAGTCTGAATGGTTGTTGTTTTACTAGGGAAGGGGATAAAGAATATTTAAATTGGGATGCGATGATTAAAGTTCTTAGAGAAGTGGAGGGGGGAGAAAATGCTTATAAAACTTCTGCAGCTATAATGTTCACTTATTATGAAGGTTCTTTTGGAACAGAAGAATTATTTCCCCACCTAAAATTAATTCAAGATTTTATGAAATCTCGTAAAAAAATTATTTTAACACATCCTGAATTTTTTTCTTCAGATACGGGGGTTACTTCTCAATATGGATTTCTACTTGATAATGAGGCATGTCTGATAAAAAAGGTTTATTTAAAGGGACAATTAATAAGTTTAAGCCATATAGCTGGAAGTGCTGTTTCTGTAGGTGATCTAGGTTCTCTAGCATTTTCTAGTGGTGGACTGTGGTTCGGAGGATTAAATTTGCAGAATTTTAATGGTGATTTATTGGGATACTATTTAAAAAAGAGGATTCTAAGCTCTATTCTAACTGGAGAAAAATTATCAAGCATACTATCAAATTTATTTCCTCTACTACCAAAACAACTTTTTGATGAGGGTAGTAATTATTATTCTTCTGGAGGAGGTTGGTGAAATGAAAAAACAAACAATCATCTCGTTGTTGCTTTTCTTTTTATTACTGCCTGTAATGAGTGCAATGCAAAAAGATAATTCTCCTTCAAACAAAGTTCTTTATGAAAACTCTACAAATTTTATGATTGCCTTGGGAGATAATGTATACCTAGACTCTGAATTTAATATCCATAGCATCTCTTCATACATAAAGAGCAATAATGCAGGAACATTTGTTTTATATGCCCCCTCGGGAATTTATTATTTTAACGATTCGGATTATATCCTATCGGGGGATAATCTCTCTTTAGAGCTTGAAGACAGTGCTTACATATTTAGGTTTTATGGCAGTATATACTATCTAAAGTATATAGAATCTTCTGGAGAAAGAGAAGAATACATTTATGATCCTCCTGGAAAGTTAAGATTGATAAAAAAAGGAGAAGAGAGCATTTTTTTTGATTATAATGGGAATAAACTTTCTGCAATTTATTCTTTAACTAATAACTTCTATTCTTTTAAAAAGGAATTTAACTACCAAGATGAAAGATTGGTATCAATAGAAGCAAAACTAGCTACAGAAGAAACAATCTACCAAAAGAATATTTCTTATTGGGATAACCAGGTTATTATAGAAGATTCTGATTCAAGACAAAGTTTTCTTATACTCTCTAATAAACTTCTCTTAGTATCTGAATTCAAAATACCAAAACCAGAAGATTCTGATCTTTCTTTCCTTGAAGGTTTAGAATATGAAGAATTTGAAGATTATTATGAAATAACTTTAAGAGAAACATTTAGAGAACCCGCACAATGGGCAAGAGATAGTCTTTCAGAGGCAATCTCCCTCATAAACTCCTCTTTCAAAATCGTCATCGGAGAAAATGCACAAGCCTCAGATAACATCGCTGCGATAGATATTGCAGGAGAGTTTGGAATAAGTGAAACAATACTCGACTCTCAAGCAGATATTAATGAAAACATTATTGTTATCGGGGGTCCTGCTGTCAATTCGAAATCAGCCGAACTTTTGGGACTAGACTATCCAACTTATGGTCTTGATTCTGGGATTCCTGAAGGTAAGGGTTTAATTGGTGTCTTTAATAATAATGGTAATACACAGATTCTTATTGCTGGTTGGGATGCGATTGATACTCGAGTCGCTGCAAGAGTTTTAGTTAGACATGAGGAGTTTGTAGGGAGTTTAAATAAGAATCCGGTTGTTATATCTGGAAGTTTGGATGAACCAATTGTTGAATAGGTTCTCCCAAAAATATATAAATGCTCTTTGTTTTTGTTTATTATGGACTATGGATATGGAGAAAAGAGGAAGACTAAGAAAGATCTTAAATTGAAAAGAAAATCTAGGGCTTACAAACGAGGCGGTCAGTTTAGATCTTCTGAAGTTTCTGAACACAAAAAATGAGTTTCGTATTTTGGTTTTTTTTAGTAGGTTTTATCATTGCGGCATTGCAGGATTTGAAGAGGAGAGAAGTTGATAATTGGTTGAATCTATTTTTATTCTTCTCAGGATTTGTTTATGTACTATATCAGGTTTTTTATTATAATGAGATTTCTTTTTTAGTAAATTTCGGTTTTCTTTCTTTTGTAATGATTTCTTTGGCTTATTTGTTTTATTTTTCAAAAGTCTTCGCTGGTGGAGATTGCAAACTTCTTTTTGCCGCGACTCCTGTATTGGTTTCTTTTGATTTTATGAGTTCCATGCAAAATGTGCTCTTCTTCTGTTTAACTATCTTCTTTGTTGGTGCAATTTATGGAATATTCTGGATTGGAGGATTATTCATCAAGGACTTTAGTAAAAATCGAAAAGATTTTTTTGTTTTAGTCAAGAAAAATTATATTTATCTGGTAATTTCTTTTGTTTTTCTTATACTAGGGATATTTGAGAAGAGTTTTTTAGTTTTATTCTTTTTATCTTGTTTTTTAGCATTTGTCTTTTTTGCTAGTAAAGTGGTTGAAAAAAACTCTTTGATTAGGGGAGTTTTTTCTAAAGAATTGAAAGAAGGAGATTGGCTTGAGAATGATTTGGTTTTTAGGGGAAGGAAAATAAAAGCAAGTTTTGAAGGTTTATCTTTGGAAGATATAAATTTCTTGAAAAATTATAAAAAATCAATTAAGATAAAAGAAGGAATCCCCTATGCTCCTGTTTTTGTCTTTAGTTGGGTGATTTTTTATTTCAGAGGATGGATTATGGAAGTTCTTTCAGGGTTGATATAAATAGGAATATTTAAATAGTAGTTCTTTTTTAGTTTTTTATGAAAGTTGAGAAGAGGTTAATTGCTTTTGTTTTTCTGTCGTTGATAGTCGTATCTTTTTTATCTGTTTCTGTTGTTAGTGCTGGATGGTGGAGTGATTTTTTTGGTAGGATTACTGGTAGGGCGATTACAGGTTCTGACCCTGCTCAGTATACTATTTATAGCTTATTAGGTGAAATGAAGAATGGAGGTTCTGGTTGTAAAATAGTTCTCCCAGCTTCTTATCGTTATAATTCTGCAGATCCTAATATGAATCAACTTATTTCTTCTGTAGCTAATTTTGCCTCATATTTCAAAATTTCTGAATCTATTTTTGATGATGAGTTAGTTGGAAATGAAAAATGTTTGATTTATTTAAGACAAAGAGATGTTGATATTTCCATGCCTAATCCAATGAGATTAGATCTTGCAGAATCTTCTGATAAAGTTGTTTTGCATATTGTTTATCCTGGAGATTCTGATTATCAAATGTTACTCACTCTTCTGAAAAATTACACTTCTTTAAGTTCTCAATTAAATTATCCTTCGGTTGATGTTTCATTTTGGGGGGATGTTATTTCCCCTCATGAATTTGGTTGTAGTGATGAGCTTAATAAGGATGGGGCAGTATATTCTTTAGATAGAGACTACATCTATCACTCTTCCCATCCTTCTTGTTTTGAAATTAGTGGGGATAATATCATTCTTGAAGGGAATGGGCATAAATTAACTCAGGAGTTTCCTAATTTTGTTCCTGCTATTTCAGTTACAGGAAACAATGTAACTGTAAAAAATCTAACAATCATTGGATTTACAAGTGGAATTTCTTCTTCTGGTTTGAATAATGAAATAAGTGACATTAAATTTGATTATTCGGGTAGTTTTGGAATAATATCTTCTGGAGGAAGTTTAAATGTAAGGAATTATGATAATCTTAGAGGGTTTAGTTTTTCAAACACCTTATTGAGTTTTGAGAATCAATATGGAAAAGTAGAGTTTGAAGCTTCTCCAACTCTTCCGATTTCTAGTTCTGACTTAAAAATTTCGGATGCTGTTAAAATATCTCAATTTGCTGATGTGGAAATAAATACAAGTTTATTCCCTGATTTAAACAAACCTGCGGTGCTTAGATTTTATAATCTTAATTTATCTTTTCCGATTTCTGTTTTATATAAGGATGGTCTAGAAGTTAGTGGAGATTATTGGACTGACTTAGGTACAGATAGCGATTCTGATGGAGTATATGATGAGCCATTTAGTGTAAGGGTTGTGGGTTTTGATGACTATTGTGTTTCAGATGACCAATGTGGACAAAGTGTATGTAGAGATAATCTTTGTGTTCCTTATTATATTGGAGGATACCATAATGGCAATCAGATGATTTTCATAGAGGAAAACTATACTTATAATGGTAAGAATGTGTACAAAGAAAAGAATGGTGGTAGATTCTTGTATCATTTTGGTTATAGTAGCGGTTGTTGTATAAATTCTTGTTTGGGAATTTGCACCCCGGATACGGGTAGATCATGTAATGGAAACGGTTCTACATTTGAGGGATGGTATGGACCAGTTAGGGTATGGAGGGGTCTTTTTTCATAAAATGGCTAAAAAAATATATTTTTTTGTTATTAGTTTTGTTTTGTTAATGAGTCTTATTGGGGGAGTAATGGCAGGTTCTTGGTCTCCAGTTCATCCAGACTTCAAGAGGGGTTGTTGTGCATTATATGATGGACATTGTTGGGAGAGATTGGATGGAGAGCAATGTTCTTTCATTAATGGTTCTTTTTTTAGGGGAGAATCTTGTGATAATCTGGAACAATGTTTGCCTCCCTGTTCCAGATATGGTTTTTGCGATCTGTCTGTTCCACAATGTTCTGAATATTGTTCTGATGATTATGATGATGAAGGTGAAAACCCTTGCTACGATTCTTCTCTTGGAGCTTATCATCTCCCCGGATATAAACTTCCTTCTGGAGAAATTTGTGTTCCATTTAATTTAAATGAATTAATTATCGCCTATAAGACCGGAGGTTTCAAGTCTGTAAAGGATATTATTACAGGAATTTTGGAGGCAGGTATTTAAATGATCATATATTCAAAATCTCAAAAGGAAAAGGGTTATCTTAGACCAATAAGACAGAAAAAAGCAGAAGTTATTACTATTATTGCTGTCAGCGTCCTTGGTATTATAGTAGTGTCAGCTCTTCTGATTAATCTTTGGCAAACATGGAAGTTGAAATGCGTTGGAGGTATGAATAGTATTTTTGAAGAAGGAGATGAAATAATGGCTAGGAATCTGGGGCATTCCCTTTCAAGATATCCGACCCACCCAAGTCGAATTGAAAAAGAAGATACTTCAGAGAGTATATGGGATAAATTATCTAGAAGATTCAGTTCTTCAAAATCTGAATTTGGATCTAATTCATATTATTTTGTTAGAAATTTAAGTGAGGGTAATTCCATGGACTTCCTTAGCGGAGAGGTATATGAAATTCAACCACATGACTATACCTTTGCCAAGCCTGTGACGATTATCTTGCTTTATAAGGGAAATGAGATTGTTGAGAGTTCAGAGTTACTCTTTTTTAAGCTGAACAAGTATGATTTTGACATTTTAAGCTCTGATGTGGACATTGTTGGTGGTTGTGAGTCTGAAGGATTATATGAAACTTCATCAAATATAGGTTCTGCGGGAGGAATAATTTCCCTTGATGAAATAAGCTTAGAAATTCCTTCTGAGGCACTAAACGAGTCTGTAGAGTTTAGGATCACTAAACACAGGATTCTTTGTAATTCTAGTGTTTGCGGGGATGGAGTTTGTTCTTCTGGTGAAAGTTTCTCAAGTTGTCCTGAAGATTGCTTTTTAAATTGGGATGGTTTGAATGTCTCAGAAGCAATCTCCCTCATAAACTCTTCCTTCAAAATCGTCATCGGACAAGATGCACAAGCCTCAGATAACATTGCTGCGATAGATATTGCAGGAGAGTTTGAAATAAGCGAAACAATACTCGACTCTCAAGCAGATATTAATGAAAACATTATTGTTATCGGGG
>CAZJUG010000004.1:16657-37350 GCA_964549155.1 Candidatus Woesearchaeota archaeon
TTGAATAGGTTCTCCCAAAAATATATAAATGCTCTTTGTTTTTGTTTATTATGGAATTCTGGGTAAATTTATTCTGACTCAATAACAAAGTATTTATAAATCAATGAAGGTAAATAATACGATGGGAAAAAAGTGGTTACTCATGGTCTATTTGTCCTTGCTAATTTCCATTCTTTTTTTAGTCAGTTTTGTTTTTGTTTCTGCTTCAAATGGAACTATTGATAACCCTCCTATATCTCCTACAGGGAGCAATGGATATTTGGAATCGGATACAAACCACCTTAAATATTACGGATACTATCATGCTCAGGATTCCAGATATGGGCTTTTTATGGAAGATATTTATAACTATACTAATGTCATCCATTTATCTTTAGAAGATTCAGGATTTAAGCCGGAATATATTGATAATGCTGCTGAACTTGGTTTGAAAACTATATTAGAACTTCATTTTTATATTGATAGGGGTTCTTGGGATAGAAGGCTTTCAAGACTTAAGGGATATATTGAAGAGGGAAAGATCAACTCGGACAATATATTGGTTTTATATCTTATAGATGAGCCTTCTTTAAATGGTTGGAACTCTAGTCTATTGAATGAGGCTGTTGAAAAAGTAGCAGAATATTTCCCAGATAAACTTACAATGGTGAACTTTGTTAGTAATGAGATTAATCCCCCACAGAGTCTAGATTGGATTGCAATTGATCCTTATTTTTATCCATATTATACTGATGGTTGCGAACAAAGGGAAAAATATGATGGAAGGATAGCAAGATTGCTTCCATGGGCAAAATCATTCAATAAACCTATTCTGATACTTGGGCAAAGTTTTGAAAGAACTTCTTCTTCAGGGAATTATGCTCCGATGCCTTCTCCATGTCAGCAAAACTGGTATTATGAAACAGCTAAATCAGAACAATCGATAATAGGCCTATTATGGTTCATGTATGGGAATGCTAGTTCTTCTAGTGAAAGCATAATCGGAACGAATGCTTTTCCAGAGGTGATTAATCTCCATAAACAAATCGGGGGGGAGATTTTCGCTAATTTGGGTAACGAGGAGGATAATGAGGGGAACAATTGGGACGATGATGAACCCATTCTTCAGATATACGAAATAACTCCGGAGGAACTAAAAAAAGGAATCACAAAAGAGTTAGTGGGGGGAGAAAAAATAAAATTTTCAATTAATCAACAAAATCATACATTAATTATCAATAAGGTTTTTCAAAATAATGTGGATATAACTTTTCAGAGCGAGCAAACAAATCTTACTATTTATATATATCAGGAAAAAAAATTAAATTTAACCTCCTCCGAATATTATGACCTCCGGATTAGATTAAATTCTGTGGTTGGTAATGTGTCTAATATCACTCTTCAAGAAATAAAAGAGGATATATTGAATCAATCGGAGAATGTAGGAGCATCACTCCAGCCAGAGGATACAACCGATGAGGGACTAGGAGATACTAGTTTAGGACTTAATCTATGGGAGAACTTACTGGGTAAACCTTATGACTCAATTAAGGATAGCTGGACAAATATTGAAGACAAGTCTCTATCAAGATTTTTTATCATTGCCGGGATTGTTTTGATAGTCTTCCTAATAATCATTCTTGTTTTTATCTTTTATAAAAACACCCACGAAAGTTATTCTCCCTAAGGAATTTTTAGGGCTGATTCCTATTATTGGTCAATCAAAAGTCATCTATGGAATTCTTGGCTTCAATACTGGCAATTTAGGAGAAGAATCTTGTTTTTTTGATTTTGGCTTTCTTTCGGATTTGTTCTTTTTGATAACCTTTAATGCAGTTTGAAGTTCTTTTAATTCTCCTTCTGGAGCTTTTTTTCTTTCTGTTTCATTTCCGTAAAGTGGAAGAACTTCAATTAATGAGTGTCCGATAATATTCTGAGAATTTATCTTAATCTCTTTTGGCTTAAATTTTGTTTTTATTTTCTTTGCCAATTTTTTTGCTATTCTGAATGTTGATGCTGGTATTTGGGAAGTTTCAAGATGTTTTTTTGGGATTACCATCAAATGCCCTTTACTCAGTGGATTGATTTCTAAAACTGTAAGGTTTTCTTTGTCTTCGTCTAAGATAAAAGAAGAAATCTGCTTTGATGCAATATTGCAAAATATACATTCTGTCGTTTGTGCTTCTTGTGGTTTTTGCATATGTGTAAGCTGATTCTCTTTTACGAAAGATTCTACTTCTTCAACAGACATAGATAAAATTTTTTCTTTTATCAGTTCTCTTTTGTCTTCGGGGAAATTATCTAATTGTCCGAGAAGTTGTTCTTTTATTGCATTTGCTTGTTCTGAGGTTAGCATAATTTTATTTATATTCTGAAGGTTATAAGGTTTTTGTTTGGACTACTTTTTTTCACAAAAGAAAGTTCCCCCTAATCAAAGAAAAATTAGCTTAAGATTTTCTCACTTTGTTCGTCAATCACGAAAATTTTCACTTTTCAACACAGTTGTTTCTTCCTAGTGAATTCGTTTTTAAATGTGATTGTTCTGGATTGTGTATTTTTCAGGGGATGATTATTTAAATAGCCCTCAAAGGGTTTAACTTTATGAAAGTTCAATTAATTGGTTCTACTGAGGGGATTAGGAATCAGCAAGATGCGAAAAGGTGGGTGCAAAATCATGCGAGAATTTGTTACACAGATAAAGATTGGGATCATTTAATTGAAGAGGATTTCAAGAAAGGTCTTGTTGGAAGTCTTATTGGTCGGGGACATCATAGTCCGTTCGATCATTTCAATTTAAATTTCTATTTCAATGGTCCTGAAAAAGCTCTTGCAATGGTCTTCAATAATCAAGGAATGTATACAACTTCTGAGAAATCTGCTAGATATACTGTGATGGATGGAATTCCGAATCTTCAGAAAAATCTTTATGATAAATGGAATGATTGGTATATTGAGGAAATGAAGCAAAGATTTCCTCAAGATAAATTTCCAAAGTTATATGCTGTTGGGGGTGATAAAAAAACAAATATGGAGAAACTCGCTCAAGAAAATGCAAGATATATGACTTCTGTCTTTACTCCAACAAAGATGACTCATTCTTTAACTTGGAGACAGATGAATATCATTTATCATCAATTTAGAGACTTTATCTCTGAAAATTCAGGTAGTTCTGACGAATTCAAAAGAAGACTTTCTGAATCAATGCAAGGGTTTATTGAATCTGATGAAATAGGAAGATGGGTTATTGATGAAGCACAAGTTAAGATGAAGGGTAACATTCCATCAAGGTTTTTTCGTAATCCTGTTGAGGAACATTTCGGGGCAGATATATATTCAACTAATTACGATGCTAGTTTTGCTTCTTTGGCTCAGTTACATAGACATAGACTTGCTACATATTCTGTTTCCGAGGGTTATCAGAAAGGGGCTCCAAGGGGATTTTATATTCCCCGATTGGTGGAAGCTTCTGGGAAGGAGTCTGAATGGGTTCAAGATTTAAGAAATGTTTCGGAAAATGATTTTCCCCAAGCCCAATTACTTCTTGTTGGGGAAAGAGGTATGAGAGAACATTTGTCTGCAAAAGCTGAAGAAAGGGAGTGTGGTCTCGCACAATTGGAAACTGCGAGAGTTGTTTCAGATGTTTTAGATAAATATTCAAGACATTTTCCTGAAATGGAAAGATTAAGACAACCTGTTTGTTTGGATGGCGGTTGTAAAAAGGGTGGATGTAACTTCGGGTCTTCAATGTATTTGGAGAGAATGGTTTAAATGGAACAAGGAAAATTTATTACATTTGAAGGAATTGATGGGTGTGGGAAATCTACACAGGTTAAAATGTTTTTTGATTATTTATTTTCTAAAAGTAAGTATAATCATGTCTTAATGACTAGAGAACCTTATAAGGATGTAAATATAAGAGAAATTCTTCAGTCAGACTCTGACCCATATTCTAAGGCTCAACTTTTGGCAAATCTTTTTGTGAACGATCGTAGAAGACATCAGGAGGAAGTTATTTTGCCGAATCTTGAAAAAGGGATTGATGTTGTAAGTGATAGATTTTCTTTTTCTACACTCGCTTATCAGCAAACACAAGGAGTTTCTCTATCTGACTTATTGAAGATGCACAAAGGTATTCGAATTCCGGATATGATTTATTTGATTGATGTCCCAGTAGATACTGCTTTTTCTAGGATGGGTTCAGACAAGGGGAGAAAAACTGAGCAAAAATTTGAAAAACAAAAAGAATTTGTCGAAAAACTGAGACAGAACTATCTGAAACTTAAAAATCTCCCAAACCATAATGTTGTAGTCATAAATGGGGCTCAGTCTCCTGAAGCCGTTTTCAAAGATGTAGTAAAAGCTTATGAAAATAGGTTCGGATAATCTAAAACTACAAAAAGTGGTAACAAACATTTAAAAAGAAAAGCCATCTAACTACAATTTGTTGTGGTTAAGATGACATTTAGATACAATATCTTGTGTTATTTTAAAATGATAAAAAGAAGATGATATGTCCATATTGCCAAAATGCTGATACGAAAGTTACTGATAAAAGGGATAGCGAAGCAATTACTCGGAGAAGGAGGGAATGTCTGAAATGTGGGAAGAGGTTTACGACTTTTGAAAGAGTTGAGTTAGATTTGAATGTTCTAAAGAAAGATGGGACTCGGCAAAAATTTGATAGAGACAAATTAAAAAATGGTGTTGAAAAGGCTTTTGAAAAGAGACCTTTTGATTCGGGTAAGATTGATGAGATTGTTTCAGATATAGAATCAAGGATTTATAGATTTGCAAAAGACAAAGATATTCCTTCTTCTAAGATTGGAGAGATAATTATGGATACACTAAAGCGGGTAGATAAAATTGCTTATATTCGTTTTGCTTCAGTCTATAGAGAATTTGCAGATATTGAAGATTTCAAGGAAGAATTAAAGGGATTGACTGCTAAAAAAGATGGAAAATAATTACAGATTGATTGTTCAAGATTCTAATGGAAGAGAGGTTTCTCTCAATGAAGTTGGTGTTGAAGGTCTTGTAAAATTATTAGATAGCCAAGGAATCTCTATTCCCCCTAGGAGAAAGCGACTTACAAATACTCGAAGGTCCATAACTCACAAATTCAATGTTGCAGGGCATGAAGGTTATGCCACATTCGGTCTTTATGAAGATGGTTCTCCTGGAGAAGTTTTTATAACCATGGCAAAAGAAGGAAGTACTATGGGTGGGATGATGGATGCTTTTGGAACCTCAATTTCAATAGGATTGCAGTATGGTGTATCTGGTCTTGATTTGTGTAAGAAATTTATTGGTAATAATTTTGAACCTCATGGACATACGACAAATTCAGAAATTCCTCAAGCGAGATCTATCGTAGACTATATTTTCAAATTTATGGATAGACAATTTTATGGTGGGGAACTATCTAAGGGTGTAGAACATTCGGGAGGGGAAGATGACAATTAAAAAAATAAGAAAGAGAGATGGTAGTGTTGTTTTGTTCAATCGGGATAAAATAACTGATGCAATTTGGAAGGCTGCAAGAGCTGTTGGGGGGAACGACCAAGAAAAAGCTAAACATGTTTCAGATATTGTTCTTAAAAAGTTAGAAGAGAAATATAATGAATTTAGTATTCCTTCTGTTGAAGATGTTCAGAATCTGGTGGAAAGTGTTTTGATAAAAGAAGGACATGATCAAACTGCGAAAGCATATATTCTTTATAGACAAAGTCATGATGAATTAAGGAATGTAAAAGGTTTGTTCGATACTATTGAGGCTGTTGAAGATTATATTGGTTTAGACGATTGGATGGTAAAAGAAAATTCCAATATGGGATTTTCTCTTCAAGGATTGAATAATTACATTGCTACTAAGATAATCACTAATTATTGGTTAAGGAGAATTTATCCTGAAGCGATAAGAAAAGCTCATGAGGAGGGGGATCTCCATATTCATGATTTAGGAACTTTGGGAGCATACTGTGTCGGGTGGGATTTGAAGGATTTACTTTCAGTTGGTTTTACGGGAGTAAAGGGAAAAGTCCAATCAAGACCTGCAAAACATTTGAGAACTGCATTGATGCAGATAGTTAACTTTTTTTATACTCTCCAAGGAGAAACTGCGGGGGCTCAAGCATTTTCTAATTTTGATAGTTTGCTCGCTCCATTCATTCGTTATGATAACCTATCTTACAAGGAAGTAAAACAGATTATGCAAGAATTTATTTTCAATCTTGCGGTTCCTACGAGGGTAGGTTTTCAAACTCCTTTCACAAATGTTACTCTTGATTTGAAAGTTCCTTCTTATATGAAAGATGAGCCTGTCATGATTGGGGGTGTTCTTCAAAAGGAAACTTATAAGGAATTTGAAAAAGAGATGGCTACATTCAATCGTGCATTTGCAGAGGTGATGCTTGAAGGAGATGCATCTGGAAGAGTTTTTACATTTCCTATCCCAACATATAATATTACAAAAGATTTCGATTGGGATAATCCAGAACACGATTTAATTTGGGAAATGACTGCGAAATATGGAATTCCTTATTTTTCTAATTTTGTTAATTCTGATATGAAACCCGAGGATGCGAGAAGTATGTGTTGTCGTCTTAGATTGGATCAAACAGAATTAAGAAAAAGGGGTGGGGGATTGTTTGGTGCGAATCCTCAAACAGGTTCTATAGGTGTTGTAACTTTAAACATGCCTCGGATTGGTTTTGTTTCTTCTTCAAAAGAAGATTTTTTGAAAAGAGTTGATTCATTGATGGAAATTGCTAAGGAGAGTTTAGAGATAAAAAGAAAAGCTATAGAAAAAATGACTGACAATGGATTGTATCCCTATTCTAAGTTTTATTTAAGACAGGTTAAGGAAAGATTTGGAAATTATTGGAAGAATCATTTTGCTACTATCGGACTTTTGGGTATGAACGAGGCAATTACTAATTTTATGCCGGGAGAAAATATAGCCTCTGAAAAAGGGAAGGCATTTGCTATTGAAGTTTTAGATTTTATGAGGTCAAAGTTAGAAGAATATCAAAAAGAGACAGGAAATATTTATAATTTGGAAGCGACTCCAGGAGAGGGGACGACATATAGATTTGCCAGAATAGATAAGAAAAAATTTGGAAAGATTAATGTTTCTAATGAAAAAGATTTTCAAGAATTTGGAGCTCCACCATATTATACAAATTCAACACAGCTTCCTGTGAATTATACTCCTGATTTGTTTGAGGCATTAGAACTACAAGACGAGTTACAAACAAAATATACTGGGGGAACCGTTTTTCATTCTTTCATTGGAGAAAAACTTGAAAAGGAATCTGTGAAAAATCTTATTAAAAAGATTGCTGATAAATTCAAATTGCCTTACTATACAATTACACCCACATTTTCTGTTTGTCCGATCCATGGTTATATTGCTGGAGAACATGAATTTTGTCCAATTTGTGAGGGGATTGAAGAAGCTGATAATACGGAAAAAAATCTTCAAAAGATAAAGGAGGTGAAGAATGAAAACTAAATGTGAAGTTTATTCCCGAGTTTGTGGCTATTTGCGACCTGTTGAGCAGTGGAATGTTGGCAAGGCTCAGGAGTTCAGAGATAGAACAAAGTTTTGTGGTTGTTCTGTCGATTAGATGAAGTTTAAATTTGTGCAGCCAACTACTTTAGTAGATTTTCCTGGAAAGTTGGCTTGTACTATTTTTTTATTTGGATGTAATTTTAGGTGTGGTTTTTGTTATAATCCTGAATTGGTTTTAAGGGAGAATTCTGAGGATTTGAAAGAAGAGGAGATTTTTGAATTTTTAGATAAGAGAAAAGAACAATTGGATGCAGTTTGTTTTACTGGTGGAGAACCTTTGATGACTTTGGAAAAAAGTTTTCTAGAAAAAGTTAAGGAAAGGAACTTTTTGATTAAGGTAGATACAAATGGAAGTTTTCCTGAAAAATTAAATGATTTTGTTAATGATGGTTTAATTGATTATGTTGCAATGGATGTAAAGGGAAGAAAAGAGGATTATGGATTGATTGTAAATTCTCAAGTAGATTTAGATAAGATTGAAAAAAGTATGAAGATTATTTCTTCTTTAAGGGATTATGAGTTTAGAACAACTTTTGTTCCAAGATTTCATAATGTGGAAAAAGTTTTGGAGGAGGTTAAATGGATTAGTTTAGTTGTTGGAAAAAAGATAAAAAGATTTTGTTTACAGGGTTTTAAGAATCATAGGAAGTTTATTGATGAAAGTTTCTCAAATGAGAATAATGTTTTGGAGGAGGAATTGAGGGAAGTTGAGAATGCTTTATTGAAACAAGGATTTGTTGAGGAAATTGTTGTGAGGGTTTGATTTCTAATATATATCTTGAACTATAATTTTCTTTTTAAATGATTTTTTTGTTTTATTTATATGATAATTGGATTAACTGGAAGTTTGGCTGCGGGGAAGGGTGTAGTTGCGAATTTTTTAAAGAAAAAGGGATTTGTTTATTTGTCTTTATCTGATGAATTAAGAGAAATTATGAAGGAGAATAAAATTCAGCTAACTAGGGAGAATTTGCAAAATTGGGGAAATAAATTAAGAGAAGAGCAGGGCTCTGAAGTTTTGGCTAGGAGAGTTAGTGAAAAAATAAAAAATCAGGAATATAAAAGAGCAATTATTGATGGTATAAGGAATCCTGCTGAAGTTGATTTTTTTGAAAAAAATTTGAAGAATTTTTTCCTTGTTTCAGTTGATGCTTCTTCTAAAATTAGATTTGAGAGAATGGCTTCAAGGAATAGAGAAAGTGATCCTATGGAATGGAATGATTTTGTGCGAGCTGATAAAAGAGATAAGGGTGTCGGAGAAAAGGCTTCTGGCCAGGGTGTTGCTAAGTGTATGAAAAAGGCAAAATTTGTTTTGATGAATGAGGGAAGTTTAGAGGAAGTTGAGAAAAAAATTGAGAAGTTATATGGGGATATCTTGAATAAAATTTCTCCGATGTCTTGGGAAGAATATTTTATGACTTTTGCAAAAGTTGCTGCTGAAAAAAGTAAAGATCCTTCTACTAAAGTTGGAGCATGTATTGTAGATCCTGAAAAAAGAGTTGTTGGTTTGGGCTATAATGGTTTTCCAAAAAATTGTGATGATAATTCATTTCCCATGGCTCGAGAAGGAAGTTTTTTGGATACTAAATATGCCTATGTTGTTCATGCAGAACCCAATGCCATTTTAAATTCTACAAAAGAAACAAAGGGTTGTAAAATATATGTTACATTATTTCCATGTAATGAATGTGCTAAATTTATAATCCAAGCAGGGATTGTTGAAGTTATATATTTAGATGATAAGTATAATCATACTGATGCTGTTAAGGCTTCAATGAGACTTTTCAAGGGTGCTGGAGTAAAGTTTAGAAAATTTGAAGAATAATATTGATTTATCATTCAGAAGATTCGAAAATCTTCTGACCTTACAACTCTCTCTGAATCGAGTTGCAAGTAATCAAACTGAAACATTTAATTCAAGAGGAATAAATCATATTTACCTTAGGTAAATAGGATATATGACCCCACCCAGAATCGAACTGGGGCCTTGTCCACGTCAAGGACAGGTTCTACCACTAGACTATAGGGTCTTCATTTTTATTGATTGTTCTTCTTTATAAATATATTTATATAGTCTCTTTTTTTAATGTTTTTATGATGGTGAAAGGCAAAAGAGGACAGCTGGCATTGTTTGTAATTTTAGCAATAATTTTAGTTGTAGGTATGGCTGGATTTTTTATTTTTAGGGAACAAATTACTGGAACAAATGTTCCAAATGCGGCTAAACCAGTTTATGATTCTTACCTCACTTGTATAGAAGGATTAACTAAAGAGGGTATAAGCATTTTAGGTTCTAGAGGTGGATATATAGAAACACCTGAATTTGAACCTGGTTCCCCATATATGCCTTTCTCTTCTCAACTTGATTTTCTTGGTACTCCTGTTCCTTACTGGTTTTATATCTCTGGGAATAATATTGTTAAGGATCAAGTTCCTACAATGAATGAAATGGAAACTGAATTGCAAGAATACATTCAAGACAATTTACAGAAATGCGACTTTAGTGATTTCGAACAAATAGGATATATTGTAGATGTTGAGAAGGGGAGTGTTATAGTGAATATTGATGATGATAGGGTTGTTGTCAATGTAAAAAATGAATTAAGATTTAGTCTTGAAGAGAATTTTTACAGATTTAATGAGCATAAGGTTAGTGTGAATTCTAAGTTGGGAAAGTTTTATAACCTTGCTAAGGAAATTTATGACTTTGAACAGAGAGAAAAGTTTTTGGATAATTATGCTTTAGATACTCTAACATTAAATGCTCCTACATCTGGATTTGAGGAAGGTTGTACTCCCATAATTTTTAATTTCAATGAAATTAGAAGCGATGTTGCTCAAGCTTTAAGTGAAAACATTGCATTTGTTAAGGCAAAAGGAAGCTATTATTCCAACGAAGATGAATATTTCGTTGCAGATATAGGGTTTAGTACTAATGAAAATGTTAATTTTATGTATTCTACTCAATGGCCAACAAAGATAGAGATATACGGAAATGAATTTGCAGAGCCTGTTGGTTTGCAAGAGGGAATGGCTATGCTTGGATTTTGTTTTGTAGAATATCAACTTATTTATGATGTTGCTTTTCCTGTGTTGGTTCAAATATATGATGAAAAGGAAAGCTTCCAATTTCCTGTTGTTGTAATGGTTGAAAGAAATCAGGTGAGAAAGGATTCTATAATCGGAGAATATTTTGAACAGGAAGATGTAGTTTGTAAGAATAGAAATCAAGAAATGGAAATAACTACTGAAGATTCAAATGGAAATCCTGTTCCAGCTACGATAAGTTTCAGTTGTTTGGGAGAAAGATGTTATACAGGGGAAACTAAACTTGTAGCAGGTAGAGCATACTTGAAATCGAATGCTCCAACTTGTGTAAATGGTTTTATTGAAGCAAGAGCAGAAGGATATTCTAATGGAAAGTATTTAATTTCGTCTAATGAAGAAAGCCAGGCAAATGTCATAATGAAAAAGATATATAATTTACAATTAGATTTAGGAAATATTCCTGGAGAAGCTTTAGTTCAATTTATTTCAGATGATTTTTCAAGAAGTTTAATTTATCCTAGAGATAAATCAATCCAATTAGTTGAAGGAATTTATGATGTCAAAGTTCAGGTTTTCAGAAATTCGAGTTTGACTTTCCCGGCTAGAACTGAGAAAAAATGTTTCGAAACTACTGCTTCCGGATTTATGGGTCTTCTTGGAGAAAGTGAAACAAAATGTTATGATGTAAATATTCCTGCACAAGAGATTGATAGGGTTTTAGTTGGTGGGGGGAATTCTGTTGAGTTTATCAGCGAAGATTCTCTGAATAGTTTTAGCGAGCTGATGATAAATGTTCCTTTGTTCAGTGCTCCTACAAAGATTGAGGAAATAAACGAAAATTATATTAAACTGGAGGACTCTTTTGTTTCGGTGAGTTTTGCATAATGAAAAAAATAAATTTTCTTTTGATTTTAGTTGTTTTCAGTTTTTGTATCCTCCTTGTAAGTTCACAAAAAGTTTCGTTTGTTAATTCTGTCAATAATGTGCAGTATAGCAATCCTTCTGTTCAAAGTATTTATGGAAATACTGGATATTCTCAGTTTTGGCAAGGGGGAATTGGAGACACATTTGATGAGAGTACTTGTGGTGAGGGAACTGATTTTGTTCTTATGATTCCTCCAGCAGGTTGTGAACCTATGGTTGTTAGAAGTGATTTGCTAGCTCAACAAAATGTTCCTGTAATGTGTCAGCTTTCTTCTTTGAGAGTTAATCCTCTGATTAAAGTTTCTTCTATTAAAACTATAGGTTTCAGTGGACAGATTCCTGAAGAGATTGCTGGAGCTCCCTCATTTTATCCTGCGAGAGCAGGTTTGAGAAGTTATAATACCCTTCTTGGAGATCCTTTGTATAATAATGTGGGTTATGTAACTATAATCCTTAAGCGAAATCCTGATGAGAGTACCATGCCTAAATTTGTTGAAGGTAATTTGACTGCAAGAGTTACATTTGATGCAGAAAAAGCATATGGCACTGGGAATGCAGTTCTTTATTTGGATGGACAAGAAGAAAGTGAAGAAGAATCTTCGGATAATATTGCAACATTTTGGAATGGGATGGGTTATGTAAAAATGCTTTCTTATGATTCTGGGAGAGCAAGATTAGGAGTTTATACTCGTGAAGGAAGATTAGTTAGAGAAGTTGTTTTGAAGGAAGGAGAGACTAGTGGAAAAATATATTTGCCTGGATATTATTGTCAAGCTTCTTTAAAAATAAAACTTGCAGAGTTGACTACTCCTGAAGATAGTGCTAGATTAAATGTTGATGGTGAACAAATTTGGGTTAGGAAGGGTTCAACCATTCTAAATGGAAGATGTACTGTTCAAGAATTGCAGTTGTATACTGGGGACACTGGAAAAGTTATATTGAGTTGTAAAAGTGCTGGAAGAATAGAGCTTTCACTTCTTGGAGGATATTCTGCTAAGTTGTCTTCGTCTGAAACTTCTTTTAAGGTGAGTGATTCTGTTTTTAAGGGCGGTCTTTCAGAAGATTCTGAATTGAATTGGTATCTTGCTTATGCTGGAAAGGTTGGAAGTACTGCAGATAAAGATGCCGTTGTTGTATTGTTAGGTTCTAACAAAGAGATTAAACCTGCAGTTTATTCTACTGTCGCACAGAATGTTAAAACTATTATTGATAGAGAAGCCGTGGGGGAAAATAAGGATGTTGCTAGTAGTGTAAAAAAAGATTTGATAGTTTCGGGTTTTGCAAAAGAGACTAGCCTCGTTGTTCTTAGAGTGGGTGATGAGCAAGATTTTTTCAAGGGTTCTGAGTCTGTAAAACTAAAGTTTGAAAAACTTGTTGGTGTTGATGGAACTTCGGAGGAAGAAAGTACTTCGACTGGAGATACAACTAGTGTTCCTGCGGAAGTTAATGAATACTTAAAAAAGGCAGATGAAGCAGTGAAAGAGTTGTTGGAAAATTATCCGCAAGTTAGGGGAGATTTAGATAGATTCGCAGAGATTGCACTTCTTGAACAAATAAATCTTGTTGAAAGTGCTGGAGATTCTGGAGATAAGATTGAATTAATGGAAACATTTTTGGAAAAATATCCTGATTCGGTTTATGCCGATCTTGTTAGCGAAATGCTTTTCCAAGGAAAGACTTATGATAGTAGAAATGCACAGACAATGTTTGAAATAAATGGAGATTATTATTCTGTCATTTTGAATGGATTTAAAGCTGTAGACTCAGAAAAGAAGAAAGCAAACTTTTATTCGAATGGAGCATTTCTTGGAACACTTTCTGTTGGAGATGAAGCAAATTTGACATTAGGTAAAGATGAAGAGAAAATTAGAGTTTCTGAGATTTATCCTAATCGGGCTGTTGTTGAATTATTTGTTAAAAAGGAAAAAGAATTTATTAGACAGGGTACAATTACATTAAGACTAAATGAAATGGCTGAAAAGAAAATAAATGAGAAAGATTATAGATTGGAAGTAAGCGATATTCAGGTTCAGACTGTTGCGAAGGTTGAGATTCAAGCAGATGCGAATAATAGAGTAACCGAGGCTAATTTTACTTATAAAATTGGAATTGAACAAAGGACAATTAAATTGAATCCAAATAAGTCTTCTGAAAAAGCTGAGAAATTGAATGAGACTATAAAAAAATTGGAGGAGAAGAATAATCAACTAGGTGAATTGATAAAAGGTTGGAAGGCTGCTTGTCTTGTTACTGGTATGGGTTTGAATATCAAGAATTTAGTTACTGGATATTCTGGGGAATCGCTTGCAAGGCAAGAAGTTATGAAATTTTGGAGAGACTTTTGCGAGGCAGATAGAACAACTACTTCTTTAGGAACTCAAAGAAGTCTAGATGCTTGTTATAGTGCAAATGCAGGAGAGATAGATACAGATGTTGCAGCATATACTGCTGCGGTCAAGGCAGTTAATGAGAGGATATCTAAGGAACAAAACATTACAAAGTTTATTGCAGGATTGGGAGATAATTCTATAGATGGTTTGCCTGGAGGAGCTTCTTTGAAGACTTCACATTTAAGAACTTGGGATGAAGTGAGGGCTTATTTATTATATGAGAACATAAAAGGAAGTAGTGCTCATGAGAGGGTTAGAGAATATGTCAAAGCACAAAGGAATACTAAATTGCAATATTTAATTGGTCTAAAGAATGAAGCCGATGCTGTTTCTGCGGTCGAGGGTATTGGTTTAACTTTTGCGAAAGACCCACAAGAATTAACAAATAGGGAAGTTAGATCTTGGAATAGAGAATATTTGGATACTATTAAAACTGCAAAACCTGATGTTGGGGGTAATCCTGCAGTTGCTGGTGAGCAATTAGTAATTGGACAAGCTACAAGGTTTTTTATTTTGATTTTAGACAAAAAACCTACTTCTTCAGAAAGAGCGAGGGTTAGTCAGATTTTTGAGGTTACTGGAGGAAATGCTGTGGAGATAAAGGAAGGTGGGGAAGGAGATGTTCATAGTCGATTGAGTTCTTATGTTTATCAGTTGAATGACTGTACAAATAAAATAAATAGTCCGAGAGTTACTTATTATGAAACTGGTGCGGTTAAGGGTCTTGCGGCGATGGTTCCTTTTGATGCTGAAAGAGGGTGGTATGTGAGAGTTTCTAGTTCTGTTGGCGGTTTAGTATCTTCGGAATCTAAGGGATATTCTTCTGCCGCTGTTCCAGAAACATTCACTATTTGTAATGTTGGAAGTGATAATATTCAGGGAATTGACGATGCTTGTAATTCTGTAGGTGTTAATCAAGATTTGAAGAATGTGAAAAATGTTGGAGGATGTATCTTAAGTACTTCAGAACTTGATGTTCTAGTTAGAGATGCTCAGGAAGCATTAAGGCAGGCGAATAGGCAATATTCCTCAAAAGACAAAATAAGAATTCAGGTAGGTTCTAGAAAAGCTATAGAAGCAACTAGGGGAAGTCCGCAAGCCGAGGATGGTCCTCTTGAACAATGTCAAGATTTTATGTCTCCTGAAGATTGTAGTTTAATGTTTAATGTTTGTGACCCTGTTATGTGTCCAGTTTCGAGATGTGATTTCGGTGGAAAATATCCAGTTACAAATGTAATCCAATCAGGAATTATTGGAAGCTTGGTTTTATGTTTACCAAATTGGAAACCATTCGGAGGGGATGTTTATGTTCCTATTTGTTTGACAGGAGTTCATGCAGGTATAGATGCTTATATCTCTGTTTTGAAGGCACAGAGGGATTGCTTGATGGAGAATGCAAGAACTGGACAATATACTGGGATTTGTGATTATATGACCGCAGTTTACAAATGTAATTTATTATGGAATCAAGTATCTCCTTTTATGAGTAATCTTCTTCCAAGTTTATTTTCTTTGGCTACTGGAACACAGAAAGCTGGTGGGGGGGAATATTTAACATTCCAAAAGTCTTGGAACAATATGGAATCTAGTTTGGATTATTTCAAAAATACTTATGGTTCTACTTCTTTTACTGCATTTAAATTAGGCAATGTTGAACAATTTGGAACGGAGATTTGTAATGCATATGTTGGGACAAGTTTTCCTACTACTGCAGAAGGATTAGACAAAATGCTTCAGCCAGAATCTCCTTATCAGGTTTATGCAGAATTCCAAGAAATTTCTCATACTGATGCAACCGTTCCCCCAACTTCTCAGTATAAAGTTTTTGCACATATCTATGCTGGAAACGACAGAGGGGTTAGTTATTCTGTTTATTTGAAGAGTCCTCCAAGTTCTAGTTATTATGCAAGTATTCCTTATATGAGTGTTCCTAGAGGGACAGGATTTGTTGCACAAGGTGAGCAGAAACAATTGTCTGAAGATTTCACTGCTCCTGCAGGTTATAAGGAATTATGTGTTTCTATAAACGGAAAAGAACATTGCAACTTTGGACCTGTGACTACTGATTTTGGAATAAATCTATTGAATGAGGCTTATGTAAGCAAGCAAGCGGGTCAGGATCAAATAACAACTGAAAAAGAATGCATTCAAGGTACAAGTGGGGTTGTTGGATTTACTTCAATTAATCCTCAGGCAGCTGTTGAGAATATTGTTGACCCTCAGATTGATTTGCAAGGTATTGTAAGAGTTTGTTCAAGAGTCAATCCTGGTGATGGAACTTCTAAGGCTTCTAATTGGGACAGGGTAGGATATTGCGGGGACCAGAATGTTATATGCTGGCTTGATAAGAGTTCTGTTAGTGAGACTACTGGAAGAATAATGGATGTTGCAGGTTCGTTTTCTGCTGTGGAAGAAAGTCTAGATAAAATTAATGAGGCTCGAACTTTAGATGAAGATCAGAGTATGGAGAAAGTTATAGAAGTAAAGAATTCTGTTGCTGGATTGAAGGTAACTAAAACGAGTACAAGAGAAAATATAGGCTTCGAGATTGAACCTATATTGGAAAACATAAAGAAATTGGAAGACAAAGGTTATTCAAGTAGGTATCAAGCGGAAGGAGTTTATTGGAGATTTAAATTATATGAGCAAGTTGTTTTGAAACTTCTTGGAAAAGAAAGTGATGCTAAGGAAGTAGATTTAGTAGATGTTCCTGATGCGAGTTTGCCTGTTGAGGGAGATGTTGCTGGGGAAGGTTCTAATGAGAAGACTTTTGGAGATTTGGTGGAAGGCAATTTGATTGTTCGGGGAGGAATTACTTATGAGGTTGATAGGGAACTTGATAAATCTGGAACGATAGGACTAAAGGCACAAAGTGGGAATCAAAATGTGGAAAATATCCAAGTTTCTTCAACAAATACTATTTCTTCAAAAGGTTACACTTGGTCTTCGATGAATTCTTAGATTTATTTTTTTGATAGATATGCTATAATGGGGAGAGGCTGTTCGCAATTTGCATTTCGCAAAGAAAATTAAAGAACTAAAGACCTTTGCTCAAAGCGAATTGCTCAGATTCGAAGGGCAAATAAATTTGCAAAGTATACTTCTCTCAAAGCATATCTCTCTTCGTTCAATATGCTATAATGGGGAGAGGAGGATTCGAACCCCCGTAAGCTTACGCTACCAGATCTTGAGTCTGGCCCGTTTGACCACTCCGGCATCTCCCCGTAAAAAATCATAATTTTTTATATATAAAAAGCTATTGTATGACTCTTAGTGGTTCTCCTAATGAAATTTCTATTCTGTCTCCCTTATGAACCTTGTATACCCTTATTGAATCAATTGCTAAAATTCCATGGTTTATTCTAGAAATTATTTCTAAATTTTCATTTGTATTTATCTTTCCTTTTTTTATTTTCGGTCTGAAAAGTCTTCCTATAAATAATTCTCTTATTTTAAATTTCAATTGCTTTTTTGTTTTTCTAAATTTCCATCCACTCATTGCTTTGTACCATGCTGTTGAACCAGTTCCTGTAGAAACTAAAACTCCTGAACTTCTTTGAAATTCTTTCTTGTCTTTGTAAATAACTTCATAGTTTGAGGGGTGGTGGGGATTTTTATTTCCAAAATATGTTTCATTAAGTGCATTTTCTGTTTGAACACACCTATCTTTCTTAAATAATTTTACTTTTTCTCTAGTGTATTCTCTAATCTTAAATTTTCCAATAAATATTCTCTTCAATTTTTCTTCAAAATCCTTAAGGTTAATTGATGTTAGATATCCTTCGCTTTTTTCAGGAGCTATATTCACCCCGAGTATCATCTCTTTTTTTATAAAATGTGCTGCAGAGAGAAAAGTTCCGTCTCCTCCAAGGGTTATGACAAGTTCTTTTTTATCAAAATCTTTTTTTGAAAGTCTATTTTTCCAAACAACTTTTTTATTTTTTATCTCTTCAATAACCTTTGGAATGTTTTGATTTCTATTTCTAGTTACTATCAGAATTTTCATGAATCACTTCTTGGCTTTTTTTGCCTCTTTAAGTTCTTTCCTGACTTTTTCTTTTTCTGCTTCTTTGAGTTTTATTTTTTCTTCCAACTTAAGTTTGTCCAATAGTTCTTTATATCTGTTTCTTATTGTAACTTCTGTTATTCCTGCAACATCTGCAACTTCTCTCTGTGTTTTTTTCTCGTCATTTAATAGGGCAGAAACATATAATGCGGCTGCAGAAATCCCTGCTGGACCTCTTCCAGACATCAATTCGGAAATTTCTTCTTTTTGTAAGATTACATGTGCTCCATGTTGTACTTTTGGAGATAGATGGAGTGTAGAGCCAAATCTTGAAATGTAATCTCTTGGAGAACTTGGTTGAGGTCTTATTCCAATCTTCCTTATTATGAATCTGTATGTTCTTCCAATTTCTTTTCTTTCTACTTCTGATGCAATGGAAATTTCATCAAGTGTTCTTGGGATATTGTAGGAACGACATGCAGCATAAATACACGAGGCAATTACAGATTCCATGCTTCTTCCCCTTACTAACCCTCTTTGTAAAACAAAGTTGTAAACTCTTGCAGCTTCTTCTCTTACTACTGAAGGTAAATCTAAATAAGAAGAAACTTTTCTTAATTCTGCCATAGCTTGTCGAAGGTTTCTTTCGATTGAGGTAGAAACTCTTTCTTGCCATTGTCTAATTCTTAAGTATTTTCTTGTTTGAGCTCCAGAATCTAATTTGTAGATGTCTGAAATTTCTCCTACATTTGTTGTAAGTCCTTTATCAAATTTTTGCATAGAAATTGGAGCACCACCACGACCCCTCTTTTCTCCTTTGTCAAATGCTCTAAGTTCATGGGTCGTGTCAACCATCTTTTCTTCTACAATAAGTCCACAATCTCCGCAGATTATTTCGCTTTTTCCTTCGTCAAAAATAAGATTTGAGCTTCCGCATTCCGGACAAGTTTTTGGATGAGACATAGTTAGCTTTTTAAACCTTCTGCCTTTTTAAACCTTTGGGTTTTATAAAAATTTATCGACGGGAAAATTCAATATGTTTTTAAACCTGGTTTGAATCTAATTTCTATGGGTTTACTTATTCGTAGATATCAGGGTAGAAGTAATTTGACTATGGTTGCACGACTTGCTCTTGTTTGTTTTTTAAGTTATATTGGAATCGCATTTGTAGATACAATCTGGGCAGTATATCTAGAGTCTATATTTCATAGTTTAACATTTATTTCTTTTTTCTCTGCAGGTTTGAGTGCAATATCTTTTTTTGCTTATTTTTTCTTTATTCCCCTTATAGAGAGACGAAGCAAGACAGCCCTATTTTTAGTATCTTTATTTCTAATTTCTTTATGCTATTTTCTTTTTGGGTTTATTAGAAATCCATTCGTTTTTTCAATTATCGCTGTTTTGGTGACTATTACAACGACTTTAAAAATTACAGCTTTTGGAATAATCATAAAAGATAAGTCTAATCCAAGACTTCTCTCTAGGAATGAGGGACTCATTTGGACATTTATGAATTTAGCTTGGGTATTTGGACCCCTTGTTGCAGGATTAATTGCAGATTATTATGGGATTAATTTTGTATTCATTCTTGGAGGAATATTTGTTCTACTTTCTTTGTTTTCATTTAGATTATTTAATATAATTGTGGTAAATAAAAAGAAAAAGATAGATAAAGATTTAGTTAGAAACTTTTTAGATTTTTTTAAGGATAAAAAAAGAGTGGATGCTTTTGTTTTGGGAGGGGCAGTTAATTTTTGGATGATACTGATTTATTTCTACATGCCACTTATAATCATCTTGGAGGGGCTTGCTGATCGTCATATAGGTTATTTTCTATTTTTGGTGGCCTTACCTTTGATACTTTTGGAGTATAAAATGTCGTCTATTGCGGGGAGAGTTGGATTCAAGAAAATTTTTAAAATTGCTTTCTTGCTCATGGCTTTAATTGCATTTAGTTGTTTTTTTATAGATACTATTTGGATTATTTTTGGATTGCTTGCATTGGCAAGTGTTGGACAGGCGATGATAGAGCCGACTACTGAAGCATATTTTTTTGATGTTCTTAAATCAAAGTCTGAGGAAGTCAGGTTTTATGGACCCTATAATACCACTATAGAAGTTAATCATTTTATCGGGAAAGTACTTTCTGGAATTGTTTTGTTGTTTTTCCCAATAAAAGTGGTCTTTGTTTTGTTTGGGATAATTATGTTATTCTACTTTGCATACTCTTTCAGGATAAAAGATCATATAGAATCCTCTAAAACTTAAATATTTTTAGTGCTAAAAATTATTCAATTAGAATACCCTGCACATTTCCTTCTTGACTTGGTTTGTTTGTAATCCTCGCTTTTCCTAAGCTAGTTTCAACAATTGCACTTTTTACTAGAATGTTTTGTCTTGCTAAGAATCTATTTGATGGAGTTTCTATAACATTTTTTATATCTGCAACTTTTGCTTTGCCGTTTTTGATTACATTAATTCTATTGTGGGACAAAGATATTGTTTTTCTTTTCCCTCCCATCATTCTTATCAGCTTTGTTTTTTTCTCGCCTAGTTTTACAACTCTTTCTTGACCTGTCTGCTCATACTTCTTCTTCTTTCTAGCCTGCTTATACTTTCCTCCAGATAGTTTTCTTCCTGTTTTCATAGAATTTTTTGTTGGGGTTGGTTTAAATACCTTTCGAATTGAAAAGTTCGATTATTTCGTGTGCTATCCACAGACATATGTCGTAGGTCAGAATAACTTACAAAAATCAAAGTAAATCTCTGCAGG
>CAZJUG010000005.1:0-36841 GCA_964549155.1 Candidatus Woesearchaeota archaeon
TTAGGAATCTCCCATTCAAATTCAGATATTTTTTTAAGTTTCATCTTAAACATCCAAGACAACTATGCACTCAAATCCCTTGTCTGTCTCTTTTATTTCCATCTGCGAATATGTGACTGCCTTCACATCATTTGTGAAATGATACTTTTCAGCATTGTCTCCAAGAAGTTTAACCTTCAAGGAAAATTTCTCTCGGTCAATAGATAATCCTTCAACTCCTGAAACTAAAAAAGACTCAGAATCAAGCAAAACAAGGAATTCTTCCAAGAACTTATAGAGAAGATTCTCTAAACTAGTACCCTCTATTTCAATTTCCTTAGAAGTTTGTTCTAAAACCTTCATTTCCCCACAAATCGATTCCTTCATAGCTTTCGCACACTCAGAAAACAATTCATCAATTGTCCTTCCATTAGCAACAAACTTCAAATCTGCTGTGTGTTCTTGAAACTCATAACCCATAAAAAGAACTATTTTAGAGAGTTTTTATGCCTTTGGTTAGCAATCTTTAACTTCAGGTTCATAAAAGAACTCTATAGAAAAGGGATCTGTTTTTTGTATTTGGACTACTACAAATGGATATGTCTGGGCCATGGTATAGAAGCAACCTTTTCCAGGAGACATTTCACTAACATAAACTTTCAAAATATTCTCTTTTTCTTCTATTCTTCTCACACCCATAGAATATCCTCCAGAACTTTTTTGCCCTCCAAAAATCACGATTATGGTACTTTCATTAAAATCTATGTCTAAAATATTTTCACCGAAAATATCATTGAAAGATTTTTCATCTTGAATGAGATATTCTTCCTTTTCAGTCTTCTTAGGATTTTGTAGTGCATTTGTTACATCTGCAAAATCTAATGCACTACCTCCAACAGACTCCACAAATATTTCCCTTTCAGAAGTTCTACATTGTCTTGGATACGATTCCATCACAAGATATCCTGCATCAACACAATCTTCAAAGGAACTAATTTCTTCTTTCTGTTCTTTTGGCAAATTGATAAAAAGAATCGCGATTAAAACTAAAATAACGGCGATAGCCGATAAGACATAAACATTCTCTATTTTCTTTTTTTTAGGCTGAATATTTCTTTTTACCATGATATCTTTTAGAAAATTGAGTTTATAAAATGTTCGATAGGTTCAATCATAATCGGAGTGTTTCATACGGCAGATTTATAAACATCACTTGATTAAAACGGATATGGAAAATAGAACAATTGACAAAATGCTTATATCTGCAAGTATTATTGTTCTGATTTTGTTAGCATACCTTACTTTGAAGGCCCTCCTTATACCCATATTCCTCGCACTTATTTTAGCTTATATTTTTAGACCTGCATATAATTCTGTTAAGAAAATAATTAAGCTAAGGAGTTTGTCTGCATTATTCATTATTATCGCGATAATTTCATTTATTCTAATTCCTCTAGTTTCTCTAACTCCAGCACTCATAAAACAAACATTTAGTTTATATGTAAAAGTCCAAGATTTAAACATAGGGAATGTTCTGAAGAATATTTTGCCCTCTACAACAACTCCTGAAATGGCTACTGCAATTAATTTACAATTTAACAATATTCTATCTAAACTTTTTAGTTCTATAATGAACGGTATGTCAAACTTTATTACTAATATTCCCACTCAAATATTAAATACTATGATATTTTTCTTTATTTTTTATTTCATCCTCATTGATTTTGATAAAATTAGTCAGGCATTTTCTGATTTCATTCCTCTGTCAAAAGAAAACAAGATAAAGTTCTCTTCAGAGTTCAGGAATGTTACTGAGGGAATAGTGTATGGGCAAGTTTTAATTGGGATTCTTCAAGGAATCCTGATGGGTTTAATGTTATTCATCTTGGGGATAGATGGAACTCTCCTATTCACATTCATTGCAATAATTGCAGGAATACTCCCTATGGTCGGTCCAACTATTGTTTGGGTTCCGTTAGGCCTTATATTATTATTCACCGGGAATTCTATGCAAGCAGTAATATTAGCTGTGTGGGGAATGTCCGTTTCAGGTGTTACTGATGGAATCCTTAGACCATATATACTCTCTAGAAGAACTTCACTTCCAATCGCTTGGGGTTTTATAGGAACTATTGGAGGTCTTTATGCATTTGGTTTAGTTGGACTTTTACTAGGACCTCTAATAATCGCTTATCTAATTATAGTATTGCAGTTTTACAAACAAAAAAAATTAAGTGATTTATTTAAAGAGTGATATGAAACTAAAGGCAAAAAATTTGAGGTGGTTAGCTGGAAGACCCGTAGTTATTTTTTCTCCAGAAACTGCTAAGGGGTTAAATGTTCATGTCAATGAAAGAGTGGGGATTGTTTACAGAAAGAGGAAAATTTATGCCGTCGTAGACATCTTTTCAAACATGTTAAATGATGGAGAGGTCGGTTTATCTGAAGAAATACTCTCTTTTGTTCCGATTAAAAATAAGGCTATTGTTGAGGTTTTTCCTGCTGATTCCTTTTTGGGCGGGCAGATAATAAAGAAGAAGTTATCTGGAAAAAGGTTGTCTGATGAGGAGATTAGAATTCTCATTTCTGAAATATCTCAAAATAACCTTACAGAATCTGAAATTGCTTTTTTTGTTTCTGCTGAAAAAAATCACGGGATGTCAAAGAGAGAACTAATTTCACTTACAGATGCTATGGTAAAAACAGGGAATAAATTGGACATAAAGAAAAAAATCATTGCGGATAAACATTGCATTGGAGGAATTGCAGGTAACAGAACAACTCCGATAGTTGTTTCTATTTGTGCTGCTGCTGGTTTGACTATGCCTAAGACTTCCTCTAGAGCTATAACCTCTGCAGCTGGAACTGCAGATACTATCGAGACTATGGCGAGAGTGGAATTTTCTCAAAAAGAATTAATAGAGCTAATAAACCGGGCTGGAGCTTGTTTAGTTTGGAATGGTTCTTTAAACCTTTCTCCTTCAGACGATAAAATAATCCATGTTGAAAGACTTCTAAATCTAGATGTAGAACCTCAATTAATTGCTTCAATAATGTCTAAAAAAATCGCAGCAGGTTCTACCCACATACTCATAGACATTCCCTATGGGGGCGGGAAAATAAGAGACCTTGGGTCCGCTAAAGCTCTTGGAAAGAAATTTAAAGTAGTAGCAAAACACTTCAAAGTTAAATTGAGTGTGGTATATACAAAGGGGAACCAACCCATTGGAAATGGAATTGGTCCTGTTTTAGAAATGATAGACATTCTAAATGTTTTAAAGGGGGATGGTCCAGAGGATTTAAAAGAGAAGTCCATATTTCTTGCAGGAAATTTATTAGAACTTTGTGGGATAAAACGAGGAGAAGGCAAGGCAAGAGAGATTCTAGAATCAGGGGTTGCATATGAAAAATTCAAGGAAATAATAAATGTTCAGAATGGAAAAAGTGATTTTGATAAACGAATAAAAAATTTAAAATTGGCCAAGTTTTCAAAAACATTTCTTGCTAATTCAGATAAACAGATAAGGCACATAAGCAATAAAAAAATAAATCTCCTTTGCAGAGTTCTCGGAGCTCCGGAAACAAAAACTGCAGGAGTTTATTTGTATCACGGATTGGGAGCAGTTTCTAAGGGGGAAAAGATTATTACATTATATTCAGAAAGCGAGGACAAACTTAAAGATGCACTAAGATATTTTAATGAATTTGAGCCAATCGTGATTAGATAATTATTTAACTCTCGCTTTCAAAATCTTCACTTCTTCTAATGGTTTGTCTTGAGAATCTGTTTGAACTTTAGCAATTTTATCTACAACATCCATTCCATTAACTACTTCTCCAAAAATGGGATGTTTGCTAGTAAAAGGAGGTTTATTAAAATCAAGAGGAGAATTATCTACAAGATTTATGAAAAATTGACTTGAGCCAGTATTGGGGCCTGCATTAGCCATAGAAATTGTTCCTCGAACATTGGAATGTCCTTCTACAAATTCATCTTTTATCTTCGGAATGGAAGGATCTCCATAACCTGTTCCAGTCGGATCTCCACCTTGAATCATAAATCCATCAATCACTCTATGAAATATTACTCCATCATAAATTCCTTTTTCTGTAAGATTCTTGAAATTTCCTGCAGTAATCGGCATATCTTCATACAAAAGAATTTCAATCTCCCCGAAGTTTGTTTCCAAAACAACAATTGTTTGTTTTTCCATATTTGAGAAAAATAAAACTAGGGTAAATAAAGCTATCGCTATAGCCATGCTCGCGATTAGATAACATTTATTCTTATTTTTTTGTTTCATTTTTTAGAAATTTTCTTTGCGAAAATAGGACCAAGAACTGCACCAATCAGATTAAAGACTAAATCAAGTGCTGTGTTGTAATAACCTCCAACGGCATCTGCAGCATCTGCAAATATTACCATTCCGAATTCTATTACCTCGTTCAACAATCCAATTCCCAGTGCAGAAAGTGTTGCAAAAACCAAAAGTGCAGATTTAGATTTATTAAAATACTTTTTCAATGCAAAATATACTAAAACAGAAATTGCAAAATAGCAATAAGCATGGATTACTTGGTCATACTTCAGAATAAAAAAAGGATCTCCTAAAATATTTATTAACATTAAATCATACAATCTAGTTCCACTAATTTTAATTAATCCTCCAGCCATGTGGGAGATAGACCAAATAGCAAAAAGAACTAAACTCCAAGGCGGAAATTCAAATTTCTTTTCCATTTTTATCACTAGCAAGAAGAGCAAAACCAAAACTACCCAGTATCCTACAAACTCATAGTTTTTTGCAGAGAAAGCTAACATCAAAAATCCAAAGAGAACTAAAAGAGTCCCCCACATTATTATTTTCACCGACTTTTTCATATTTCTTTCAGTGAATAAGAGTTTTTAAAAGTTTGGAATTTACTATGCTTCATTAATAAAGCCCCTACAATTCTTACTTCCACACCTACAAATTTCTCTTTTAGAATCTTTGTCATATTCATAGTCTATAGTTAATTCTTCTCCTTTCTTTATTGGACGATCTGAGAAATAAAATATTCTTCCTTCTTTTATAACATACTCGCAATTCGGATCGCAAGAATGATTAAAATATATGGAATCATTCCCTCCAACAGCCCCATCTATGAATGTGTCTTCATCCACACAGAATATATATGTAACACCTTTCTCATCATTTATAGTTTCTCTCTTTTCTGCTTCAGCACCATCAATTCTTTCCCCAACATATTCTATAAGAAATGTTTTTTCGGGAATATCTTCGCTTGCAAATGCCCCTCTACAATCAATTTTAGATTCTTTAATTATGAATTTTTTAGATTCCATATTTATTTTTTCATATAGTTCCTTTATAAATCTTATAGAATTATAAACCGCCCACTCCCATCCAAAAAACAGGAAGTTTTTAGTCCCTTCAGTTCTCCTTGAATCGAACCTACAGGGAATCAAACTGATTCATTTAATTCAGAGAGTGAATCTATTCAACCTTATGTTGAATAGATATACGCCCACTCCCAGAATCGAACTGGGGAGCCCCGAAGGGCCTGGATTTCAAGTCCAGTGCAATACCACTATGCGAAGTGGGCATGATAAATAGTTAGAATTTATAGTTTTAAATGTTTGGTATTGCATAGTGCAATAACACTACTTTCAAAATAGGGGATTTCGATTTTGGAAGGACAGAAATTTTCTCAATTTCTGTATGCGAAGTGGGCATGATAAATAGTTAGAATTTATAGTTTTAAATGTTTGGTATTGCAACATATTTAACTAATTTATTTAACAAACATTTCCAAATCTGCGATTTGTTCTCTTTCATATGCTCTAAACTCTTTTCCCTGTTCTTGTGAGATTTTCAACTCTCTTACAATTTTTCTAATATTTTCATCTAGATTACCTTGACCATATAAACCGAGAATACCCTCTCGAAGCTCTCTCAGGTTTCTATATCTTCCAAAACCTAATTCATGGTATTTGAGAGCATTATTTATTGTAGATAGCTCTTCTAAAAGTACTGGATAACTTCTAACTGCGGATTCCACTTTTTTAGGGTTTTTCTTGAATTTGAATAATCTATCAAATAAACCTCTTTTTGCATTGCATGTATGGCCCAGCCTAATTAGTCCTCCAATAACCTGTTCCCTATGAGCTTCTAATCTTTCTTTTGAATACCTCAAGCAGTACAAAATCCCTCCCTTGGCTTGATTTGGTTCATCCAATGTAAAGTTATTCCAAAAGCAATCCCATGAATAGTCTTGCATAGATTTAGTCCTAAACGGGTGTTTAAAAGGATTATTATACAGAAAAACTAGGGTCACAACCTCTCAAATTTGCTGATAATAATAGCACAACTACCTCCATCATTCAATTCAAGGTAGCCCCGAGCTAAACTAAACCAAGCCTAGTTTCATTCTCGGATGTAAGCAAACTGCAAAGCTAACTTAACTTCACAGTTCAACTAATCATAAAACTACTACGATTAACCGAATAATGAAGCTAAGCCTTCAGCTGCTTCAGCCTTTGGCTCTTCTTTCTTCTTTTCTTCTTCCACTGGTGCTGCTCCGCTAGAAGCTGCTGGTGCTGATGCGATAGCCGCATTAGCCAACTGCTCGTCAATATTCACACCTGATAATGAAGCTACAAGGACTTTAACCTTGCTTTCATCAACAGCTGCGCCAGTTGCAGAGATAACTTTCTTCAAGTTGTCTTCGCTAACTTCTTGACCTAGTTTGTGCAACAAAAGTGCTGCATATATGTATTCCATTTATTGTGTTTCTCCAGTTTTAATTGGAGTTTGATATTTTTCTAAAACATTCATCACTTCATTATAAACAGGTTCATTAGCAGACAAACATAAGACAATACCTGTATCAATCTCAACATCTGAAAGTCTATGAGGTCTAGAAGATGCTTGTGTACGGATCTGCTCATAAAGTGCACCCCTAGAAATCATTTTTCCAGAATCTCCAAAGAGTTCTAGTTCTCCCGACTTTGCATGAAATCTATAATGTGTATTCTTTGGTAATCCCATCTTTAATTCCCCCTCCCGACTTTAATTTCTTCCTTCGGAGCCTCTTCTTTCTTTTCTTCAACAACAATATCTTCTTTGATTAAACCATTTAATGCATTCTCATGTGCAACTGCCTTGCCTAATATGAATGGCATCGTTTCTTTGTTTAAGAAATCAATAGAAACAGCGAATGCTAAGCTTCTTGAATACTTCTCTAACAAATCTGCAAGTGTTCCCTTTTTGTCAATCTTAATTCCTACATAGACTTTTCCGTCAGAGAAGGCTGCAATAGGTTCTAAACCAATTTCAAAAGGAGTTATATCCAATTTTGCTAGAATAGAAACTTTTTCTGAAGAAATTTTTTCTCCTGCTTTAACAAATAGAGTATCTTTTGCAATTGCGATTTTTCCACCCTCAACTTTAGGTTGAAGACCCACAGCACTTAATGCAGAAATATCTGGACCTGGAGCAAGACTGGTTGGACCCGCCTTAACCCAAATCTCTTCTGTAGCTTCTTGTCCCTCTCTTGCTTTTGCTGGAGCTTTATTATCTGCTAAAATCCCACTCAATTTAAATGCATCTTCATCTGAAAATATCAAAGCATAATCTGAACTTATGTGAGGAACTAGTGCTTTGAACTCTTCATTCTTTGCATGCTCTAATGCAAAATCAATTAGACTTTTCTTTGCAACTTTTACAGCTGCAATATCCCTTATCTTTTTCTTTATATCCTGAAATTGAGCCGATTTCAAATTTTTAATTGAACAAACAAGAATAGTCTTTTTACTTAACAAAGAAGCCAAATCTTTCACAATTTGTTTTTTCTTTTCTGATATATGGGTCGATTTTTTAGCCATATTTTATTTTGACTGCAGGAGTCATTGTGAATTTAATTAGAACATTTTTGACATTATCCTTCTTCTGGGGAAGCAAATCAATCACTCCCTTGATTACAGATTCTACATTTTCTTTCAGTTGGTTGTCATCCATATTTTCCTTTCCTACACCTATTTTGACAACCTTCTCCTTTGTTCTTATCTTAACAGATTTTTTCATCTTATCAACAAGTTTCTTAATTGTTTCTTCATCTTCCTTTACAACAATCCCAAGTTGAGGGGAAGGCATTTTACCAGAAGGACCTAAGGCTCTACCAAACTTTGTTGCAACTTGCCCCATTAATGGTGCCGCAGAAATAAACATATCGTATTTTTTTGCGAGCCTCTTCGCATCTCTTAAATTTTTATAACTCTCAAAAGTATCTTTTTGAATTACATCAACACCCTTAACTTTCGTGGATAAGAATGCTGCAATTTTTCTTTCGTAAATATTTGGAACTTGAACGAAAGAATTTATAGATTCCTTCCTGCTGTCAAACTTCTGTAAATTGATTATCAAATCTAGTGTTTGAACAAACTTTCTCTTTTCAAAACTTCTTAACTGCTTAATCGCTTCTTCTATACTAATCTCTTCATGTGTAGCTTCGGATGTCTTCACAACTTCAGGTTTTTGAACTTCCTTTGCTTTTTCAATTGGTTTAACCTCAGTTTCCTTTTTAACTACAACTTTCTTTTCTTTAGTTTCTTTAGTTTTCTTTTCCATTTTGAATAAACTGCATAGAAGACTTTTTGTATCTTCCACACCCATATGGGCTCCTAAAATCCAGGATGCAGTGGTCCGTGATGATTTAATGTATTTTGAAGGGTTTTTAAAGACTTCGGTTTACTTCAATCTCGCAAGAGTTGAAGTCCCCAAAAAATTCCTATTTTTTGAGGATCCGAAACTCTACCTCTTAGAGTAAGAAAAGGAAATTAAATTTCATGTCTAAAGAAATCTTTAATTATCTATTAAAATTTAGTATATAAATCCTTAAAAAGGAATAGGGAGTTTTATTGGGATGGCACAACTAGTAGCATTATTATCTAAGGGAGAAGGAACTTGGGGACAGGTTGCAGGTTTAATAAAACATGGAAAGTGGGATAAAATTGTTCTTGTCGGAAGTTCTTTCGCTAAAAACTTTGATGTTCCAGGAAAAGAATATGAAATGGTGGAAGTCGATTTAGGAAAGCCATTAGTTAACCTCAAACAAGAAATGGCTGAGAAGTTGAAACCTAAACTAGACTCGGATTTTAGTTCAGAAGTTGCACTTTCAATTGCCTCAGGAGATGGAAAGGAGCACATGGCATTAATCTCTGCTTTGCTTTCAATCCCAGTTGGAGTTAGATTCACTGCTTTGACTAAAGAAGGAATTGTATTTTTGTAAGATGGCCAAATCTATGAGATTGAAGTTAAATCCCACTAGCACACCCGATCAAGATTGTCACGAAGAAAGGCATAATAAGCTCTATAATGGTCTTGTTGGGAAAACAATAACTCTTGCAAAAGATGGAGAAGTAATCTTCTCCAATTGGAGATTTTGGCTACCCAAGCGAGAAGTGGAATTAGATAGTTCTTACGGAGAAACACATGCCAGATTCTCTTCTAGCAGTTATCCCCGGAGGTTTGAAAGAGATAGTCGAGGGAGATTATATTTAAGGTAGATTAATATTTGTTTAAACTTTCCTAATTTTCATTCCTTTTTTACTCTTTCCGATTAAAACAACACAACTTCCTTCCACACTTCCTAAAACTTTCCAAGGTTTCTCTTTTCCATCTAAATTAGAATTCAATTCTTTCAAAAGCTTTTTAGAAAACTCATCAACTTGATTAAACCAAGGCATTTTATCATAACCCATTCTTTCTCTAGCAGAGCCAATCGCAGTATAACCCTTTACATGAATAAAATCTGGTTCGGAAGTCTTAATTAATTCTGCATATTCTGAAACATTTTCATCAGCCATGTTAGTCAAAGAAGCTAATTTTTCTTTTGGGTTTTTACATTCTGTAACAAGAGTCAATCTTATACATCGACGGCATTTTCCCTTTAGTTTTTTAATTATAGAGATTGTTTCATTGAATCTTTCCCAAGAATCTTTTCTCAAAGAGTTATGCCATTTAATAAACAACTCTTCATTAGGGGCATTTGTGGAAAGAGTTAATTGTGTTGGGAGAGAATTTTCCTTATCTAGTTTTTTAATCATCTCGGGATTTTGTCCATTTGTAACCAAAAAAGAAATCGCATTTCTTTTTCTTATTAATCTAATCAACTCCGGAAGTTTTGGATAGAGTGTTGCTTCTCCAGAAAGAGAAAGTGTGAATAGTGAAGGCTCAAAAGATTTTTCCAACTTTTCTTTATCAATTCCTTTTCTTCCGCCGAAACCCCTAAGTAATTTTTTTCTTTCCTTAATTATTCCTTCTAAAATATTTTCAGGCTCATCAAAATTTTTTATATCAATTCCTAGATTCATTTCAATAGGTCTCCAACAATGAATGCACATATTGTCGCAATTCATTACACAAGGAGAAAATTGACAACAACGAGACGAGTCTATTCCATAAAATTTTTCTTTCCAACAACTCTCTTTCCCACGAAGAGAATTTTTGGTATAATTACAAACTTGTACAGCACCTCCAATGCCAAACAAACCATAACTCTTCTTTTTTAGGTCGTTTTTTATTTCTTCTGTCAACCCAGCAGAATTTTTTACCATAAATAAAAAAAATAAAATAGGATTTAAATAGTTATTGAAACTATTTCTTCTTCTTTTTAGCTGCTTTCTTCTTAACTGATTTCTTTGCAGTTTTCTTCTTTGCAGTTTTTTTAGCAGCTTTTTTCTTTGCCATTTTTATTTAATCCCCTTCTTTTAATTGAAAGAATCAATACTTATTAGTTTAAATAGTTTTCCCTAATTGAAGAATTTTGCAAAGATCCATCCAAATATTATCAAAAGAAAAATTATTCCCACCGTCGATAAAATAAATTTGTAGATTTTTTCAGATTTCGCTTTAGATTTTGTTAGAGAAAGAATAAACAAATAACTGAATCTTCCGCCGTCTAAGATTCCTAATGGCAACATGTTAAACATTGCTACAAAGAAATTTATTAGGGCAATCCAATAAAATAAATATCTAAAATAATCCGCAACATCTGAATTATATCTAGCTTGATAAAAAATTGAGGAATCTTTATATTGTATCAATCCAACAAATTTTCCGAGGATATTTCTACTATAAACAATTCTTTTTCCTGAAATTCCTAAGAATCCAACTGAAGAGTTTAATGGGTGCTCATCCAAAACGAATCCATATTCTTTTATTTCTCCAAGATAATTTGTTTTTATTTGAACTTCTTGTCCAGGGATTTTAGATGAAATTTTTTCTTGAAATGTTATCGCATCTGAAATTTTTTCATCATCAAGTGCAATTATAGCTCCTTTCAACTCATTTCTTATCGCTGGATGATCTGCATAGACTATCAATGAAGAATTTTCTAATAAAGATTCATTTTGCAGAATTAAAGAATAAAGAGAAATAGGGATATAATATTTATTATCTGTTGTATTTATCCTAACTAGATTCTCTGAGAAGTTTTCAAATCCAACAATTTCTGAAGAATTTATCGTGGTTTGTACATATCCTGAAAAGATATAACCTGAAGGAGCATAAGACAAATTGAAGAATACTATCAATCCTACGAAGAAAATTATCGCAAAAATAAGATTTGCAAACACTCCAGCTCCAAGAATTGCCATCTGTTCAGAATTTTTCTTCTTCTCAAAATTATTCTTATCTTCTTCTACAAAAGCTCCTAAAATTGGTCCAAGGAAAATAAATCCTGTGGATTTTATTTTCACACCAAAGGTTTTCATAAATACTCCGTGAGAAAATTCATGGACAATTGCAACAATTGCCAATGCAATTATGAAATAACTGAAATAAAAATTTGGAAAGAAACTTTGCATTCCAAACAACTGAGGGAAATAAGGGATTAGCGGTGCAACAGGAGGAGCTCCATTCGTTGCCGCTATCACTTGTTCAGGAGATTTTAGGTAAGCATATGCATTTGTCGCTAACAATAAAATTATCAAAATCATCAGGAAAAAAGCCACCACAATTACAAAATACTTTATTCTCTTCAATAATTTAGAATGATTTTTTGAAAAATTTTCTATGGCCTGCATTCCTAATCTAGTTCTATACATATACATAATTCCTTCTCTTTTGAGATTCCTTCGATTTTTAAACAAAAAAAGTACTACCCAGACACAGAATACTACTAAGAATGCTAAATCTACTATTAAGATTTTATCCATTTGTACCTACTTTTTCTTTATTGCTCTAAAAGACTTCGACTTACATTTTCTACAAGCCACTTTTCCAGATAATATTCTACCCGGTTCTATTCTCATCTTATGTTTACAAACCTTGCAAAAGAATACATTCTTGAACAATCTTCTCTGGGCTGTAGGAATCTTTGCAGCCATTTCTAAACCACTCTTTTAAGAAGTTTAGTTCCCTCAATATCCCAATATTCTACATTCGCTCCATCGATAACTTGGCCTTTTAGCTCTTCAGGGATATCTAATTCAAAATTATCAAAATTTTCAGAATCCATAAGGCTTACTTTATCCCCCATTAGAGATAAAACTTGTGCTTTTCTCTTATCGATCATTGGAACTTCAAATCTTTCTCCTCCAGGACACATAAAAATTCTCTTTTTCTCTGTAGTAGCTGCGATTGCTTCAAAACGACACTTGCTCGCTCCATGCTTTCCAGTCTTAGAAATATCCATTGTCTTTACCAAATATGCTTCTCCATCGACGAAGATATAACCGCCAAGCCTCAAGTCATGTGCATTCACTATTTTTAATACCATAAAAAATTGAGACGGAATTGATTTATAAAGTTATTGTTTGAGATTTTTAGAAACAACAAACTTAAAAAGCATCGCTTATAGTCTTGGATATGGCAATAGAAAATAAGGATTTCCTAGAAATAGACTTTAGTGCAAAAGTTAAAAATGGAGAAATTTTTGACACAACAAGGAAAGAAGACTCTAAGGTTCTAAATGTGAAAGAGGATTCTCTAAAACCTCTCATAATCTCTGTTGGAAGTGAGATGGTTGTAAAAGGATTGGATAGCGATTTAATCGGAAAAGAGATTGGGAAGGATTATGAGATTGAAATTTCTCCAGAAAATGCTTTTGGTAAAAGAGATGCATCTCTAGTCCAGATGATTCCAATGAGGAATTTTTCAGAACAGAATGTTTATCCTCAAAAAGGAATGCAGTTTTCTTTTGATGGAAGACTTGCAAGAATTTTATCTGTTTCTGGGGGAAGAGTATTGGTGGACTTTAATAATCTCCTTGCAGGAAAAGACATCGTTTATAATTATAAAATATTAAGAAAGGTTGAAGACAAAAAAGAACAATTCGATGCTTTGCAAGATTTTTTCTTTAGAAGAAAGTTTGAGTGCGAAGTAAGGGATAAAAAGATAAATGTCAAGGTAGACAAAGAATTTTATCCTCTATTTGACTTAATGAAAAAGAGATTTGAAGACATATTGGAGTTAGAGATTTCTATGGAACTGCTCGGGAAGAAAGCATAATTTTCAGTCTACAAATACTTATAAATAGATAGTTCCTTTGTTTTTTATGGCATATATTGAAAATCAAGGGGGTTTTGATCAAAATTCTGAACTTAACAAGGAGCTTGAAGAGTTATTGAAAAAACAAAATGCTCGTATTAAGGTAATCGGTGTTGGTGGTGCGGGAAATAATACTGTTTCTAGAATGAGGGAGGTTGGAATAAAGGGTGGAGAAATTATTGCAATCAATACAGATGCTCAGGATTTGTTATATTCAAATGCAGATCAGAAAATTTTAATTGGAAGAGAGATATCGCGAGGATTGGGTGCAGGTTCAAATCCTAGAATTGGTGCGGAAGCTGCAAAAGAACAGGCTCAGGAGATTAGAAAGAAATTAGAAAACTCAGACATGGTTTTCGTTACTTGTGGTCTTGGAGGAGGAACTGGAAGTGGTGCTGCACCTATAGTTGCGGAGATTGCAAAAAAAACAGGGGCTTTAACAATTGGGATTGTTACACTGCCATTTACAGTTGAAGGAAAGAAAAGAATAGAAAATGCAATGGAATCTTTAGAAAGAATTGAATCTGTTGTAGACACTTTGATAATAATCCCTAATGATAAATTACTCGAACTTGCTCCTGATTTGCCATTGCCAACTGCTTTTAAAATTGCAGACGAAATATTGACTAATGCTGTTAAAGGAATTACAGAACTAGTTACTCGGTCGGGTTTGGTGAATCTAGACTTTGCAGATGTCAAGGCAATAATGTCCAACGGAGGTGTTTCTTTGATTGGCATGGGAGAAGATGATTCAAGTAATAGGGCAGTTGAGGCTGTTGAAAAAGCTTTGACAAATCCTCTTCTTGATGTTGATGTTTCCAACGGAACGGGAGCCTTAGTGAATGTAATTGGGGGGAACGATTTATCATTAACAGAATACAAGAAAATAATGGAAATCATCGGAGAGAGACTTTCTCCAGAGGCTAAACTTATTTCAGGAGCACAAATCTCTAAAGATTTAGAAGGAACGATAAGAGTAATGGTTATCATTACGGGTGTTAAAAGTTCTCAGATTAGGGGGGAAAGAAAACCACTAGAAGAAAGAAAAAGGGATGAAATGTCTGAAGAATTAGGAATTGAATATTTGAGTGAAGAGTAACATTTAAAAAGAATTTTTTCATGTAAATAATATGGTAAATATCAAACACTGGACATCTCACCAACTGAACCAATATGTTCGACTTTGGAGAATTATGAGAAAACCTTCTATGGATGAATTCAAGATGATTTCTAAAGTTTCGGCTGTAGGGGTTTTGTTATTGGGACTCATGGGTTTTTTGATTAATCTTGCTGTTTCTTTGATAAAGTAAGATACAAATCCTTAAATAACTTCGGAATTTTTGTTTTTCATGGTTGAAACTAAAATCTCTGCAGGAGCATACGATTTAAATAAATTTCTTTTCGGAGGTTACGAAACTGACATAATCACAACTCTTTATGGTCCTGGAGGAAGTGGAAAGACAAATCTTTGTACACTCGTTGCAGTTTCACAGGCTAAGAAGGGAAACAAAGTTGTCTATGTGGATACCGAGGGAGGATTTTCTCCAGAGAGAGTTTTTCAAATAATGAATGAGCCTCGAGAAAAGGTGGGGGAAGTTTTGAAAAATATTCTTTTGTTGAAGCCAACTTCTTTTAAGGAACAAGAAAAAGACTTTGAGAAGTTACTGCAGTATGTTAATGGAGGAGATATTTCTTTGATTATTATAGACAGCATTGCTATGCTTTACAGGTTAGAACTTGCAGATGCAATAAAGACAAAAGAAGACAGAAAAATAAAAGAGGTCAATAGTAATCTTGCGACACAATTAAGAAAACTAAACGAAATCGCTCGGAAACAGAATATTCCTGTGATTGTTACAAACCAGGTTTATTCTTTATTCGTGCAAGGAGAAAATCAAATTGATGAAGAAAGACAGGTTTCAATGGTTGGGGGGGATTTGTTAAAATATTGGTCAAAATGTTTAATTGAACTTAAAAGAGGGAGCAATAGAAGAACATTAGTTTTGAAGAAACATCGTTCCTTGCCTGAAAAAAACTTGGATTTTGAAATTGTTAATTCTGGAATAAGAAAGAAGGGTTGGATTTAGTTCTTTCTCTTTCTCAAATTATCAAACAACCAAATAAAATAAGGTTTCTTCTCTGCCTTCGCCATTTTTTCTATAATTAATTCAGGAGTTGAGTTTGCTAACTTTCCTAGAACTGGATTGTGATCTACGATTAACTCATAATTCTCTGTTAACCCTTTAGCTTCTATTCCATCTATTCTACATTTTTCTGGTAACAGGTGTTGAACTTCTTGACCTAAATGGGTTGCAATTATCAAGAAACAATTTTTTTCTATAAAATACTCGGCTGTTGAAACGATAATCTCTCCAGCAACTCCAGGTTCTGTAACAGCTTCGATTTCATCTGCAAGAATTAAGGTTCTTTCTCCTGGATTAATCTCAGACATTTGAGTTAAAAGAGTTTCAAAAGCTCCCTTCGACATTGAGCCTTTATTCTTTGCAAAATAATAAATTTCTGTAAATAATGGAAGACTAACATTTCCAGAGACAGGCAAACCTAATTGAAACAATGAGATTAGTTGAATTATATGTTCTATCAATGTTGTTTTCCCACCAGAATTCGCACCTGTTAAAATAGAACATCTATTTTCAGAATCTAAAAAAAATGAAATGGGTTGAGGATTTGCAACATAAAGATTTTTTGAAGTTTCTATTCTAAAACCCTCTTCTATCTTCGGGAAATCATAGTCTTCCTTAACACATTTCTTCATTCCAGAAATAAAATCTAAATAAATAATTTCTGTTTCTAGTTTTCTCAATAACTTTGGTATCTCCTTTATTCTCTGAGAATCTCTCTTTATAGATGCTGCAGAGTTTGTGAACTCTAGGGTTGATTGTCTCTTTAAGAACGATTCCACTTCCTTTTCATCTAATTTTAATGGAACACTATCTTGAAAAAGTTCCCTAGGAATTCCAGATTCTGAAATTTCTCTTTCTAAAATATCTTTTATTTCCTTGGGTATACTCTTAACCAACAGCGAAACTACGGAATCTCCAGAAAGAGTTGTCTTCTTTATCGCAGACAAGATTTTTTCATTTATCTTAGAAAGTTCCAATTCAATTTCATCAAGACTTAATTTCTTAACTTTCTCAGAATCAATTAGTGGAATAAACGAATTTAGTTCATTTAATGTTTCTTGAATTTCTTGGGTTTTAGATTCCTCTTTCAATATCCTTATATTTTCTTTCCAAGCAGACAGAATAACTAAAAACCTCTCTAGATATGCATCTTCGATACTATTTATAAAAATCGTTTGAGGAATTCTTTCTAACATCGAGCCAAAATTTTCACAACCCAATACTTGAATAAGGTCATATTTTTCTAGACCTGCCAAATCCGAAGGATGATTCAAGAAAATTACTGGACAACCAAGTTCTTGAAGTTTCAGCAAACTAGATTCTTCTTCCGTAACAACAACTAAATCATATTTAGGTCTCCAGTTTGAAGAAGTTTTCTTCAATTTTTTCAGAAAACCATTCTCTATGGGGGAAATATGCTTGAAGAATTCCTGTCTTTTTTTTATTTCCTCTCGAGAATTTGTAAAACTAAATAATTTTAATATCTGTTTTGTGTCCTCTAAACAAAAATTATTAGAGATTGTAGATAAAACTTTTTGATTTATATCTTTTGCATCTTTTGTTTTAAAGATATTATAGTTGCTAGCTCTCACATTAGTTTTAGAAAAAACAGATAGGTTGTTCAACTCTATAAAGTTTAATATTTCATCTCTCATGTGAACCAAAAAGAATCTGGCTTTTTAAGAATTTAGGGCTTTAGATTCCATTCTCAATTTATGAATTTTCTTATGTACTCTCAATCCATTAGGTTTATATTTGGGCCAATATCTATTTTTTCATGGATGAAAACTTTGTTTGTGATTATAAAAAAGGAAGAGGAGTAAGAATCCTTGATTGGATTATCATTTCTGTGATAATCTTGATTAGTATTTATGCAATAATCAAATATAATTATTTTCAAGAAGAACTTTCCCATGGTGTTGAGAGGTATGGGGTTCTTGGTGTGTTTGTTTTTTCTTTTATATTAGAATCTATTCCCCAGTTCATCCATCCATTTTCTAGTGTTATATTTGCTTCTGGAATCGGAATAAATGTCTTCATTGCTACATTTTTTTCACTTATTGGAAGTTTTGTTGGAGCAGTTGTTGCATTCGAAATTGGGAAAAGGTATGGTTTTAGACTTGTTTGCCCTCTATTTTCTGAGAAAACTCTTGTGAGGACTCTTAAAAGCTTAGACAAGTATGGCAATGTGTTTATACTAATTTCAGCAGTATCTCCATTTCCTTACTTACCTTTAATTTTTGGTTCGTTAGGAATTAGGAGAAAATATTTTTGGTTGTATGGTATCCTTGTCAGGGCAATAAGCTTCATATTCCTGGGATTTTTACTACAAATCGGAGTAAACATTCTTTAAGAATCATATATCTAAAAAATACAACTAAATTTTCTTTAGCTGATAACCTTCTTTTGTATCCTTAATCTGCCAACCTTCTTCTTTTAGCAAATCTCTCAATTCATCTGACTTTTTCCAATCTTTGTTTTCTCTAACTTTCTTTCTTTCTTCTGCAATTTTTCTTATTTCTTCAGGAATCTCAACTTCTTCTTTCTCAAAAAGTTTCAACCCCAAAACTTCATCCATTCTTCCTATAGTTTTATATTTCCCTTTTGCCTTTTCATCTCGGACTAACTCCCAAAGAACTGCAAGAGCTTTTGGAGTGTTCAAATCATCATTCATTGCTTCGGCGAATTTCTCTAAATACTCTTTATTTATTTTTGAATCTTCTTGTAATGAACCGCATATATTCTTGAGTTTTTTATAAGAAGTTTGTGCATTTTCTAATGCTTCTATTGAGAAATCTAAAGGCTTCCTATAAATTGTGTTTAAACATAGATACCTGTAAGATAAAGAGAGAAAACCTTTTTCTTCTAGTTCCTCTAATGTATATAATCCCCCCTTAGACTTTGAAACCTTTTCTCCCTTGAATGTTAAAAACCCTGTATGCATCCAGTAGTTCACAAACTTTTTCCCTGTTGCTGCTTCGGATTGTGCAATCTCATTTTCATGGTGTGGAAATTTGTTATCTGCTCCACCAGTATGAATATCTATTGTTTCTCCTAAATGCTTCATAGACATTGCGGAACATTCTAAATGCCAGCCTGGAAAACCTCTTCCCCATGGAGAATCCCATTCCTGCTGTCTTTTATCTTCAGGAAATGAAAATTTCCAAAGTGCAAAGTCTGTATTGTTCCTTTTCTCTTTCAATGTAACTCTTTTTCCAGCTTCAATATTTTCTACATTTCCTGAGAGTTTTCCATAGTCTTTGAATTTAGAAGTATCAAAATAAATTCCATCTGAGGTTTTGTATGTAAATCCCTTTTTTTCTAAAATCTTTAATAGTTCAATTTGTTCTGAGATATATTCGGTAGCTTTACACCAAATGTCTGGCTCTTGGATATTTAGTCTTTTGAAATCTTGCTTGAATGCTTCCCAATAGAAATTTGCAATGTCCTCGGCTCTCTTACCTTCTTTTGTAGCAGACTTCTCCATCTTATCTTCTCCCTCATCAGAATCTCCAGTCAGATGCCCTACATCCGTAACATTCATGACTCTATTAACCTCGTAATCATTGAAAATTAATGTTCTAGTAAGAATATCTCCAAAAATATACCTAAGCATATTTCCTATATGGGGGTAAGAATAAACCGTCGGCCCACATTCATAAAGTCTGACCTTTCCTTTCTCAATCGGTTTGAAAACTTCTTTTTTCCTTGATAGGGTGTTGTATAACTTTAATACCATGAATATTATAGAATTAAAAGGGTTTTTAATTGTTTACAAATAGCTAAGATATTCCTATTTTCCTGCAATAAAGTTCACATCCATAATCTGTGGAGAACCATAGGGCTCATCATTTGCCTTAGCAGATATTCTGAATCTAACTAAACAAAGAGGGTCTCCAATTTGAGTTTCAAATGTGACACGAGTAACATAAGATTGACCACTCGCGATGGGAATTCCTTCTTCAGACTGCCCAACCGATATAAGACTCTCAATTTCTTCTTTGGTGTATCCATCACATTTCTCTGAAACTTTAGAATCGGAAACTTCAACAACATAGGAGAATGTTACATCTGAAGAAGCTCCACGCCTAAGGTTTGTTATTCCAATTCCAAATGCCGTAGGTTCTCCTTGCCGAACATCAATCTTTTTAGAACTTGGTGTGACTCCTATTTCTGTTTCCTTGCCATAAATATTTTTAAGTTCTTCCATCAGTTGATCATCGGTCATTTTCAATGCATTCTCGGCTGAAGAAAATATATTCCTAATTAACATCAATCCCAAAATCAACATAGACATTGCCAAAACTATTACAACAATAGTGCTAACACTCAATTCCATTGCTGCTCTTTTGGACTTCATTTTTTAAAAAAACTTTTCAGTGGTTTAATTGAAAGAATGATTGCCATTGCGAGAAAAGCCCATTTGAAATCTTCAATATCAGAAAAGAATTGAGGAATCAAATAAACTAAAAATAGTGTTCCGAAAAAAACCGTAAACTTAGTCATGACTATATCTGACATCGAGGCACACCAATAACATTTTCTATCCTGAACCCTCTTCACTTCTTTCTTTACACTCTTTTTCATATTCAATCTACATTTTAGAGGTTTATAAAACTTATTCTTTTTGAAAAACTTCCTTTTAATTTTATAAAGACTTAAAAAGCCAAGATTTATTTAATTCATTAAGGGGCTGTAGCTCGACTCGAGATTTGCATCTCACAGAATCGTCTTAAATTCTATTTTTGTTCTTGTTCGAAGCGAATCTCTCGGGAAGAGTGTCCGACTGAAGACCTCTTCAGCTATTCGTTTTATAAAGACTTAAAAAGCCAAGATTTATTTAATTCATTAAGGGGCTGTAGCTCATTGGGAGAGCGTCCGGCTGAAGACCGGTAGGTAGGGAGTTCGATTCTCCCCAGCCCCATTTCTTTTTTGAGAATCGAACTTTCGATTACTTACATTCGATTTATGGAGAATGGAAGTCCCAGAAAAATTTTCTATTTTTCTGAGCTCCCCAGCCCCATTTCTATTGAATCGAACGACCGAAGTAGGGAGCGAAAATTTCGCTTTGAATAAACTACTTTTATTCATGATTTTTATGAAATGCAAAATTTGAGTAGATTCTCCCCACCTTTCTCCACTATGACTGGACATAGGGGGTTTTGAGAGGTGAAGGATTATTTAGTTTTTATTAGTCCGCCAACATAATTCCTAAAACAAACCTTACTTCCATTAAAATGAATATTCTCTTCCCCAATGAACCCCTCTATGTCTCCTTTCCAATTGTTTTCATAACCCCAAGAACCTCTCTTAAGTTTTTTTGGACCTCTAGCAGGGAATTCTTTTGGAGGTTTACTAATACACTTTTTTAGAAAACTGAATGCTTTGTTGTGTAAATCTTCATATTTTTTAAAAACTCCTCCCCTATAAGACATTACCCAAATAACCTTTCCATTCAAAAAAACTCTTTCTTGACCACAATCAATTAAATTCCCAAAATAAGTATCTGTATAGGTGTACTTTCCCTTTTTTACAATATAGGTTTTTCCGCCATCTTCTGTTTTTTTGGGTCTTGAAAAAAAAGAAGCATAGGTTTTCTTCTTTGCATAAGAAATAAAATTAATTAATTCGTCATCCATTCTTTTATAGTGTGTACCACTCTTATTAAATCTTTTTATTGGAATGCTCTCCAAATTATAATAAATAATCTTATAATCACTCTGGAGGGGTACATTTAAATATACTAAAATCCTCTAAATTAAATGAAGCACAGTATTATATGGAACATCACCCGGGCTTGTCCCTGGCATTGTGATTTTTGTTGTGTTGGAGCATTGTATGTTCCAAGAGAAGAACAGTCTCAACAAAAGAGACTAGAATCTCAAGGAATAGAACTTTCTTTAGATGAAAAACTGAGAATTGTAGAGAATTTAGATAACGATTGGTTTAAATTAGATGTATCTGGAGGGGAACCTCTTCTATTCGCCGATAATAGACATATAATCGAGAGGCTATCTTCAAAGTTGGGCAAGGAGAATCTTTCTGTAACATCTACTGGAAAAGGTCTTGAGTTAGTTAGCCCTGAATGGTTGCAAGACAATGTTTCTGAGGTGGGATTTACATATGACTTTCCTAGAGAACATTCTCCAAATAGGCCTAAGGGATATAATCAATCTAATCTTAGTGCAATCAAGAATCTTGGTGGTACTGTCAGGACTATGGCCCAAACTCCTTTGACTAGAGACAACTCAGATCCAGAAATTATTAGTGAGATTTATCAGAATTTGAAAGATGTAAATGTAGATACCCTTCTACTTATTGGACTTAAGGGGTCTGGCAGAGGTCATGGAAAAGAAAATTTGAATTTATCAAGAAAGGAGAGACTGAGGATAGTCAGGATCTACAAGGCCCAAGAGAGCCATTATAATGGCCCAAAAATAAAATTAGCACCAAACTTATATGGCCCTCTTGTCGAGAAATTCGTTGGTTCATTTAATATAGATACTCAAGGAAGGCTATTGTCCAATCCATGGTCCTATAATATAGATGGAACACCTTATGCAAGAGCCATAATGGGAGATTTAAAAAGTGAAAAGCTTTCTATTTTAGTAGGAAAATTGCTCCCTCAAGCATACTTAAGACAAGTAAAGAGGAATCTAGAAAAATGAAAGTAACAAGAAAAGAAGTCAAGTCATTATTAACAAAAAGCAACTTGCCAGAAGCAGATTATGTAATCAACCCTTACATCGGTTGTCAACATGGTTGTAGTTATTGCTATGCAGATTTTATGAAAAGATTCACTGGGCATAGTGGAGAAAGGTGGGGAGAATTTATAGATGTTAAAACAAATGGTCCTGAAACTATCAAAAGAGTCAAGCCAGGCTCTACAATCGTTATAGGTTCTGTAACTGATCCCTATCAACCAATAGAAGCTAAGGAACAATTAACTAGAAGAACCCTTCAGCATCTTGTTCTACATCAACCAAGATTAGAAATAATTACAAAGTCTCCTTTAATTTTGAGAGATGTTGATTTGTTAAAACAATTTAATAATCTCAAGGTCGGAATGTCTATCGGAATATTGAATGATGAGTATGCTAGAGAACTAGAACCTTATGCTCCCTCCCCAAGCAATAGGTTAGATGCATTAAGAAAATTACATAAGGAAGGAATTTTTACCTATTTGTTTATGTCTCCCATTCTTCCAGAGTTCTCTGAGATTGGGCCTTTAATAAAAAAAGCTAAAAGATTTGTAGATGAGATTTATTTTGAAAATTTGAATATAAGGGCAAATAACAGAAAGGCAGTTCTTGAATTTGTAGCTAAACATAAACCAGAATTAGTTGAGTTCTATAAGGGATTATCTAAGAATAGAGAATATTGGGATAGAGTAGAAAGTCGGATTGTTGAGAAATGTAAATGTGATGGAATTAAATATCGTATGTTCTTTCATCACAGAAAATGAATCTAATTGAATTTTTAGCAAAAGCTAAGATTAAAACTTTTGCATCCCAATTTTCTATTCCAAAAGGAATCTTAACAGGAAATAAAAGATATGAGTATTCTGAAGGAGACTTTGAATATTTGGATTCCTATTTTGGGTATACCAGGGACCAAAGTACAGAAACTATAAAGTTTCAAGGAGAGGAAGTTTGGAAAATGCGATCTCAGGGAGGAATGAGTCCCGGATTAGAGAGAGAAGCGAGAAGATGTTTCTCTTTTTTAAAAAAAGCTTTAAGAAATACCTCCGCCGATTTCCCAGTTAGGGGACCAAGACAATTTAGAAAAGGCCACTTACTCTACCTAAACGAATGGAAGGGGGATCTTCAGGAATTTGAAGGAGAAGAGAAGATTTTCTGGTTAGAGAAGGTAATTTATTCACGAACATATTCTGGAGGAACAGTCAGAAAACAAGGCCTCTAAAAGTACACCCATTGTTTCGGACAAACCTTCTGGATGCTCCCTAACCAAAAGAACTAATTTAGACAAAATAGGAAATTTTGTTTGTTCACAGTGTGTGAAACACTCTAAAATTTTTAGAATTTTGAGTGGGATTTTCATCCCACTATAAGTAAGAAATAGGCCACGAGTTACTTTTCTTTCACAAAGAAAAGTTTCTCTAAATCAAAAGAAACTTTGTTTAGGGTTTCAAAAATAAGAAATTTTTTAAACTAATTATTAACAGAAAGCGAAATCATTAATCGGGAGTTTACACTCCCGAGCAAGTAAGAAATAGGCCGCTTTCTGTCAGACTTTGTCCGAAGACAAACAGTCTGTGCCAACATCCGACTAAGCCCACGCAAGATTTGTGGTTTCATCAACCAAGGCATCTGTTTCAGCATTTCTCTTCATCAACATCAGTTGCTTCCCTTGAGAGTTTTTTGACATTACTGCCAATCACTTTTCAAGGCCAACATCATTTAAGATGAGAGCTGTGTCATTTCTGTTATGGAGCTCTGCCTTACGACAGTCCTTTTACAAGGATGGTTTCTTTTGATTGCTTCCATTCAAGGAAACAAGATGTGCGGACCTTCCTCAGAATTCAAGATTGATTTTTACAATCTTTAGGCTATTAACCCTGAATCCCGAAATTGGCTATCTTACTTACATTTTTTAGAAGGAGTTTGAGTTTTTAAGGTTGTGGGTTTGGAAAAATTTCTCAATCAAAAGGCTTAAAAAGCCTTCCGAAGTACTAATTTTGAGACGACCATAGTCTGTTGGTTACACCTGTTCCCATTCCGAACACAGAAGTTAAGCTTCAGATGTTTATATGTGTACTGCTGAACAAGCGGGAAATTATAAAGTTGTCTCACTTATTCTCTTAATATTACTGGGTTCTTATCCTATAGCAATTTCCAGAATAATATACTCTTCTTTCCCGAAATGCTCTATGCCATTTAGCATCAGTTTCATCAGAAAATAAACTATCTCTAACTTCTTGAGCCGTCATTCCAGTAGATCTTTCCACAACTTGTTCAATTTTTCTCAAGACTTCACTTTTTTCAGGCATAACTTTTTAATGTTCTATTACTATATAAATTTTATGTCCAGTAAACAAAAAACCCTTGAAAAAATTAAAGAACTGATTTCTAAAAAAGAGGTAAGAAGTAACAAAGCTGCGAAGAAACTCGCAATGAAGAATAATATTAAACTTGGAAAACTCCGAAGAGAATTCTGTCAAGAGTGTTATGCTCCTTTGGAAAAAGCAAAGAGAAGAGTGAAGAAAGATTATCTGAATGTTGAATGTTTGAAATGTGGGAAGAAAGTTAGATGGAAAATTAAAAGTTAAATCTTCAAAATGCGAATTTTGAACGAATCAAAAAATTCTTAGAATTTTTTGAACTTATTAACCAAATCAATATAATCTTCTTGTCCCATAAACATTGCTCTACAACAATATCTGTCTAATCCAACCTCATCCATGACTTTTCCAGGGTCTTCGCCAGCAGCAACTCTTTCTTTAAACTGCTTCCACAAATGAGCGATTGGCTTTCCACATGAAAAACATCTTATAGGAATTAACATATATTTTGATGTTTCAAAGCATTTTTAAAGCTTTTGTTCTTAAAAAATACATGAAAAGGGAAATAATCAAACTAGAAAATGTATTCAAAATTTATTCTATGGGGGAAAGTAAGGTTTATGCCCTTTCAGGTATTGATGTATCTGTGAGGGAAGGAGAGTTTGTTGCCATAATGGGACCTTCGGGTTCAGGGAAAAGTACTAGTATGAATCTTGTTGGGAGCTTGGACACTCCAACACGAGGGAGTATATTCCTAGATGAACACAATATTTCCCATCTACATGAATCAGATTTAGCACAAATAAGGGGAATAAAGATAGGTTTTATTTTTCAGAGTTTTAATTTGATTAATACATTAACCGCCAAAGAAAATATTGTTCTACCTATGGTTTTCCAAGGAAAATCTAAGGAAGAACAAGAAGAAAAAGCAAAAGAGCTTTTAGAATTAGTAGAACTTGCTGATAGAGCAGACCACTATCCAAACGAACTTTCTGGTGGACAAAGACAAAGAGTTGCAATTGCAAGAGCTTTAGCAAATGACCCGGAGGTTATTCTTGCCGACGAACCAACAGGAAATCTGGACTCTAAAACTGGGGGGAAAGTTTTAGATTTTTTACAAAAATTACACAAACAAGGAAAAACAATTGTTATGGTTACACACGACCAAAATCTCGCTCAAAAATATGCTCAAAGAGTTTATTGGTTAAAAGACGGAAAAGTTGAAAAAGTTACAAATGGAAAGAAAAAATGACATCAATAAAAGATTATTTTGTTTTAGCAATAAAAAACCTCAGACACAGAGGAATTAGAAGTTGGTTAACTCTTTTAGGAATTGTTATCGGTGTTGCTGTCGTAGTTTCTTTAGTTTTTTTGGGGAATGGATTGAAACTTGCAGTGATGAATCAATTCGGGATGAGTTCTACAGAAATAATTTCTGTTCAAGCTGGGGGACTAAACTCCTACGGACCTCCTGGAAGCGGAGTTACAAATCCATTAACGATTGAAGATTTAGAAGAAATTGAGAGACTTTCTTCTGTAAAAAAAGCTATCAGAAGAAATATTGGATATTTAGAAATCGAGTTTCAAGGAATAACTGCGATAGGTTATGTTACAAATGTTCCATTAGAAGAGAGAAGATTCATTTATGAAATTGCAAATTTAGAAATGGAAATAGGAAGGTTCTTTGATGGAGGAGATTCTAAGAAAGTGGTTTTGGGATACAATTTTTTAGTAGGAAAGTCTGGGTTGGTTGACAAGAAGATTTCTCCAGGGAATAGAATCTTATTAAATGATGAACAATTTGAGGTTATAGGAATTACAAAGAAACAAGGAAGTTTCATTACAGATAATGTGGTCTATATGGTTGACGAAGATATGAAATCTCTTTTGGATTATGGAGATGAAATTGATATAATCGCAGTTCAACCAGAATCAAAGGAAAAAATGGACCAAGCAGTTCTTGACATTGAAAAAGCCTTGAGAAGAACTAGGAATATCAAGGTTGGAGAAGAAGACTTCGAAGTTTCAACTCCTGAGGCAAGTTTGGCGATGATAAATGATATCATAACTGGTGTACAAATTTTTATCATAATCGTTGCGGGAATTTCAATTGTTGTAGGAATCGTCGGGATTGTAAATACTATGACTACTTCCGTTTTAGAAAGAAGAAGAGATGTGGGAATCATGAAAGCAATCGGAGCAAAAAATAGTCAGATATTTTTACAATTTTTTGTTGAATCTGGAATGCTTGGTCTAACAGGTGGAGTTTTAGGAGTTCTAATCGGAACCTTGATGGGCTGGGGGGGAATAGTTGCCCTAGGAAATTTTTTAGCAACGAGTTTAACATTAGAAATTGATTGGTTAGTTATCGGAGGAGTTTTTGTTGGAAGTTTCTTAATTGGAGGAATTGCAGGTATTGCTCCCGCAATGCAAGCGGCTAGACAAAATCCGGTGGAGGCTTTGAGATGATCAATGAGGAAGGCATCAAATATGTTTTAAGAAATTTGAATAATAGGAAAACAAGAACTTTTCTTACTTCGCTTTCTATATTAATTGGGATAATCACAATTTTCATTTTTATCAGTTTTGGTTTTGGACTCTATAATTATATTGAAGAAATGAGTTCTGGTTCTTCAATGGACAAAATAATTATTCAACCGAAGGGAAGCGGTGCCGTTCCTATGGATGATACATTCCAATTAACTGATGGAGATATAAGGGCCGTTGAAAGAGTCCCTGGAGTTCTATCTGTAAGCGGAGTTTCTTTCAAGGTCGCTGAAATTGTTAGGGGAAGTGAGAGAGTTTATACATTTTTGATTGCTTATGACCCTGAAAAACCATTAATTATGGATGTGTTCAATATCGGAATGGAGAAGGGAAGAATGTTACAAAAGGGCGACGACAAAAAAATTGTTTTAGGATATAACTATTTATTAGAAGACAAGGTACTTTCAAAAAGCTACAGCTTAAACCAAAAGATAAATGTGCAAGGAGAAGATTTGACAATTGTCGGATTTTTTGAAGCTGTTGGAAGTCCACAGGATGATGCCCAAGTTTATATTACTAATGACTACTTGAGAGATCTTTATCCTGGAACAGATGGATATGGATGGGTTGTTGCTAAGGTAGACACAGCTAATATAGATTCCATTGTTGAAAAAGTAGAAGATGCGATAAGAAAGGAACGAGACCAAAAAGAAGGAGAAGAAGATTTCTTTGTTCAAAGTTTTGAAGACTTAATGGATTCTTATTCTGGAGCATTAAATGTTGTGATTGGATTCATTATTTTGATTGCCTTGGTTTCAGTTATTGTCTCTGCAATAAACACTTCAAATACGATGATAACTTCGGTTTTAGAGAGATATAAAGAAATTGGAGTTATGAAATCCATCGGAGCGAAGAATTCTGAAATCCTTTGGATTTTCTTATTTGAATCCGCATTAATCGGATTTGTTGCTGGTTTAATTGGTGTTGGAATCGGAGCAGGGCTAAGTTATCTCGGAGGAGAAATTCTAGCTTCGCTTGGTTGGAGTTTCCTTAAACCCATGTTCTCTGTTTGGTTATTCGTTGGATGTGTTGCATTCGCAACAATAACTGGGGCAGTTTCAGGAGTTGCACCTGCAATAAGAGCTTCAAGGATTAACCCGGTTGATGCTTTGAGATATGAGTAGATAAGGTTAAAACCTTAGATTTGTTTGGGAGAATATGGAAAATCTCAGTGAAAGAGATACTAGGGAGAAGCTAATAGATGGAGCCCTCTATGAAGATGGTTGGAAAGAAGAAGATATTCGGCGAGAAGTCAATTCTGTAAAATCCGATTTTAAAACTAAACAATACAACTCTAAGAAAGGAGAAGGGAAAGAAGAAGGCAGATTCATAGATTATGTTCTTCTTGCCCTAGATAAATCTGTTTTGGCAATTATTGAAGCAAAGAGATTTTCTTTAGATACGGAAAAGGGAAGCATCCAGGCTACAACATACCAAAAAGATATAGAATCTCAAACAGGAATTTCTGTTCCAGTATTTTTAACTAATGGTAAAAAATGGTATTTAAAAGAAAAAGGATATCCCACAAGAGAAATTTCTGGACCCTTGACACAACAAGATTTACAAAGGAGAATGCAACTTTCTAGAGATAGACAATTGCTTTCCAATATAGGGGTCAGTCCAAAAATTTTAGATAGATCGAAGAATGTTGAAATTGTTAAACAAGTTTTGAATCACTTAGAAAAGGGAAATAGAAATGCTTTGATAAACATGGCTACTGGAACAGGTAAAACAAGAGTTGCAATGGCTTTAGTAGAAGCTTTGATAAGAGCAAATTATGTTAGAAATGTTTTGTTTGTTGTAGATAGAATTTCCTTAGGGAAACAAGCATTTGGCGCCTTTGATAACTTCTTGCACGGCGAACCTAGAACCTTATTAAATGAAGAGGGCGATTTCGATATGGACAGAAGACTTTATGTTTCTACCGTTCAGACACTGATGGCAAAGGATGAGAAGACCGGACATAAATTTCAGAAGTTTAGCCCGGGATTTTTTGATTTAATAATTTTTGATGAGGCCCATAGATCTTATTACGACCGACAAAATTTAGTTGCTAAATACTTTGATGCAATTAGAATAGGTTTGACTGCAACGCCTTCTAAGAGCGAAGAAAAAAATACTTATGATTTGTTTGACTGCCCACGAGGAAATCCGACTGTAAAGTATGATTATGATGAAGCCGTGCGAGATGGTGTTTTGGTTCCTTACGAAGCTCAGATTGTTTCGACAGAAGTTTTGGAGTTAGGGATTGATGGAATGAAGCTAGACAATGAACTTAAAACTGCATTAATTAAACAAGATGAAGATCCAGAACATTTTCAAGTTTCAGGAGCGAGATTTGCTAAATATTTTACAGATAGAAAAACCAATGAACTGATTGTTCAAGAGTTTATGAATAGATGTTATAAAACCGAAGATGATAAACCCTGCAAAACTATTTTCTTTTGTTCAAGTGTAAAACATGCAGAAGAATTGAAGAAAGTCTTCGGTTCCCTCTATCCTAATCTCAGTGAAGATGTTGAAGTGATTGTATCGGATAAACAAAGATATATGGATGAAGTTGAAAGATTTAAAAAAGATTCAAGTCCAAGAATTGCTCTTTCCGTAGGAGTTTTAGATACCGGAGTAGATATTCCTGAAATTATGAATCTTGTTTTTGTGACTCCTGTCTTTTCACATATTAGATTCTGGCAAATGCTTGGAAGAGGTACAAGAAGTTTATCTGCTTGCAAGCATAGAGGGTGGTTACCCTTATCAGATGGAGTTCATGTAAAAGATGATTTTAGAATTTTAGATTTTAAATTTAGTGATTTCTCGAATGTAAAAGAACATCAAATCGAACCGGCAGACAAATCTAAAATTTCAGAAGATATGAAAGTCAAGATTTTTAATAAGGAAGTAGAGTTATTGAAGAAAAAGTTATCTAAAGAAGAAAAAGAGATTATTGAAAATAGAATTATTATGGATGTAAAGAAGATTAATCCAAATTCTTTTATTGTAAAACCAAAGGCGGAAATAATTAAGAAAGTTGTTTCTAGGAAATTTGATTTGCAAGTTTATATTAAAGAGTTACAAAACGATATTGCAAATTTAATGAAATTTACTGAATTTGGCGATGGAAGAGTTCAAACTTTTATTTCTCATTGCGTTGATTTATTTGGTTATGTTAAAGAAGGAGATATTGAAGCTATCGCAGAAGAGCAGGATTTTTTGCTAGAGAGAATTGAGAATATTTGGAGTTCAAATCTACAAGTTATAAGAGCGAAACATAAAGAGATTATGAAAATAATGCAACCTGTGTTCTGGAAAGAATTGACTTTTGCAGATATTGAATTTATGATTAGAGAAATTGCTCCTTTAATGAGATATTATGAATCCGAAAGAAAGAAAATCATTAGAATTGATGCGAAAGATTACACTCGGAATGTAGAAGACTTCAAGATGCAAGTTAAAGAAGATCCGAATACCGAATATCTTAAGAACAGTTCATTGTTCAAGAAAATGGTAAAAGAAGGCGTTAGTTGGAAAGAACTTTTTGAAATAGAGAAAAAATTAACCGAGTTAAATTGTGCTTGGACAATCGATTACATTCAAAATGTAAGGAAAATTGATTTTGTGGTATTTTTGAGGAATATGCTGGACTTGAAGGATTTGCCAGACCCACAAGAAATGATAAAGAATGAGTTTGAGAAGATAATTATAGAACGAAATGAAGGATATAATGCCGAACAGATTAGGTTCTTGAGACTTTTAGAGAAGTTCTTTGCCTTTAACAAGCATCTGACTCCCAAGGATCTCACAACTTATCCGTTAGCAGATGAAAACCCCTTGGATAAGTTTAGTTCTGACCAGCTTAAGCAGGTGATCAAAGAAGTTGAAGGGATAAGGATACGGTAGGGTTAGAGTAGGGGTGGTATAAAAGTAAGACTCAAAAAACCAAAAGATTTAAATAGTTCTTCAAACTAAGCTTTTTATGGAGAATTCCACCCCAATTCAAAAAACAAAGGTGTTCAGAGTAAAGGTAGATCTGGAAAAAGGCCAGCTTTTTGAAGAACAATGCCAAAATGAAAATTCCAATGTAAATGCGAAGTTAAAGGAATTTATAGAATCTTATTTGAAAGAACAGAAGAAATTCTTCTTGGCAGGGAAAAACAAAATAGAATACAATAAAATGAAAAACAGCTTTGAGTGGTCGGCTGAATTGGACTTGGGCAAAAAAATTACGTTACTAGAAAATTTATCTTTAGAATTTTTGATGAATTTGAAAGAGGAGATAGTTTCGACAGTTCAAGAAAGAAATGAATGGGTCCATCATAGAAATCCAAGTTCTATAGCTATTCCAAGTGAATTGCTTGGAGGAACAAAATGAGTATTGTTGTGTTCAATAACAAGCGAATAAGAAGAAAACTAGTCGATGGAGAATGGTTTTATTCAGTTGTTGATGTTGTGGGGGTTCTGGCTGAAAGTGAAAATCCGAGAGATTATTGGTACAAATTAAAAGTAAGAGAAAAAGAATCCTCCGGAATTGAACTGTCGACATTTTGTCGACAGTTGAAACTTGTCGCAGAAGATGGCAAGTTAAGAGAGACAGATTGTGCAGATAAAGAAGCACTATTTAGAATAATCCAGTCAATTCCTTCCAAGAAGGCAGAGCCTTTCAAATTATGGCTCGCAAGAGTTGGAAGTGAAAGGATTGATGAAATTGAGAATCCCGAGCTTGCTCAAGAAAGGATGAAAGAGCTTTATGAAAAGAAAGGCTATTCAAAAGACTGGATTGATAAGAGATTGAGGGGGATTGCGGTTCGTCAATCTCTTACAGATGAGTGGAAGAAAAGGGGTGTGGAAGAGCCGATTGAATTTGCTATTTTAACTAATGAAATTAGCAAGGCCGCTTTTGGAAAAACAATTGAAGAGTATAAAAAATTCAAGAAATTGAAAGATGAGAATCTGAGAGATCATATGACTGACATTGAACTAATTTTTAATATGCTTGGAGAAGCTTCCACGACAGAAATAGAAAAAGTTCAAAATCCTTCTGAATTTGATGAACACTTGGTTGTTTCAAGGAAGGGGGGAGAGGTTGCTAAGATTGCTAGAGAGAAATTAGAACAAGAAATAGGAGAAGAGATTGTTAGTGAGGAAAACTATTTGGATGAAGAAGAGAGATTTGCTCGAAAGAAAAGAAAGAAGAAATTGGCGGTGATGGGATGAGTGAACCAATAGACAGAATAGTAATCTTTGAGGATAAGATTCGTGGAGATCTCTCTAGATGTAATATCTGCCAGATTAATTTTACAGCGATTCAGCCATGTATTGTTTGCTCGGCAATAATTGAGAAACAAAATAAACTCGGAAGAAGATTAAACAAAGAAGAGTTTGAAGAGTTGAGGGAATGGTTTATGGGGGTAAAAGGTGGAAGATAAAAAAACAGAAGCCAGAAAGAATGTCAATAACATATTATTTTCTAAGATTTTAGATTTTATAGAACATTTTTATCCAGGCATATATGAAGAATCCCAAGAAGAATATATTAAAGAGGATGAAGACCGATTTAAAGTATTAAAAGACAAACAAAATTTCCAAGAAGATTATAACGCTTGGTTTTTGACGAAGATGCTCCTACCTAATGGAGTTAGTGTTGTGCAAATGGCAAAATCCTTCCCAGATAGTTATTTTACAAGAGATGAGAAGAAAATGCTAAACAACTTGTTTAACTATAATGAATCTTTATTTACGATATTATCAGTTTCTAAAGATAACAAAAACTATGAAATCATGGATTTTGCAGATAGTAAAATTTACAAAATTAAAACATTTGATTTGCCGAATAAGTTCAAGAAGGGAGATATAATCAGTGCATTTATTGTGAGGGATATAGAAAATTCTTATTTTTTTCTTGGAGGAATTGTTTCTTGGAATGTTACAAATAAATTAGAGTTTGTTTCGGCTTTCATGATGAAAAAAAAGCTTGAGGAAGCTTTAAGGAAGAGGAGAAATCAGATTGAAATTGATTGGGAGATAGAAAGGGAAGAGCCTGAAAATAAAGAAGATTTATGGGAAGAGAAGACTAAGATAAATGGTGTTTGGGTTGATGATAAAACTGGAAAAGTCTTGGAGGGTGAAGATGAAGACTGAAGAGATAATAGGTTTAATCTTCGGTGGATTTGTAATATTCTTACTTTTAGTTTATGGAGTTTTCTCCGATGTTTTGAAGGGATTTATCGGAGCATTTGGAGTTGGTTTTGGTTTGATTTTAGGAATTTTATTTGTTTTGATGATTGTTTTAGGATTGATGGGGAAGAGGGGATGAGCAAAATTTTATTAAACCCTGAGCAAGTAGATGCAATAAATACAAGTGAAGGCAATTTATTAATTCTTGCCAGTGCGGGCACAGGAAAGACTACAACCATTGTTGAAAGATATGTAAATCTGGTGGAGAATCAGGGAATTTCTCCAAATCAAATAATGATGACTACGTTCACAAATAAAGCTGCAAAAGATATGATTGGAAAAATTAAAAAGAAAACAGACAAATTGCCCTATTTTATAGGAACCATGCATTCCCTATTTTTAAAGATATTAAGAGATCATGCTGAAAAATTAAATATTAATTCTAATTTTACCCTATTAACTGAAGAAAGTGACAAAAAGAAATTAGTCAAGCTAGTCTTACTTGAAAAAAACATTGAACCAACTAAAAACAATATTTCCTATTTGTTAAGGAGAATTGAACAATTTAAAAATAGGGGCATAAATTCGGATGATTTAGATGAGGTTTTGGATGCCGAAGAGGAAAAACTCGTAGAGGAAGAAATAGAAGGAGAGTTTGTTAGGGTTACTTCTAGTATAAAACGTCTGGCTAATTTTGTATATAAGAAATATCAACAAAAATTAAGAAGCTTGAATAAACTAGACTTTGATGATATACTCCTGTTTATATATATTCTACTTGATAAGAATAAAGAATTAAGAGAAGAATACAAAAACAAATTCAAAGCTATAATGGTAGATGAAGCTCAAGACTTAAATATTGTTCAAAGAAATATTTTAGAATTATTACAAAGCAATAATCTTTGTTTGATCGGGGACGATTGTCAAAATATTTATGCATGGAGAGGTTCTTCAAATGAATTTATCTTTAGTTTTGATAAATCTCATAAAAAAATTGTTTTAAAGGATAATCATCGCTCTTCGAGGAATATCATTTCTAATGTGAATAAAATAATAGATGAAATCGCTTTTAAAATAGACAAGAAATTGGTGTGCACCAGGGAAGATGGGGAGGTTATCCGAATAAGAGAATTTAGAAGTTCGAGGGATGAATTATCATTTGTGGCTTTTGAAATAAAAAAGTTACTTCAATCCCAAGAAAAGCCAGAAGATATAGCCATTTTGTTTAGAACAAATAAGATAGGAAAACAAATGGAAAGGATTCTTAGAAAAAATAAGATTCCGTGTCATCTATCAAGAGCAAAAGGTTTTTTTGAGAGAGAAGAGATTAGGGACATCTTATCATTTATTAAATTAAAAATAAATCCAAAATCTTTCTTAGATTTTGAAAGATTGTTAGGGCTGGTTGAAGGTGTTGGAAAATCAAAACTAGAAGTTCTGAGTAAAATCGCATTAAAAGAAAAGATAGACGTTCGAGGGTCTTTAGATTATTTGGATAAAATTAATCTCAAAGAGAGTACAAAAAAAAGCTTGGAATCGCTGAACTCTATATTAAAAGATAATAGTATTAATCCCGTGCTTTCTTTTTTAAACTTTTTTGAGTATAAATTAAAATTAGAAAAGAAATATCATGATACTCCTGAAAAGATAGAAGACAAATTAGAAAATATTGGAATTTTAGAAGAATTTGTTAAAGATTATGAATTTAGTGAATTGGGAATAAGAGAGTTCTTAGATAGTTTAATTGATCTTGAGAGAAAAGAGAATGATAAAAACAAAATTGTTTTAACTACTATCCATAGTGCGAAAGGTTTGGAGTGGAAGCATGTTTATCTTGTCGGATGTAACGAGAATATATTGCCTTCGTATAGGGGAAGCTTAAGTAAAATCAAGAGGGATGATGAACTTAGATTGTTTTATGTAGCCGTATCTAGGGCAAAGGATTTTTTAACAATAACTTATTCCTTGTTTAAAGATTTTGAGAATTTTGAACCCTCTCAATTTTTAGAGATAATCGAGGGAGATTTTGAAAGATGATAAATGAATCTGGATTAGAACTTAAAAATGAAAGCATTTCGGAGATTGAAATATACTTTGATGAAATCGAGCCAGACGAAAAGAATTGCAACTATTTAATTTTGGGAGCATTATTTTTAGAAACTAATAACAAATCAAAGATTCTGAATAGATTACTGAATTATAGATGTTTAAATGATAAAAATATAAAATGGAGTAAAGAGTACACTACATGTCCCAATAAGGAATATTGCAGAGAAAAGTGGCACAAACAAAACAATACAGAAATTCATTTTGTAGAAATCAGAAATGGATCAAGCTCATCACAAATAAAAATAGCTAAGAGATTAATAGAATTATACAAAGTAGAAAAAAGTCTTAAAATGGCGATATTATATATAGATTTGAAAAAACTCGATAAGTCTCTTTTTAATGACTCGAATGCTAACATATACAATAAATTTTTCAGAACAATAATAAATTATGGATTAAAATGTTTTTACAATTTGAATAATAAAATTCAGATAAAAAATATTTTTTATGATAAAAAGGAGGAGCTTGAAAGACATAGTTTTTTCAAAGATTATAATTTTGATAAGCTAAAATACGAAACTAATGACAATGTTGAATTACTAGGTAAAATATTATTTATAGAGTCAGATCATAAAAGTGAGGGAAAATATTCAGATGAATCTAATTTTATCCAGTTAGTTGATTTAATGTTGGGCATCATTAGGCAGAATATTTTCTATGTTTCAAAAGATAAGATAAAATGTGATGTTGCTAGAACCCTCAGAAAAGAACTAAATGACTTACAAGAGAATAGACATTCGCATAATCGGCTTAAGATAAGCTTTTTTCCAAAAAATGGACTTAAATCTGTGGTGGATTTAGATAATAAGATTTCAACAGAAAGAAAGGATGAGTTTTTATCTTTAGAAGACTTTAAATTAAACATGCCTGCTCAAGAGGCAGATTTGAGCAGATGGTTCTAAAATGAAACCCTCTAATATCCCAACTGGCTGGCAAGAAGTTGAACTAGGCACCATAACAGAATGTTTAGATGGAAAAAGAATCCCTATAACGGAAGGGGACAGAAAAGGAGGAGATGTTCCTTATTATGGTGCAAATGGACAAGTTGGTCTGATTGACAAACCAATTTTTAATGAAGAACTACTATTAATCGCAGAAGACGGCGGAAGTTGGGGAAAAGGACAAAAATGCTCTTATATTATCAACGGAGAAGCATGGGTTAATAATCATGCTCATGTCTTAAGGATAATAAAATCAAAAGCAGAAATAAAATTCCTAATGTACTGGTTAAATAATTCTGATTTAAATAAATATATCTCCGGAACAACAAGGGGAAAATTAAATCAAAAGATTATGAACAGAATAAAAATCCTCCTCCC
>CAZJUG010000006.1:0-33223 GCA_964549155.1 Candidatus Woesearchaeota archaeon
AAATATTCTACAGCCGCTAAAGAAGTGGGGATATCTCCTTTCATGAAAGATGTAAATGTGTGTGCATACAGACGACAGGTTGAGAAAGTTCTCCATCAGATAGAGAAAAAAAGGAAAAATTATCTTGTGGTCTGTACTGGCCATCAGGGAGAACCCGGATCAATTCTAGAGAGATTATCTAGGAATCAACTTCCATTTAGATTTGAACAAAATGACAACTTAATCTTTTCTTCAAGTGTGATTCCTACAGAAGTAAATCAAGAAAACTTTGGAAAAATGGAAGACAAGCTTAAAAAAAGACAATTAAGAATTTTTAAGGATGTTCATGTTTCTGGTCATGGGGGGAGAGAGGATCTTAGGGACATAATTAGAATTTTAAACCCTGAACATATAATTCCTTCTCATGGTGAGGAAGCAAAGACAAAACCTATGGTTGAGTTGGCCAATGAAATGGGGTATAAAACTTCTAAACAGGTTCATCTTTTAAAAGATGGGGTTAGTGTAAACCTATGAATGAATTAACTGGTGCATTTGTTAGAGCTAGAGAAAGAGGGGAGGATTCAAAGATTACTCGTCAGAGTTTGGCTAATGCAGGTTATCAAATTCAAGAAATTGAAGAAGCTTTTAGAGAATCCAATCAGATTACTAGTTCTATACCTTCAGAGAATCTATCCATTAAAATTCCTAAAAGAAGAAAAAAAGCGCTTTGGATATTGATGTTTGTATTAGTTAGTCTATTAATCTCTATGGCCTTATATTTTTTTTGGGATAGGATAATAAATCTATTTGGTGGGGAATAATGTATGAGCCTTCTGAAGATTCTTTCTTTTTTCAAAACTATTTGAGATCTTATTTAGCTAGTCTTGATCTTCTGGAGGGATTTTCTGTTTTAGATATGGGTTCTGGAAGTGGAATTTTGGCTGAAACCTGTGTAGGGTTTATTCAAAAAAAAGATATTATTTGCGTAGATCTTCAATATGATTGTGTTAAATCTTTAAGAAAAAAAGGTTTTGCTACAATACATTCAAATTTATTTAGGGAAGTTCCGAGGGAGAGAAAGTATGATTTGATTCTCTTTAATGCACCTTATCTTCCTCAAGACCGGGCTGAAGAAAAACAGAGTCAGATAGAGACAACGGGGGGAAAAAGAGGAGATGAAGTTTCCTTAAAATTCTTGAGGCAGTCTAAAAAATTTTTGAAGCAAAATGGAAAGATTTTATTGCTTGTTTCTTCATTGACACCGATGGATAAACTAGAAAAATTTAATCCAAGGATTGTTGCAAGAAAAAAAATCTGGTTTGAGGAGTTACTGATTTTAGAAATTAGTTCTTTATACAAATAAAACTTCAAAATTTAGTTTGTATAATCTTCGTTGAACGGAGTAATTATGAACTATTCGGTCCTATTAAAATTCAGAATTCAACACTTTTAAGATCCATAAAACCTAAAAAATTCCACAACTTGTGTGATAAAACCAGGGATTTAGCGATGATAACTTTCCTTTATTTCTTTCTTTACATAGATATATGCAATCGAAATTCCAACTATTACTACCAAAAGAATCGAAATTGCCCTTGAAACTAGAGGGTCAAAGATTATGAGTGCTATTCTTAAAGAATAAAGTCCAAACACAAGATTAATGAAATAGTAGAGATATAATGAAAGCGATTTCCATCCAGTTACTTCTGAGTCCTCTATAATTCCTCTGAGAAATATGGCTATTGCAAATCCTATCGATAAAATAAAAATTGAGGCAACAAAAGAGGGAATGACAAGGAGTGTGGGGCTTACTAATTCTGAAAGGCCAGGGAATTCTAAAGTCTTTATAGCCCAACTGAAGAAAGTTATGTATACAGACCATTCAATAACAGATGTAATAAGTCTTAAAAAACTTGGTCTGACTTTTTTCTCAGCTTCGGTCTTTTTGAAGAGTTTTTTAATCCCTATAGAAATTAGCTTTCCTAATATGATTCCTAATAGGATGACTCCTAAGGAGATGACAACTCTGAATAACATTTCATCCCATCTCAAGTTCATAATTTCCATATTATTCTATTGTTTTTTAGTTTAAAAGTTTATTCTTTTTTGTTCTTCCAAAGAGAGACCATCTCATTAGAGAGCTTATGAAAATTTTCTACATCTATCCCTTCCCAAGGGTTTTTCTTATTTTTGCTATATGGAACCAAATGAAAATGAACATGTTTTACATATTGCTCTGCATTTTTTCCGTTGTTTAGAATTATTCTACAGGAGGAGTATTTTTTTCTTAGTATTTCAGAAGATTTTTGCAAGTCTAGGAATATCTGTTTTAAAATTCTTTCTGGCATTTCTTCTAAAAACTCATAGTGTTCTTTTGGAATAATTAGTAAGTGGATGCTGTCGTCTTTTCTTGGATGGCTCAGAAAGGTTAGAGTATCTTCAGTTTCTTCTATAAATATAAGTGGGTAATTTTGTTTGTGATGTTCGTACATTTCATGAAACTTGTTCTTTTTTTTTGCGAAATTACAGAATACACATTCTTTCATTTAAAATATACTTCCTTTTTTAGTTTTTTCCCGATTAATGAATAAGATTTTTTTCTATTCTTCTCATGTAGGGGGTTTTTTGATTTTTGATTTGAATGCCTTCTATAGATGTAAGACTTGAACGGAACATGCTTCATCTTAAATCCATGACCTACAAAAGACAATAGGAAGTCATAATCTTCCGCATTTCTCAATTTATTATCAAATTTTATTTTTTCAAATACTTCTCTTCTGAACATTGCTGAACGACTTGCAATACTCTTAGAGATTCCGTCTCCAATAAGATAGAGGTAGGGTTCAACTTCTCCGAGATTTCTTCTTTTGGATGCTTTCCTGAGAATTCTTAACGGCTGAGATAAATCTTTAAATTCTGGACCCCTCACTTGAATTTTCTTTCCATCTCCTTCTTGGTGCCACACAATCATATCTGAGAAAACCATATCTACCTCCCTATTTTTTTCTAGATACTCTGATTGAATTTTAAGTTTATTTTTAATCATAATGTCATCCGAATCAAAGATACAGATATACCTCCCTCTTGCTTCTGAGAGCCCCTTATTGATACTAGCTGCTGCACCAGAATTCTTTTTGTTTTTTATTACCTTTATTTTTCTGTTTTCTGAAAAATTCTCTCTAATCTTTTGGAAGGTGTTATCTGTTGAACAATCATCTACAAGAATTACTTCAATATTTTTTTCCGTTTGACCTAAAATAGAATTTATTGTTTCAATTATATATTTCTCTGCATTATAACATGGAATTATTATTGAAACGCGAGGGTTTAGTTTTCCTTCAATTTCTTCAAGTTTATCTGCTGCTTTTTTCCAAGAAAATTTAACGGATTCTTTTCTAGATTCTTTTGCCATTCTTTCTTGTAGTCTTTTATTGGATAATATCAAATCTATTTTTTGAACCATATCTTCTTCGTTTTCTACTGCAAATCCACATTTTCTTTTTCCTATTGCAAATCTTGTAGGGACTGTGCGATCAAAAAGTCTTTCTTTGTATCCCACTATTGGTATTCCTGATGCCATTGCCTCCGAGAAAACATTTGGAAATCCTTCTTGTTCTGAGGCTAGGACAAATACTTTTCCAAGACAGTAATAATTTTCTACATCTCTTATTTCCCCAAGAAAGCTAACCTTCTCAGAAATTCTAAGTTTTTTAGTTAATTTAATTAAGTCTTCTTTTTGTGGACCGTCCCCCACAAGAATTAAATGTTTATTTTTTGTTTTTAATTTTGAGAAGACTTTTATTAGTGTTACATTATTCTTATCCGCGCCCAGTCTAGATACTGAAAAGACAATATTTTTCCCAGCAAATTTTTTTTTTAGAGGGCATTTTTTAGAGGGATTGAACTTTTTCAAATCAATTCCTTGTGGAAAAACCCCTATTTTCTTTGGTTCTATATTAAACCTTCTCCTATCAAAATCTTTCATAATGGGACTTCTAGAAAGAATAAAATCTGCTTTTTTTAATGCCTCTTTTTCAACAAAAAATGCAACCTTTGATTTCAGATAATTATCTTTTTTTTCGGTGAATCCTTTTGCATATTTTGCCATTTTTCTGAATGCAAGATAGGTTATTGAGGGTTGAATATACAATACAGGTATTTTTGTTATCTTCTTTGTTGGTTTTATAAAAGTGTAATAACATGATACAATTAAGTCTATTTTTTTATTCGTAATTAAATCTTTTAATTTTTCTGAGATATTTTTCATTTGAAATAATGGTGTAAACATCCTTAAAGATTTATGAAATTTTGGACCTTCATGTCTGTATACTTTTATTCCATCAATTATTTCTTCTCGTTTTTCAAATCGATGGTTTTCTTGACAAAAAATGGAGACTTCGTGACCTCTTTTTTTTAATTCTTTAGCTACCTCGTGGGTATTTATTTCTATACCTCCCACAGATGGAAGATATTTGGGTGTTTCAAAAAGAATTCTCATCAAATTTCTCCGATTATTTTAAGCATGTCCAAGGTTATTTTTTTATTCTTTAAATTATTCTTCAAATCACTCAATGCTTTCAGTTTCATTTTTTCTTTTTTTCTTATGAAATTCAAACTTTCTTTTATTGCTTTTTCCCAAATGTCTTTTCTTTCTTCTTCGCTTAAGTTTTCGTTTAGCGAGGTGTTTAACATTGTAGGATCATTATTTATTACAAAACTCTGATAGATTTTTTCCATCCATTTGATTGCTCCACGACTATTTCTAGGATATAGTACTGTAAATATTGCCATAAGAGAATTGTATACAAATTCTTTTTGACTTATACGACATCCTGTTTCCTTTATACGATTATTACATACTTCCATCGCCCTTTTAAATGATATTTTACCTCCTATTTCTTTAAACCACTCCTTTCCCTTGAAGATCCGATCATTTTTTAGTCCGTAAGATCCGTGAACGCAATGAAACTTTGGGTCCGCTTGAAAATAAACATCGTATCCATTATCTATGGCGATACAACCAAACTCTCTCTCGGGGAATCTTTCACAAATTGTTACAGGAAAACCCCCAATATCATTAAACATTTTCTTTGAACATAAAAAGTACCCTCCACTGTTCTGAATTGTGAAGGGTTTAAGGATGTGATATTCCTCATGAATAAATTTATCTTTTTTAGTTAAGTATTCCTCTGGAAATGAGGCCTTATTACTCGTATAAACACCCTTAGAAAAATTAATCTGGCTAATACTTTTCTGGGATTTAACATTTTCTGGGAGGGTGGATCTCAAATAGGGGGGAAGGTTGATTATTCCTACATTTACTCCTTCTGTTTCTAACCATTCAAAAGTATGAATTCCTCCAAATGCGGTATATGGTGCTATGATTGAATCATCGTCTACAAAAAGGAGGTATTTAGAATTTGTTTTTTCTACACCGATATTTGTTGAAGGACCATATCCTTGGTGGGTCTCATTTTGGATGTAAACTAAGTTTATGTTTTTCCTTGTTGCTTCTTCTCTAAAACTTTTGACAACTTCTGCAGTATTGTCTTTGCTTGCATCATCTACTACTATTATCTCTTTGATAGGGGGTTTTTGATTTAAACAAGACAAGATCGCCCAAGAAAGCGGATTAAGGTCTTCTTTTAGAGTATTCTTTTTATAAGGGGCGCGATTGTATGTGGGGAGAACTACAGAAACATCTAGTCTTTCATAGGGGAGTTTGAAATTGTCTAAATAGAATACATCATAGTAAGGTTTTTTGATTTCTTCTTCAAACAATTGACTAGTCTCTTTTTCACTTTGTTCTTTTTTATTAGCTTCTGCCATATTATTATTTATTCTATCTTACTTAAAAGTCTTCCGATTTTGGATTTAATCTTCGTGGATATTCTTTCTGTTCTTCATTATTTCTCCCTCGATAAAATAACCAAAAGCTTTATAAAGCCATCAAAACAAAGATATTATGCAAATGATAACTTTGGATTTAATTTCCAAAGCTTCGATTATGTTTATTGAAGCTAGAATGAGTGCTTTATCTAAGTATAAAGTATGATGTAAGCCAATTCTAGTGAGTCAATCTTTTAGCAGTTTAGGATAGATCTTGTTTATTTGATATTGGTTACACCTTTATAATATCAAAGCTAATTAATAAATATTTATTAGTTCAATTCCAGTTTATCCTGCTGGAGGTTGCAGCTATTTGGTTTGGATTTAAGCATGCAAGTCTGACGAAAGTCGGCGTACTGCTCAGCAACACGTAGTTAATCTACCCTTAGGTCAGGGATACCCTCGGGAAACTGAGGATAATACTTGATAGGAGTTTTGTTCTGGAATGATATTACTCTCAAATTCGTGCCTAAGGATGAGACTGCGGCTGATTAGCTTGTTGGCGGAGTAAAAGCCCACCAAGGCGATAATCAGTAAGGGCCCTTAGCGGGGTCGCCCTGAGAAGGAATCTGAGACACTATTCCTAGCTCTACGGAGTGCAGCAGCTGCGAATTTTCTGCAATGCGCGCAAGCGTGACAGAGCGAACCAAAGTGTTATTCTTTTTGAATAACTTTTGTCTGCTGTAAAAAGGCAGATGAATAAGGACTGGGCAAGACCGGTGCCAGCCGCCGCGGTAATACCGGCAGTCCAAGTTGCAATCAACTTTATTGGGTCTAAAACATCCGTAGCTTGTTTAGTAAGTTTCTTGTGAAATCTGGCATCTCAAGTGTCAGGCGGGCAGGGGGTACTACTAAGCTAGAGACCGGGAGATGTAAGGAGTACATTCAAGGTAGTGGTTAAATATGTTAATCTTGAATGGACTAACAATTGGCGAAGGCACCTTACAAGAACGGATCTGACAGTGAGGGATGAAGGCCAAGGGCGCAAAACGGATTAGATACCCGTGTAGTCTTGGCAGTAAACACTGCTCACTAAACATCGGGACCTCTTCGGGAGGTTTCGGTGCTGAAGCGAAGGCGAAGAGTGAGCTACCTGGGAAGTATAGTCGCAAGATCGAAACTTAAAGGAATTGGCGGGGAGACACTACAACGAGTGACGCGTGCGGTTCAATTAGATTCTACACCGTGAACCTCACCAGGAGCGACAGCAGGATGAAGGTCAGTCTGAAGGGCTTACCTGACACGCTGAGCGGAGATGCATGGCCGACGTCAGCCTGTGCAGTGATGTGACCTGTTAAATCAGGTAACAGGCGAGACCCGTGTGCATAATTACTCTCGAAAGAAGAACATTATGCAGACTGCCTTGGTAACAAGGAGGAAGGTGCGGGCTACGTTAGGTGAGTACGTCCCTAATCCCCTGGGCTACACGCGCGCGGCAATGGTATATTCAATGAGATGCAACACCGAGAGGTGAAGCCAATCCCCTAAAATATATCTCAGTCCAAATTGAGGGTTGCAACCCACCCTCATGACGCTGGAATTCGTAGTAATCGTTCGTTAGCAGCAAACGGTGAATATGTCCCTGTCTCTTGCACACACCGCCCGTCAAACCAACCGAGTTATGCAGAGAAGAAGCTCAAATGGGAAGATTTTTTGTATGACAAGGTAGGTTAAGTCGTCACAAGGTATCTGTAGGGGAACCTGCAGATGGATCACCTCCTATAAATTTTATAAAAAATTAATTTAGTTAAAATTGGTAATGACATAGAATTGGCTTTCTAGCTTCAATTATATTCAATAAACATCTGGTGCAAGCAGACTGCAGGCACCAGAAATGGGCCCGTAGTCTAGTAGTAAAATACTTCGCTTGCACCGATGAGTCCCGGGTGCGATTCCCGGCGGGTCCATAATCGACAAAGTCGATTTGGAACTGACGGCAATAAAAATTCGAAAGAATTTTTTCAGTCGGCGGGTCCATTTTATCGTTTGCAAATCACACTCAATCAAATGAGAAAGCAAGAAAAGCTTTTCAAAAAATAACACAACACATGAAGTTCACAACAATCTGTTGTGGATGGAGTTGGAGAACAAAGCAAGTGCGATTAATCGCATATCATGTTCAATGAAAACAGTACTCACCAACACATTTAGATATATAATATATAAATGTAAAATAGTTTCTCACTAAAATGAGTTTTAGTTAAAATGTCTAAAAATATTTTATAGTGTGGATCCTACTAAACTGTTAGACGGATAGCTTGGCTTAAATTGCGACGAAGGACGTGGCAAGCTGCGAAAAGCTCTGGCGAGTTGCATGCGAACATTGAACCAGAGATCTCCTAATGTGAAACACAATTATTCCGAGAGGAAAGTCTACACCGGGAATTGAAACATCTTAGTACCGGTAGGAAAAGAAAATAAATAATTATTCCCTTATTAGCAGCGAGCGAAAAGGGAACAGGGCAAACCGAATCTTTGCTTGAAAGAGTGTAAGAGATGTGGTGAAGATTAAGGCTAAGTCGACGATTTGAATTTCTCTGGAAAGAGATACCTTAGAGGGTGATAGTCCCGTAAAAAAAGTTGATATGCTGTGCTTCAAAAGAGTAGGGCTTCCCGGATTGGAAGTCTGAATATGGGAGAATTAACTCCTAACCCTAAATATTGATTTAAGTCCGATAGCGTACGAGTACCGCGAGGGAAAGCTGAAAAGTACTCTCACAAGAGGGTTAAAAGACTTGAAATCTAACAGTTACAAGATTGTTACTGCCCTAAGGGGTTGTAACGTACGTTTGGGAAAACGGACCAGGGAGTTTACTTTTGTGGCGAGGTTAATTGAATGAAGCCGAAGCGAAAGCGAGTGTAAAAGCGCGATAGTCACTGATTTAAGACCTGAAGCCAGATGATCTATTCCTGAGCAGGATGAAGTTTTTCGAAAGAGAAATGGAGGTCCGAACCGGTGTTGTGTACATGCACTTGGATGACTTGGGATTAGGGGTGAAAAGCCACTCTAATCTGGCGATGGCTGGTTCCTGTTGAAATATGCCCGGGTATAGCCTTGTATTGCTTGTTGAAGAGGTATAGTACGGATAGGTCCTGCAGAGACTTATGTCTACGGGGAACTTTCCAACTCAGAATTTTTCAACTGCTGAATACAAGAAACAGCTGTGGTATGTAAGATACTTCAGCGAGACCTGAACAAAGGAGACCGGAGTTAAGGTCCCAAAGTATTTGCTAAGTGTATCAAACAGGGTTTTTATCCTGAGACAGTGGGGATGTAGGTCTAGAAGCCGCCATCATTTAAAGAAAGCGTAACAGCTCACCCATTGAGGATAAGAGCATGGAAGATGGACGGGGCTAAAGCAAATCACCGATACTCTGGGGGCACTCTGTATAGAGTGTGCCGGTAAACAGGCGTTCTATTTGCACAGAAGTTTTTTTGTAAGAAAAGATGGAGCGAATAGTATCGAAAATCCTGGTGACAGTAGGATCTGATCTCTTTGAGAAAGAAGAGATGTCGAAAGGGCAAGGTTTCCTTGGCACTAACAATTAACCAAGGGTTAGTCGGTACCTAAGTCATATCTTAACTGAGTATGACGACGGACAGCAGGTTAATATTCCTGCACTTGCTAATTTTGTTAAGTATACAAATCGCTTTAGGATAAGCAGAATGTCGAGAGACATAACAAGAAGAAAAAAATGGATTGTAATGAAGAGAAGTTTAAGAATTCTTGTGTATCTGTTGATTCCAGGAGCCAGTGAAAAGTTTGTATAATAGAAATTAGTTAGCCGTACCGAGATCTAGCACTGGTGCCCTAGCTGAGAAGGCTAAGACATGTAAGACTAAACTAGTTAAGGGAATTCGGCATAAATAGTCCCGTATCTTCGGTAGAAGGGATGTCTATTCTTTTGTATGATTCATTATATGGAGGAGTAGATCTAAGTAACAAGGATGGCCCGACTGTTTACCAAAAACATAGCCAAGTGCGAATCCGAAAGGATGTGTATACTTGGTGAAACCTGCCCAGTGGTGGTGTCTAAATCTCTCTTTCAAGGGAGTGAAAGCCCATCAAACGGCGGGCGTAACTATGACGCTCTTAAGGTAGCGTAATGCCTTGTCTTCTGAATGGAGACGTGCATGAATGGTTTAACGAGGTTGTCACTGTCCCTAACTAGAGTCTTCCGAAACCATTAACCGGTGTACAGACCGGTATCACCTAGTGGGAAGCGCAGACCTTGTAGACCTTTACTGCAACCTGTTGTTGTGATTTTATTAAAAGTGCTTAGAGTAGGTAGGAGCATCGAAGTCAATCTCTTGGGATTGATGGAGCAAAAGTGTAACACTACCCATTTTTGATAAAACCACTTACTTTATGAGGACAGCAATTGGCGGGCAGTTTGGCTGGGGCGGCGCCCGGTCGAAAGAGTATCGATCGGGCCCAAAGACAAGCTCATCCAGGTCGGAAATCTGGAGTAGAGTGTAAGGGCAAAAGCTTGTCTGACTGTTTTCTGAACAGCAAAGAAAGCAGGAGTGAAAGCTGGGCTTAGCGAACTTCCATAGCTTTTTAATGGGGCTTGGAAACGACAGAAAAGGTACCTCAAGGATAATGGGCTCGTCGCGCCTGATAGTCCACATTGACGGCGCGGTTTGGTGCGTCGCTGTCGGCTCTCCCTATCCCGGTTGTGCAGCAGCAACCAAGGGTGTCGGAGTTCACGCATTAAAAGGGATCGTTAGCTGGGTTAAGAACGTCGCGAGACAGTTTGTATGATATCTACTAGGTGTGTTATTGTCTGAGCGGAACAGTTCTCTAGTACGAGAGGAACGGGAATTGGGTGCCTCTGGTCTATCGGTTGTCATGTGGCAGGCCGAGCAGCTACGCACTATTTCGATAAATGCTGAAAGCATCTAAGCATGAAGCGAATCGCAAAACGAGACAATTAAGGCCGTCGTAAAAGACGACGTCGATAGAGATGTGGTGTACGCATGAAGCTTCGGCGACATGTTCAGCCAGCATCTACTAAAAGCCTCAATTAAATATTCTTAAATGAATATTTGATCCACACAAGAAACTATTTGGTGAGTACTGTTTTTCTTTGTTTTTAATATTTAAAAATTATTTCTAAACTAACTTATCTCCTGCAACAACTTCAGGTACAACAACAATCTTCGCACCAGCCTTTTTTAACTTAGAAACAAATTTATTATGTTCTGCCCTAGCATGAATCTCAACATTTGGATTCAATTCTTTTGCACTGAGTGTAATTAAAATATTTGTTTCAGTTTTGGGCAAGGTTATAATTAATTTTTTAGCTTTTTTTATTCCAGCTTCTAAAAGAATATTATCATGTTCTGCACTTCCCTCAATGACTAAATAATTCTTCTTCCTTAAATTTGCAACAACTTCTGGACTGACATCTGTCAAAACAAATTTTTCTTTTTTATCTGTTAAAATTCTTGCAATTTCCTCACCAACTCTTCCCCCTCCAGCGATGACTACATGGTTATTCATTTCCATTAATCTTATATTATCCAACTGACTTTTTAAATACTTCTTTAAATTTCCATCAAGTAACATATCTGCCAAGCTCCATAAAACCCACCAAACTAAAAAAACTCCAACTATGGCTAAGAAAATTTCCATCAATCTTTCTGCAATAGTAGGATTATCTTCAAAAATAAATGCCAGTGTTTGCAATGTTCTAAGGAACGATTCCCGCATAGTCTCTTTATCAATCAGCTTAAATCCAACCGTTCCAAAAACTAACAACCAAAATATCACCCAAAAGAAAATTTTTATCTTCCGAGGGAATTCTTCTATTTCTTTTATTTTACTTCCTCGAGCCATTCTTTTTTCTTTTCCTAGACTTTAAATCTTTTTTAATTACTTTTTCTTTTTCAACTACTTGAGGAATAACTTTTATTTTCTCTATAACCTGTGGTTCTCTGTTTTCTACACTTTGATTTTTTTCTTTCAAAAGTTTATAGATTATTGGGAGATATCCAAAAATAAAAATTAATGATAAAATCCCCAAGAATATTGGTGTTTTAATGAGGAATATAGTCTCTAGAAAATCAAATTGGAATCTTCTCTGAACACCTTCAAAGAATGCGAATACAAATCTGAGTAACATCCAAGCTCCTATAAAATTCAAAACTGGATTAAATATATTGGATGGAAATTCTGCTTGGGACAATAACTCTGCAAACATAAATATAAAATTTATTCCAATTAGGAGAAGAGCATTTCTGTTAAAAAAATTTGTGAATGAAATAAAAGTAGAAAATGTAATATATCTTGCAAGAAAATTTAATGCTCCCAAAAATAACAGAAATACAAATACACTAATCACTTTAGAAAAAACTATCTTCGTCACACTCTTTCCCATAATAATCTTATTTTAAGAGATTATAAAAATCTATCTTTTTGAATTCAACACCCGAAGATTTTTAAATAAGGTTCATATAATCTCTATATGAAAAAAGAGGTTTTAGTAAAAGATTTGATGCAGAAAAGTTATAAATATCTTCTAACAGATCCCGAAGGAAAAAATTTTGATAATGAATTCAAACCAGAACTAACCCCTAAACAAATGTTGGAATTGGGAGTATTCGGAGGAAAATACATGACCGATTGTAAAATGGAATTTCCGAATTGGTTTAAGAAAGCAAAATTAAATCCAGAATTTCATGATGCAAAACTAAATTTTTTCAAGATAAATGCTTCTCAACCCCTTTCTATCTGGAGAAAAAAAGGATGGATTTTTAAGGAAGATCCTCGAGGGTGGTTTCAATGGTATTGTAGATATTTCTTAGGTAGAAGATTGTCGGAGATAGATAAGATTCAGATAAAAAGATGGAAGGCAATTGGAAGACATATTGCCCAAGTTAAAAAAAATTGTAAAAAAGGAGATTTCAATTGCAGACCAAGACAAAGACAAGCCTTACTGCATTGGGCAATTGACTCTAGGAAGATATGAATCCTTCAGATTTCCTAAAAAAAGTTGAAATAGAATTAAAGATTTCAAAAAATTCTCCAAATACAATAAAATTTTATATAATGAAGAATAAAGAATTTTTGGATTTCATAAAAAAACAACCTTTAGAAGTTTCAGAAGATGATGTAAAACAATTTTTAGCAGAAAAACTTTCAGACAGGGCTGCGAGTTCAATAATTCAATTTCTCGCAGCAATAAAATATGCTTATGGAGCTATATTCAAGAAAGATATTACTGGGGGGATTCGAAGGCCTAAAAAAGAAAAGAAAATTCCCACAGTTCTTACAAAGGAAGAAGTTTCTAAGTTTCTTAAATCAGTCAATAATAGAAAATCAAAACTAATGGTTTCGTTACTATATGCTTGTGGTTTGAGAGTCTCTGAACTTGTAAATCTTAAGGTAAATAACATTCTTCTAGATGAAAAAATAGGTTATGTAAAACAAGCAAAGGGAAGGAAAGATAGAATTTTCAATATTCCAGATTTTTTATTTGAGGATTTAAAAAGACAATCAGAAGAACAAAAAAATAAAAATCAGGAATATTTATTTACTGGGAAAAATGGAAGATTGTCTTCGAGAAATCTTCAAAAAATAGTAGAAAAAGCTTCAAAAAAAGCTGGGCTTCAAAAAGAGGTCCATTGTCATACCCTAAGACACTCATTTGCCACACATCTCTTAGAGCAAGGAACTGACATAAGAAAGATACAGGAACTTTTAGGTCATGCAGATTTATCTACAACTCAAATATATACTCATATATCTAGCGAAGAGTTAAAGAAAGTTAAAAGTCCAATTGATAGTTTAATTTAAACTAGAAAGTAATATATTCAATTGCAATTTTGTTTATAAACCCCTCCACAATGAAATGTCATGGAAAGGGAAGTTCTTTATGTGGGAGCAGACGATTCAAATAATCACGATGTTAACCAGCCGATTATATTAGCAACAACTTTTTCATTATTAAATCGAGATTCAATCTACCGAGGTTTCTCAAGGGAGAGAGTTCACGAAGATTTCTTTTATTGGCTTGGAGGAGAACAACAGGAAAGGGATTTTCGTTTTGGTCTCTTAAAAGATCCTTCTTTTAGAGCTATGCAACCTCTCCTCCCTTTAGCTGTTCCAGATCTTGTTTTGAATTATGCCCCAACATTAAGAGAAACACCTAAGAAAATTTGGGTATGCTTGGATGGAATCCTCCCAAAGAGTCATAAGGACTACATTAGGGATAGGCTTAGACCTTACTTTTCTGAAGTTGTTGTTAACAATGTGGTTAAGAGAAGAAATAGCATGGCAAAAAGACCTCTTGCAAAGAGATTAGAATGTCCGACTATCTTGAAAATGGCCGATACTTGTGCAAACCAAATTTATGGATTTCCTTCAAGAGAAGGTTTGCCTGAAAGAGTATTATTAGACCCCTCAAGGCTAAAAAGAGAGTATCTAAGACTGAGAGCCTCATAGGAAGATTTATATTTGTTTATTTTATCATTAAATTATGGTTTGTGAGAAATGTGGTTATAGTGATAAAAAAGAAGTTGTAAAATTTAGATTTCCTCTTTGTCAGATATGCAATTTTTTCTCTCCAGATGATGAAGACAATTTTACATTTTACATTAATGAAAAGGTAGACTGGAGAACATTAGAAACTTTCAGAAAATATGGGCAGAGGATTGGAAGTAAACAAAAAGCAGGGATGGTGGAAAAGGCAAAACAGGGAGAAGTTATGTCCAGGGTCGCATTAGGCTATTCTCTTATAGATAAAAAGCTAGTTGAAAATGAAGATGCTTCAAAGGTTCATTCAATCTTTAAAGAATATCTAGAGACAAATATATCATTAAACAAGCTCTCAAAAAAATTTGGACTTTCTGTTAATGGTTTAAAAAAAGTTTTAAAAAACAGAACCTATCTGGGAGAAGTTAAATTCAATGGCCAGATTTATAAAAGCAATCACAAACCTCTAATCTCTCCAGAAATTTTTTATGCCGTGCAAAGGAAGATGAAAGAAAACGAAAAAAAGTCCCAGTCAATTTAGATTTTTAGTAAATGCATTTTTAATCCAATAAAAATTCAATTAGAAATTATCTGTAAGAGGTTTGTCTCTTTGCCCTTGCTTTAGAATCTCCAGGCTTATAAGCTTCCTTTCTTCTTGTATCTGCAACAATCATATTTCTATCATACACTACAAATGCTCTTTTCAACTCATCACTTTTTGTAAATGCAACAATCGCTCTTGCAATTGCCAGTCTTGCAGCTTGAACTTGAGAGGAAACTCCTCCACCCTTCACATTCACTGAAATATCATAATTTGCTTTTCCTAAGATTTTTTCTGCAATTAATAAAGGTTCTTGTAACTCTAATCTTTGAAGAATTGGAAAAGATTCTATATCTTTCTTATTAACTAATACATTTCCTACACCTTCTTTTATCGTTGCCTTACCAACAGCTGTCTTTCTCTTACTAGATATAACAAGTGATTTTTTTATAAGACTCATATTAATCTTGAAACCTCTTTAAGTTCTATATACTTGAAAGGTAATCTTGTTTTCAGTTTTATAACTTCAACCTTAGAATCATCAAATTCTCCAGACTTAAAACATTTAATCTTCTTGAATGCATCTCTTCCTCTCTGCCTATCCCAAGGTAACATTCCCCTAATCATCCTCTTTAAAAGTCTTTCAGCAGGTCTAGGAACTGTTGGTCCCTTGAGGCTATTCCCTCCTTTATTCCTTAAACTTGTAATCTCTGTAAGAATATCTTTTTTGTTTCCAGAAATAATAGATTTCTCAGAGTTCAATACAAAAACTTCATCTCCTTTCAAGGCAGATTTTACCACGAAGCTACCAAGCCTTCCTAATTGAACACCTGTTGCATCAACATATAATTTCATCTTATTAACCTCAAATTTTTTAATTCAGGATTCTTTTTAATCTCTTCTGTTACTTCAACAAACTCAGCTTTTGCCTCTTTCATTTTATCCAATGCCTTTTCGGAAGCTTTCCAAGCAACAATTCTTATTTTCTTTGTCAATGCACCAGAACCTAAAACTTTTCCTGGAATAAAGATCGCATCATTATCTTTTGTTGCTCTATCTATTTGGTCAAGATTTAATTCTGCCCATTTTTTTACAGGCATAGCAAGATGCTTAGCAAAATCAGGATTCTTTTTCTTAATTAATGTTATGGCTTCAGCTAAAACTTTATTTGTCTTTTTAGAAGACCTTACTTCAACTCTAGTTTTACTTATTGTCCTTTCCATTTTTCTAAACCTGCATATAGAAGTCTTTTTCAAGACCTACTCAACGCGTGAGCTCGCAGGTAATAATGTCTCACAAAATCCATTTAAAAAGCTTTTGATTTACATTTCCTCAGATTTATCCAACATCTGACAACATAAATTTGGGGGTCTATTCGCAAGATTAATAAAGAATAGTTTCTAGTCATATTCATGGAAGCAGGTGAAGAATCAAACACAACTAGTTTGGGGAATGACAATCAGGAGGATTTTACTGGAAGAGTATTTTTCAATTTCGCAGATAAACATTTAGACAGCTTATCCGAGTTAAAGAATGATTTAGTCGGAGCCAACATGCCTTTTTTAGTACAGAATTATTTTTCAAAGGTTTTATTTTTCACTATTGTTTCAGTCTTCTTAGGAATCTTCTTTGGAGCAGGAGTGTTTTTACTAACTGCAAACATTCTAGTATCTATCCTTATATCCTTTTTTATTCCTATGAGTGTTTTCATATTTGCATATTCTTATCCATCTCTAAAGAGGGGTTCATTCGAGAAGAAAATTGGGGAAGAATTACCTTTCGCAACAATTTACATGGCAGCCATTTCATCTTCAGATTTAGAACCTACAAAGATGTTTAGACTCATTGCTAATTCTAAAGAATATCCTGCTATTGGAATGGAGATGAGGAAGGTAGTGAATCAACTGGATCTTTATGGATACAATCTTGCAACAGCTCTTACGAATGCTTCAAAGGGAATAAAAAATGAAAAGTTAGCTGAACTTTTTTCAGGGATAGCGATTAATATAACTAGTGGAGGTTCATTAAAAAATTACTTGGAGAAAAAAGCAGAAAATCTTTTAGTAGACTACAAACTTGATAGACAAAGATATAACTCCGTAGCTGAAACATTTATGGATGTTTATATAAGCCTTTTAATCACAGCTCCTTTAATACTCATGATAGTCTTCGTAGTTATGAGCATGACAGGATTTGAACTTGGAATTGGGGTAACAGCACTCAATGTTATTATTATTTCATTGGTCTCTGTACTAAATGTAATCTTCCTATCAATATTACAAATAAAACAACCAAAAAGCTAAAATGAAAAAAGGAATTATAATCAACTCAGTATTTGGAATAATCTTAATTGGAATCAGTCTAATTTTTCTTAATGGAATCCCAGCTATTAGAAATCTTATTCTAAGCTTAGCTGTCTTGGTGATGATTGTTCCTCTAGTAGTCTACTATACTAAAAAGAATCGGGAGCAAAAAGAGAAAGAACAGAAATTCCTTGAATTCATTAGGGATATTGTTGAGAATGTAAAATCTGGAACTCCGGTTAGTAGGGCTATAATAAATATAAAGAACCGAGACTATGGGGCATTAGGTCCACACATAGAAAAACTTGCGAATCAGATTTCATTAGGAATTCCTCTTACAAAATCCTTTGATACATTTGCAGAGGATACAAAAAGTCCAGTCATTCTGAGGTCTGTAAACCTAATTTCTGAGGCTAGTCGTTCTGGAGGGGAAATAAATACTATATTAAATTCTGTTGCCTCTTCGGTAAATCAGACAGAGATTATACAAAAGGAGAGAAGATCGGCAATATTCAACTTAGTTGTGCAGGGGTACATAATCTTTTTTGTTTTCATCCTAATAATCTTAGTATTGGAATTTTTCTTAATGCCCTTAGTCAAAGATTTAGGACCTATAAAAGATTTGAATGTAGAAGTTTCTCCAAAAGAAGACATTGACCTAATTGGTCAAGCAAATTTTTATCTTTTGATTGTACAATCATTTTTTTCAGGATTAGTAATCGGAAAAATATCCGAGGGAAAAATCAATGCAGGTATAAAACACTCATTCATACTAGTTTCATTAGCCCTCATTCTTTCAGGAATTGCAAGAGTCATATTCGGATAGAATAGTTCAAAACAGAAAGTATATAAATCTAAAAACTTCCAAAGGTCTATGAGAAAAGAAGGGAGTGCACATTTGGAAATGATACTGGCTTTTAGCATATTCTTAGTTGTTGTTCTTTTTATTTTTGTTTATATTAGGCCCATGGAAACAAGCAAACTTTCTGATGTAGCTGCGATTTCATTAAAAGATTCTTTTGTAAATCATGCTAGCACCGAGCTGATAACTGTTTTTGTGAATGGAACATCTTCCACTATATGTGCTCCTCCTGGAATATCTTCTAAGAATTGGGAATCTAGGGCTGTTGGTCCAAATGTATACTATGTATACTTCTCTGATGAATTTCTTAATAATGGGGAAATATGTTCTTCGGACTCTATCACAATTGGAAGCATTTCTAATAAAAGTGTATTGTCAAATTCAAGTATTTGGGAAATAAAGGATAAATACTATGCAGATTATTCTGGGTTAAAAGAAGATTTAAAAATTCCTGCCGTAATAGATTTTGAAATTTATACTTTTGATGGAGAATATAATCTCACAAGAGGGAACCTTGGAGAAATAGATATAATCGCAAAAAGATACACCCTTTCAGTTTTGAATTCAAACGGAGACTTAATAAATAGGGATTTTGTATTTAGAGTATGGTAATGAATAAAAGAGGTTGGTTAAGAATATTCGAAGCAGTTGTTGCAATCATGCTAATCTTGGGAGCAGTGCTACTCATTTATTCAAATCAACGGAATGAGTCTAGTGAAAGTAGATATATCATGGACTGGCAGGAAGAAATTCTAAACAGGGTTGCTGAAAATGAAACTCTTAGAAATGCGGTTGCAGGGGGAGAGAATGAGACAATAGTGTCATTCATCGAAGGGAATTTGCTTCCGAATCTCAACTTTAGTATAAGCATATGTAATCTCGATGTCTCTTGTCCTATGAGGGGCTATGTGGAAGAAGACATCTTTGTCCAAGAAAGAATAGTAAGTGGAACGATTGATATATATCACCCCAAGCAAGTTAGGTTTTTCGTTTGGAAAAAAGGATAGTGAAACAATTAAAAAGCTTGAATTCTTTTTAGAACTATGCCATTTGATGTAATTATTGGGAGAAACGAGGGAGATAATAAAGTTCTTGGAAAGAAAGGACTTGCATATATAGGTAAGAGTTATGTAAATATGGAAAACTACACCTCTTTGTCTAATCCAATGTTCCTAGATATTTCAAGAAGTCATGTAATGATGGTTGCTGGAAAAAGGGGCTCAGGGAAATCTTATACTCTTGGAGTTATTTCAGAAGCAATTTCTGAAATGCAAGGAGCACAAGATTTGAATATTTCTTCTCTAATTTTCGATACAATGGGAATTTTTTGGACAATGAAATTCAAGAACTATAAAGATAAGGATTTACTTTCCAGTTGGGATTTAGAACCCAAGAACATAAATACCGAAGTTTTTGCTCCTGCAGGGTATTTTGAAGAATACAGCGAAAAAGGAATCCCTGTAGATAGAGAGTTTAGGATTAAACTTTCTGAATTAAATGCCGAAGATTGGGTCTCCCTATTTGAGCTGAATTTTACACAAGAAGAAGCAGTTCTATTAACAAATGTAATCTCTAGATTAAAAGAGAAAGGAACTTTTGGTTTTGAAGAGATTTTCATTGAAATTGAAGAAAATAAAAAATTTAGGCAAGAAACAAAAAATGCGGTTGTCTCGATTTTTGAGGTTGCAAAATCTTGGAAGATTTTTGATGAAAAAGAGGGAACTGCGATTAGAGATTTAGTCAAGGCAGGACAGACAAGTATAATTGATTTATCTATGTATTCATCCATAGGAAGTTTTAATGTGCGAGCATTAGTTATCGGACTCGTTTGTAAAAAACTTTTCTTAGAAAGAATGGCTTCAAGAAAAGAAGAGGAAGTTAACTCAGTTCAAAGGGGCTTGTCTAGTAGTTATTTATCTGGTGGGGGAGATATGCCTTTAGTTTGGATATTCATAGATGAAGCACATGAGTTCTTGGTAAAAGATGGAAAGACTCCCGCTTCCGAAGCCTTGATACAACTATTAAGGGAGGGAAGGCAACCAGGGATTTCATTAGTTCTTGCAACACAGCAACCTGGAAAGATTCATACGGATGCCATGACTCAATCAGATATTGTTCTCTCTCACAAATTGACTTCTGATGCGGATGTTCAGGCATTAAATTCTATAATGCAGAATTATGTTTATGAGGGAATAAAGCAGAAAATGAATAGTCTTCCTAAGTTGAGAGGTTCTGCAATCTTGCTTGATGACAATTCTGAAAGAATTTACCAAATGAGGATTAGACCAAGATTCACATGGCATGGCGGAGAAGCACCTAGTTCTGTTAAGTTCTAAGATAATCCGACATGCCTGGCATGGTGAGCAAAACACTTTGAGCAAATATATTTTACTAACTCCAGTTTCCTTGATAATCTTGCGAAATGTATTTTGTGAACTGGAGAAGTACCTAGTGCTATGAATTTTTTGAAATAACTATTCCTCTTTTATCTCTTTAAACCCTGTATATCTCCACAAAGCTTTTGGAATCTTAATTGAACCATCCTTCTGTTGGTGATTCTCCAAGAAAGCAATTAGAGCTCTTGGCGAGGCAAGAACTGTGTTGTTCAAAGTGTGAGCAAAAATATTTCCCTTTCCTGTGTTAATTTTTATATTCAATCTTCTCGCTTGAGCATCTGTTAAATTTGAACACGAACCCACCTCGAAATATTTTTTCTGTCTTGGACTCCAAGCTTCAACATCTACCGATTTTGCTTTCAAATCTGCTAAATCTCCTGAACAGATTTCAAGAGTTCTTATAGGAATTTCTAGTTTTTGAAAAACATCTATAGTATATTTCAACATCTTATTGTACCACTTGTAAGAATCTTTTGGGTCGCAGATGACAACCATCTCTTGTTTTTCAAACTGATGAACTCTATAAAATCCTTTTTCTTCTATTCCATGAGAACCAATTTCTTTTCTAAAACAAGGAGAATAGCTTGTGAGGTTTACGGGCAAATCCTTTGGTTGAATTGTTTTTCCTATGAATCTTCCAATCATAGAATGTTCGGAAGTTCCAATAAGGTATAAATCTTCTCCCTCAATTTTATACATCATATTATTCATTTCTTCAAAACTCATTACCCCCTCAACAACATTTCTTCTTATCATAAATGGAGGGATTACATAACTAAAACCTTTTTTTACCATATAGTCTCTTGCAAATGCAAGCATTGCCGAATGTAAAACTGCAAACTTACTAGTTAAAAAATAAAATCCCGTTCCAGAAGTTTCCCTTGCAGAATCAAAATCTGCACAGAACATTTTTTCTGCTAATTCTGCATGATGAAAAACTTCATATTTGGGAACATTTGGTTCCCCAAACTTTTCAATTTCCACATTTTCAGAATCATCTTTTCCTAGTGGAACTGATTCATGAATCATATTAGGTATTTTATACATCAATTTTCTTATCTCTTCCCCAAGCTTTCTTTCATTCTCTTCTACTTCTTCTAATTTCTTAGGAATCTCTTTCGCTTTTTCAATAATCTCTTTCGCTTTCTTTTCGTCCTTCGCTTTTTTTGCCTTATTAACTTCTTCAGAAAGCTTATTTCTTTCAGAACGAAGTTTGTCTGCTTCAAGTCTAAATTTTCTCCATTCAGCATCAAGTTTCAAAACTTCATCCACAAGAAAAATTTTATCATCCTTAAACTTCTTCTTTATGTTCTCCTTTACCAAACTCGGATTTTCTCGGATTAACTTAATGTCTATCATATCTAGTTTAGTTTTTCTACATATTTAAACTTTCCCATAAAAAGATTTATTAAGTCTAGATTTCGGAAGGTCATATGGATGAAAAAGAGGTCATAAAGGATATTCGTTGGGATTTTTCTAGGGGGAAGAGTCGGGCAGAGATAACGAGAAGATTACAGAGAAAGGGGTTTAAGTTAGAGTTTATTGATTCTCTTATTGATAGAGCAAGAAGACCTAAAAGAATTGTTAAGGGAATTTTTCTTTCGATTGTTCTCTTAATCTTTATGTGGATGGGAGTTTATGGAATGTTCTTTCATCATACTACTAAATTAGTTGAGTATTCCCCTAATTGGGTCGAGCACGAAGAATCTTCTTCATTACAAATAACTCCTGAACTCATTTCATTGGTTGCTTCGGAAATGGGAGCTACAAAATTACGAAGAAATCCTTTCAATCTAAAAAAGCCTATACTAAACTTCGTTATATCTAACCAGAGCTTTCATACAATAATAGACAAGAAAATTGAAACCTACAATGGAATAAGCTCCGATGCCGATTTATCTTTTTCTAGCGACGAGGTTACTCTATCAAGAATATTTCTTTCTGAAAACTTAAAAGATGCTATGGTGAAAGAAATAAGTAGCGGGAATATAAACATAGAAAAAATCGCTTCAGATCAAGAATTATTCTTGAAGGGTTATCTTTCTCTTTATGATGAATTGGGTAAATAGTCCAAGAAATCTATGAAAATAAGGTTCAAATTGATTTCAAAGAGAAATATGATTTCTTCAAGCAAGAGACTAAACTAGAGATTGCTTAATACTTTCCGTGACAAGTCACTTTTGAGGTTTGGACTAAACTTACAAAGCCGATTTGTGTATCTACTATTCATGGACGAATTTTATGAGAAAGGTTTAAAAGTAAGTTATTGTTATAAAATATACATTAGAAACTATATATTAAAATGGCAGAAAAAACACCCCAAGAAGATCACTTTGAACTTTTCTTTAGACGAAAACCAGCGATGATGTTAATTGCTTTGAGAAGAGTTACTAAGGCAAGATATGGTTCGGTCTTGGCAAAGGAAGTAGATTGTACATATTCTCATGCTGTAAAGATTCTTCAAATATTAGAAAGGATAGGGTTAGTCGTCTTCGAGAAGAAAGGAAGAATAAAGATAATCAAATTGACTAAGAAAGGACAGGAAGTTGCAGCACATATAGAGGCAATAAAAGGTATTGTAGAATAATTTTCTGAAACATTAGTTTTTTAAATGGAGTTTCTTTTTGATTTTTAGCTGGCCCCATAGCTCAGCCCGGTTAGAGTACTAGCCTTTTAAGCTAGGTGTCGAGGGTTCAAATCCCTCTGGGGTCATGCAAATATTGAAAAATTTTGGATGCAGTTTTTTAGAAATCATACAAAACTTTATAAAGCAAATTTCAAAAAGAATAATATGGCAACAGGCGAAAAGAACTTTGACAAAATCAAGAGAATTATGAGGGATCAAAATACGATTAGAAACATCGCTACTTCTGCTCATATTCATCATGGTAAAACTGCATTCACCGATAATCTTTTAGCTGTTGCAGGAAAAATAGCTGCTAAGAATGCTGGAGATTTAGAAGAGGGAATGGCAACATGGCAACATGCAGATGAACAGGAGAGATTGTTAACTGTTGATTCTGCAAATACTTCTATGGTCCACGAATATGGGGATAAAGAATACTTAGTAAATCTTATTGATACTCCTGGACATGTTGATTTCTCTGGAAATGTTACAAGGGCCATGAGAGCTGTTGACGGAACTATTGTTCTTGTCTGTGCTTCTGAGGGGATTATGCCTCAGACAGAAACTGTGTTAAAACAAGCATTGAGAGAAAGAGTAAAACCAGTTTTATTTATTAATAAAGTTGATAGATTAATTAAGGAATTAAAAGTAACTCCGCAACAAATGCAGGAAAGATTTGTTAAAATTATAAATGAATTCAATAGTCTTGTTGCAAATATTGCCGAAACTGAATTCAAAGATAAATGGCAAGTAAATGTTAATGATGGAAGTGTTGCATTCGGTTCTGCAAGAGATAACTGGGCTTTAACAATTCCATTCATGAAAAAGAAGGGAGTCTCATTTGCAGATATCTATAAAATTTACGATGAAAAGCTCTCGGAAGAAGAAAGAAAGGATTGGGTTTGGAAAAATGCTTCTTTATTTGAATCTATGATGGATGTCGTAGTCAAACATTTACCTTCTCCATTAGATGCTCAAAAATACCGGGTCGCTAAAATTTGGAAAGGAGAGTTAGATAGTGAATTTGGTAAGGGAATGGTAAGTTGCAATCAAAATGGAGAGACTTCTTTTGTTATTACTCGAATTGTTATTGAACCTAGGGCAGGAAAAGAAGTCTGTGCTGGAAGATTGTGGTCGGGAAGCTTGAAGACTGGACAAGAAGTTTATTTAAATCTTGCAGAAAAGAAGCAAAGAATTCAGCAAGTTTTAGTTTATGATGGTATAAAACCTGAATTAGTCGACGAAGTTACAGCAGGAAATATTTGTGCAATCGCAGGTATAAATGCAGAACCTGGAGAAACAATTACGGTGAATCCTCAACAACCTTTTGAAGAAATGAAACAGATTTTCCAACCAGTTATTACCAAAGCTATCACTGTTGAAAAGTCTATGGACTTACCTAAGTTGATTGAAGTATTGAGAAAAGTTGCTAAAGAAGATCCTTCTATCAAGATTGAAATTAATGAAGAAACTGGAGAAAATTTGATGTCTGGAATGGGAGAATTACATTTGGAAATTGTTGAAAATAGAATTAAGACTGAGAAGGGAGTAGAAGTAAAGACTTCTCAACCAATTGTAGTTTATAGAGAAACTGTAACAAGAAATTCCGGTCAAGTTGAAGGAAGATCTCCAAATAAACACAATAGTTTATTCTTTGTGGTAGAACCTATTGAACCTGCAGTTGCTGCTGCAATAGAAAAAGGAGAAATTTCTGAGGGAAGAGTAAAAAAGAAAGACGACAAATTATGGGGATCACTTACTGCCGTAGGAGTTTCAAATGAAGAGGCTAGGCAATATAGAAATGTTTTCCAAGGAAATGTTTTCTTAGATAAAACAAAGGGAGAAGTATACATGATAGAGATTATAGAACTCATCTTAGATGCATTTGAAATGGTTATGAAAGCTGGTCCCTTATCAAGAGAACCTTGTACCAATCTTAAGGTTTCTTTAGTTGATGTAAAACTTCATGAAGATGCAATACATCGAGGTCCTGCTCAGGTTTATCCTGCAGTTAGGGAGGCATTACAAGAAGCATTCAAAAAAGCAACCCCGGTTTTATTTGAACCTGTTCAGACACATGTAATTGAAGTTCCAACAGAATATATGGGTGAAGTTACAAAGTTAGTAACACAGAAGAGAGGTCAAATGATTGATGCAAAGCAGGAAGGAATTGTTACATTCATCAAAGCAAGATTGCCTGTTGCGGAGATGATTGGATGGTCTTCTGATTTGAGAAGTGCGACTGGAGGAAGAGGAGTTTCTAGTTTAATGGATCAAGCATTTGAAAGAATGCCAAACGAGTTGCAACAAAGGGTAATCAGACAGATTAGAGATAGAAAAGGTTTAGCTGAAAATCAATAGTTAGTTTGAATTTGTTTTTCAATATATTTATAAATACATTTTTATTACTTGAACTATGGTAACTAAGCAATTACACTCTGGTGCGAAATGGCATTTCAGGGTTACGGGATTTTTCTCCTTCTTTTTTGTGATTTTCTTTCTATCAATGTTCTTTGGAGGTATCTTAGTTTCTTTTATGGTAAGAGAAGGTGTTCCTAATTTTATGTCATTTATCCCCTATGTTTTAGTGGCTTTTATTGTGTTGTTAGTATTAGCCGAAGTTTATGCGAGATTTGCCTACAAATTTTTTAAGTATGAATTTACACCTAATCAATTAAGAATAGAAAGAGGAATAATCTGGAAACGATATAGTAATATTCCTTATCAGAGAATACAAAATGTAGATATCACTCGAGGAGTTATTGCAAGACTTTGTGGATTTTCTAGTGTAAATATTCATACTGCAGGGTATTCAATGCCAGCCCAGGGCGGAGCACATTCTGAGGGATATATTCCTGCAGTTTCAATTGATGATGCTGAGAAGATTAGAGAATTTGTCATTTCTAAAATTTCCAAAAGAAAGAATAACGGATTCTAAATAAGATTATTCCTTAAGTTCTCTTCTCAATTCTTCAACATTTTGAACATGTTTTCTTTCCAAACTTCTTTGAGGTTTTTCTAGAGGTTTAAGAGCATCTGGAAGAAAATGTTTTGCAAAAGTTTGAATCATAAATCCTATTGCCTGATTTTTATTTTTCATGTCATATTTAGCCTTGACTATGTTTATAATTCTATTTTCTTTTTCGCTGATTGTTATTATATTCTGTACCATCCTTAAAACCCTCTTTCTTCATCATAAACTAATCCTTCTTGCTTAAGATATTTTTTGTAAATTGCTGTGGTCCTATTCATGAATCTTATAGGTCTATTCAAGTGATTCGTAGCATCTATTTCTGCTAATCTCCAAAGCTCTCGTTTCTTTCTTTCGATTCTTTCTTCCTCACTTGTTAGTTTTTCTGCAGGAAACAGGAGTCCTGTTATGTCTTGAGTCTCTTTAATGTGTGTCATTTTTATAATAAGTTATAACAAGTTATTATATTTAAACTTAACTACACAAACCTTTTTAAAGCAATTTTGTACTAAAACTATGTGTCGAAAGACATAAATCTAAACTAAATTTAAAGAAAAAGAAATGGCTAAACAAAAACCAATTATGAATGTTGTCTTCGTCGGACATGTAGATGCTGGAAAATCGACCACAATAGGTCAGTTATTTTTTCAAGCAGGTGTTATGTCTGAACAAGAGTTAACAAAACTCAAAGAAGAAGCAGCAAAGAATGGTAAAGCGGGTTTCGAGTTTGCTTATTTCATGGATACCATCAAAGAAGAAAGAGAAAGAGGAGTTACTATCGACTTGAATTACAAGAAGATTCTGACTCAAAATTATGAGGTAACTGTTATCGATGCTCCAGGGCACAGAGATTTTGTCAAAAACATGATCACTGGCGCTTCTCAAGCAGATGCAGCTTTCCTTGTTATCTCTGCTCCAAGTGGTGTTCAAGAGCAAACAAAGGAACATTTGTGGTTGTTAAGAACTATGGGTGTTAAACAAATAGCTATCGCTGTCAATAAGATGGATATGGTGAACTATGATGAAGCAAAGTTCAATCAAATCAAGACAGATGCAGGCAATTTGTTAAAGTCTGTTGGATATAATCCAGAGACTACATCTTTTCTAGCAGTTTCTAGCCTACAAGGCGAGAATATTGCAAAGAAAGGAGAAAAAATGCCTTGGTACAAGGGACCTACAATCCTTGAACAAATAGACAAGTTCCCAGCTCCAGAAAAACCAACAGGACTACCTATGAGAATGCCTATCCAAGATGTGTATGAAATTACAGGTATTGGAACAGTTCCAGTAGGAAAAGTTGAAACTGGTGTCATGAAGCCTGGACAAAAGATTGTTATCTTACCAGGTAGAAGTGGAGTCGGAATACCTGGAGAAATTAAGAGTATTGAAGCCCATCATGAGCAATTGCCAGAAGCAGAAGCTGGTGACAATGTCGGTGTCAACATTAGGGGTGTTGGTAAGAAAGATATTGCACGAGGAGATGTTATCTGTGATGCAAGCTCTCCAGCAAAGATTGTTGAGGAATTCACAGCACAAGTTGCTGTAATCAACCATCCAACAGTTATTGCAAAGGGTTATACTCCAGTTTTCCATGTACACACAGCACAAATACCATGCCAGTTCGTGGAACTAATCTCAAAATTAGATCCTAGAACAGGACAAGTAGCACAAGACCACCCAGACTTCTTGAAGAATGGGGATGTTGCAATTGTTAAATTGAAGCCTATAGGAAACCTTGTTTTGGAAACATCTCAAGATAATCCATATATGGCTAGATTTGCAATCAGAGATGCAGGTGTTACAGTAGCTGCAGGCGTTTGTAAGACACTCGTAGAAAAGAAGAAGTAATTCTTCAATTTTTATTCAGGAATTTTATTTTTTATTCCTTTTTTTATTTTTTATTCATCTTAATGGATGATTTTTTATATTAATAGAATTTAATAAAAAACAATATCTCTTTTAATGAGAGTCTCGTTTTGAAGAAAGAAAAAAATTGTGACAAATAAATAAAAAATAAAAATAATCTTATGTGCTTATTTGAAAGCCTTGACTAATACCCAAAGACCACAAACACCAACAACTGCATAGACTAATCTAATTAACCAGTCAACTTGCAAGTATTGGATAAGCTCTGCCTTTGAACTAATTGCTACAAGGCCCCAGTTGATTGCACCAATCGCTGCAAGCACTAAAGCTGTTGTATCCCATCCGTTTTTTGCCATTTTTATCCCCTCTTTTAATTAAATTATTAAAGAAAAAAGAGTATTTAAACAATTGCTTTCATAAAGAAGTAGTTTTATAAATTCGGTTTTCTTTATTTTTTCATGAAAGAGATTGTTACAATTATTCTTGAAAAAGTCCTGAAGGGAAAGTTGTATGGAGAGGACATTCAGAGATTAATTGAAATTCCCCCTCAACAAGAAATGGGGGATTATTCATTTCCCTGTTTTTCCTTGGCTAAGATTGAAAAGAAAAGTCCATTATTAATTGCTGAAGAGTTATCAGAGAAATTAAGGAAAAATTTAACAAAAGAAATTTCAGGAGTTGAAGTTAAGTCTGCTTATGTTAATTTTTTTGTAGACAAAAAGGTTTTGACTGAGAGGATCTTGAAGGAATCTTTGAAGAAAGACTATGGTTCTTCTAAGGAAGGAAAGGGGAAGAAGATTGTTATAGATTTGTCTTCTCCAAATATCGCTAAGCCATTCGGAATTGGACACTTAAGGTCTACAATAATTGGAAACTCAATTTCAGAAATTGCAAAGTTACAAGGGTATGAAACAATAAAAATAAATTACCTGGGAGATTGGGGGACTCAGTTTGGGAAGCTTATTTTAGGATATAAAAGATGGGGGGATGAAAGGGAACTAGAAGAAAACCCAACAAAACATCTTTTAGACATATATGTTAGGGCGAATTCAGAGGAATACGAACAAGAAGCAAGAGATTATTTCAAAAAGCTTGAAGAAGGAGATAAAGAATGTTTGAAACTTTGGAGAAAGTTCAGAGATATGAGCTTAAAAGATTTTAATGGATTGTACCAATTTCTAGGGATAGAATTTGATGTTGTTTCTGGAGAGTCTTTTTATAATGGAAAGATGGAAAATGTTGTTAAAAAACTCGAATCAAAGAGGCTTTTGAAAGAGAGTGAAAATGCTCAGATTGTGGATTTGAATGGAGAGAATTTAGGAGCTGTTTTAATAAAAAAATCTGATGGAGCAACCCTCTATGCTACGAGAGACTTAGCAGCAGCTATAGAAAGATTTGAAAAATACAAATTTAGTAAAATGATATATGAAGTTGGACAAGAACAAAGACTACATTTCAAACAAATTTTTAAGGTTCTTGAGCTTTTAGGATACAAATTTGCTAAAGATTGTATGCATGTAGCTCATGGTCTTTATTTGGACGAAGATGGAAAGAGATTTGCTACTCGGAAGGGCAAAACTGTTTTTATGCAAGATGTCATTGACGAGACATATGAACTGGCTAAAAAAAATCTTAAGAAGAGAGCAGAAATTTCCAAAACGGATTTAGAACACAGAGCAAGAGCTATTGCGATTGCAGCAATATTTTACGGAGACTTGAAGAATTACAGAGAAAACAATATGATTTTCGATTTGGATAAATTTTTAGAATTTGAAGGCAATACCGGACCTTATCTGCTGTATTCATATGCAAGAGCTTCTTCAATTGTTCGAAAAGTAAAAAAGAAAAAAGAAAAAATGAAAATCTTTGATTTAAGTTTGCAAGAAACTACACTCATAAAAAAAATTGCAGATTTTCCTGAAGTGGTATCAAAAGCATATGAACAATTAGCTCCAAATCTGATTGCAAATTATGCATATGAGCTCTCACAGAGTTTCAATGAGTTTTATCATGCTCACCAAGTTATCGGAAGTAAGGAAGAATCTTTCAGATTGAAACTAATCGAATCATTCAGAAATACCTTGAAGAAAAGTCTAAATTTATTGGGCATAAAAGAATTAGAAGAGATGTAAAAACTGATTTCTCTCGATTGGAATCTTTCAAGTCTCTGAAGTTATTACTTAGATTTTAAACGAATCTTAATGTATCTATAGAATTAACTAAATACTTAAAAACCTTCGACCTTTTTTACAGGTATGTTGGATTTAGTCGTTTTTGATTATGATGGAACCTTGACTGATTTGAACGAAAGTTCTGTAGATTTTGTTAAATCTTATAAAGAGGAAGTAAGGTCTATCTTGTCTTTAGATTCTGAAGAGTTTGAAGATTTGTGGGGGAAAAAATCTACTGAACTTTATACCAACCCGGGGAGATATGGGTGGGAGATTAATGAAAGGATAAGTGTTCCACTCTTTTCAGATCCCCTTCTGGAGACACAAACTATTGCGGTTGAACTTTACAAAAAATTTGGTTTAGATTCAGAATCTGTAAGGAAATACTTTTTTGATGTTTATGGTCACAATGCTCAATTTATAAGAAATATTCCAGCCAAGGGCTTAACATCTTTTTTAGATTCTTTTGATGAATTAAATCTCCCTGGCTGTATCATAACAAATTCTAGTACAGAAAGTGTCGCAAGAAAAATAAAAGGTGTAAGACACTTAGAAGACTTTGCTCTTTTTGGAGATGCTAAGAAGTTTATTATAGATGACTCAGTCGAAGGAGTTCCCATTCTTGAAGAAATTGCTGATAGACTTGTTTATTTAAGACGTCCGAATTATCTGAACACACTAAACCATATCTCCTCAACTCGTGGTGTTTTGCCGAGCAATATGATTTTTGTAGGAGATGTATATGACTTTGATTTGGCCCTGCCTCGTGCATTGGGAGCACATGTGATTTATTTGCCTTGGGAAAAAGTTCCTGCATCTGAGATCTCTTTTCTTTCAGGATTAGAAAGGGTCAGCATTTGTAAAAACTTGGGCGAAGTTTCTCAGATTCTAAAGGACAAATAAACTTCCTAGAGAATACTTTTTAAATCCTAAAATTTTTTTTATCTTCTCTTTTTAATAATCACTTTTTTCTTAACAGAACTCTTCCCATTAGATAGAATCAAATAAACAATTGGCAAAATTCCCATCGTGTTCAGTATTAAAATTAAAATAAACCAAACGGGTTGATTTTTCCTTCCTGCCCTCCAAAGACCTAAACCCTTCCAAACAAATTCCCATAAAATCAAAACTACAAAAATTACAAGATGGGTCGTTGAATAACTAGATATATCTATCATCATTTTCGCTTAAACTTTCTTAAAGCTACTCCAAGCAATGTTAAATAAATCTTCCAATGCCTTTGCAAAGAATTCTGTATTTATCCAGATACCAATATCATAACTTGGATGTGTCTTGTCGTCATCCAAAACCATAAACATTAATTCTTTTCCATCCACTACAATAAATCTTGCTTTCAAACCCTGGCAATTTCTAACATCTGCAACTTTCTGAAGTTCTTTTGCAACTTTTTTATTAGCTTCAGTTATCGGAGCAGCAATCTTTATAGAAACTCCTCGCTTCTTCGCCTTTTCCATAGAGGGCAATAGAACTTCCATTTTCCTATTTAGACCTTCTTCTGTAGAAACAAATGTGATTGAATTTTCTGCACCCCTTATCAACATATCTAAGTGATTATATAGGTTCTGTCTCCCTTTAATCGAACCAGACAGATCTGTAGAATCCACATATTTAACGCCCTCATTAAATAATCCATTCAGCTCTTCTAATACGTCTTCCCCTTTTAACTTTTCTAGCCTCTTAGATTTTTCATTAGCTTCTACAACCAAATTCTTTTTCACTCTTTCCACAACTTCTTCTGGCTTAAGGGCCACAAACTTAATCGGCTTACCGAGTTTCATTACAATGAAACCTTTCTTCTCTAAACTTTCTAAGATGTCATAAGTTCTAGAACGAGGAACATCACTTATAGAAGAAAGCTCTCCTGCAGTCGATTGTCTTCGGGAAAGCAAGGCAGCCCAAACCTTAACTTCATAAAGATTTAAGTCAAATATCTTTCTTAGTCTTCCTAAAAATTCCTCTTTGACAATCATACCTTTTAAAGAGCGAGGGAGTATTTAAATCTTTCTGTTGTTTTTCCCAGTTTTGAGGGGTAACTGCTAAAGTTTCGAGAAGGAAATAGAATAATCAAAATCTTTTATTTTTCCTTCTTCTGAGAATTCTTCCTTTTTTCCATCATCAAATACTATCCTTTCTGCTCCAATTCTTTTTGATTCTTTTTTTATTAGCTCATAAATATTTTTATTTCTTCTATGGCCAAATTTTATAGATAATAAGATTTTATCTTCTTTAATTAATAAATTCTTTTTTCTCATTGATTGAATAATTCTGATTAGTTCTCTTACTAAACCTTCATCTTCCAATTTAGGAGTGATCTTTGTGTTCAGTCTTACTATAATACTTTCAGATTTTTTTAATGAGACTTTCTTAACATTGATTTCTTCAGAAATTATGTCTAAATATTTCTTTTCTAAATCAGGAGATTCCAAAATCAATTCAGAAAGGGGTTGCTTAAGTGCAATTTGTATAATATCTCTTTCTCGAAGTGCTAGGGAAACTATTTCCCTAGTTAGTTTCATTTTCTCTTCCAATTTTTTATCAATTAGTTTTTCTGAAAAATTTGGCCAGTCTGCTAAATGAACAGAATCTTCTTTTCCAAGACTTCTAAATATCATCTCTGCACTAAAGGGCATCAAAGGGGCAATTATTTTTGAAAGATTTTCTAAAACAGAATGTAGTGTGGTCTTTGCATCTGAGTCTCCTTCATTAAACCTATCTCTGTTTCTTCTGACATACCATGTAGACAAATCTTCTACGAAGGTTTTTATTTTTTCACAAGCAGAAATTGTATCATAATGCTCATAGCTTTCTTGAACTTGTTTTATTAGCTCATTTGTCCTGGAGATTATCCACTTATCGAGGATATTTTTTGAATCTAATTTTTCCTTTAATGGAATATCCTTGTAGATATTATAAAAATTAGACACATTATGCAAAAGAACAATAACTTTTTTATAAATTTCTTCTACTCCTTTTTCCGAGAAGTTTAGATTATCTGCATTCATCAGATTATTCGACATTAAATAAAATCTGAGTGGATCTACTCCCAATTTCTCCATAAGAATCATAGGATCTACAAAATTATTTTTGCTTTTAGACATTTTATCTCCGTCTTCTGCTA
>CAZJUG010000007.1:0-27686 GCA_964549155.1 Candidatus Woesearchaeota archaeon
AAGAAGAGGGGACAGAGATTATAAATTTATTTTTTAGAATAACTTTTCTTGTCTAGTCTCAGAGAAAACTTTTTCAGGATTTGTTCCAATTGTTTCTAAGATTGTCTTAGCTATAGGTTCTATTTGCTTTTTTATATAATGGTCATAATCTATTTGATTTTGTAAGTTCTGGATTGGTTCTGGACCTTTGGTAGTCATGTAATACTCTATTCGATTTCCCTCTATCTTTTCTAATTTTCTGGCAGCTTTTACATGAGGGGGTGTTGTTTTTGTGTATTCTTCAAGTTCTTTTCTAATAGACTTTCGATAAACTAACTTTTTGTCTAGTTTTCCTTCTTTAATCTTTTTTATAACATCTCTTACAAAAGATGTTATGTCTTCTTTCTTAAAAATTTTCAGTAATAATTCCTTCTGAAATTCTTGGGCTGCTTCTGTCCAGTCTCCCCTTATGGACTCCAATCCAGTAATATCTAATATTTCTTTCCCATTTTTATAGATTAATCCAGCATATCTTTTTTTTGCTCCTCTTTCTGTTTCAACATTTCTAGTTTTTGGAATCATAAATGAAATGTATAATTTGTCAAATTCTAAGTCTAAGTAAGACCTTCTTGAATATTCTTTTTTAATGTACTCTTTATAAAAACTATTTATTTCTTCTGAGATTTCCTTTCCTAGTTTTTTTGAGTCTATTTGAGATTTATCTGTACAGACAAATAGTGAGTCTGTATCTCCATATATCACTCTATAGCCCATTTTTTCTATCTTATCCGAAGTCATATGGATTATTTGTCTTGCGAATGCTGTTATTGCATTGGCCATTTCAAGATTAAAGTATCTGCAATTTGGATTTGCTAAAACTCCCCAGAAAGAATTCATAATAGTTTTTATTGCATAACTTGAAAGTTCTCTTTTTTCTCTTTTTGCTTTTTCTCTAGCTTCGTAAAGTTTTTGAATCATTTCAGGCAGAATTCCTTCTTCATTTTTGAAAAAGGCATTATTTGGAGAGGTAATACAATTCTTTTCTTTTTTTTCTAGCTGTGATGAGGGGTCTATATTAAATGTTCTAATTATTGAGGGGTATAGAGATTTAAAATCTAAAACTAGGACATTTGGATATATTCCTGAAGTGGGTTGAATTACAAAAGCTCCTTTTATTTTTTCTTGCTTTTTCTTAAAGAAGTTTGAAGGCGATACTAGTCCTTTCTTTCTCGCTTCTCTTATATACAATGAATCAAAACTGGCTATGGAAGCTGTTAATTTGTCTAGTTGCATTCCAGTGAGGTGGGCTCTTTCCATAGATAGGGGGATTATGTTTGTTTTTTCTAAGATTTCATAGACTAATCGACAATCTTGCATATTATAATCTGCCAATTTTTTTACTTCTTCTTTTGTTCCATTATAAAGTCTTTCTATTTCCAAATGTCTGTTTTTCCCACTTATTAATTTGGTTTTGTTTAGTAGTTGTTCTGCTACCTCTTCTAGTGCATAAGATTCAAAACGAATGTTTTTTATCATAGGGGCCTCTTTGATGAAAGGATCTTTTATCATATTCAATCCATCAAGAACTATTCTTCCAGGAATCTCCATGGAAGATTTTTTCAAAAAGTTTTTTTCAATCCTTATCTTAACTGGTCTGTTTGTTCTTCCCAAGTCAAATGTAATTTTATATTCATCAAATTTTTTCTTTAAATAATCAAAATCAAAATCTATAAGATTCCATCCAGTAATTATATCTGGGTCTATTTCTTGTATCCTTTCCTTAAATTTTTTTAGGCATTCTCTTTCATCTTTACAAGATGTAATTCCATTTATTTTTTCTTTTGAAATCATCAAGACTTCTTTTATTTCTGAAGAATAGAGGCCTATACAGAATAATCTATTGCTTTCCTTACCAGACTCAATATCCAGAGAGATTATTTTTGGTTTTATTTCCCCTTTAGATGGCTTTATTTTGGGTTGGTTATAGAATCTACCCACATCATCATTTTCTTCATAGTCTCCTTCTATTTCTAAGTAATCAAATAATTTTTCATCAATAATAAATCTCACCATAGGTTTTATATCCTGCTCAAATGTTTCTATTCCAAACTCCTTGATTTCCTCACCAATACCATTGAGGTGTTTTTGATTCTTAAAAATAATCTTTATTAATTTTTCTTCTTTAAAGTTTTTAAGTTCTGTTTTATTTATAACTACTTCTTTTTGAGGATCAACTTTTTCTAGTACTTTTTTGTCAGATTCTTTTATAAAAAAGTAGGGTTCGAATTTATGTTTTGAGGCAAAACTTTCTCCGTTTTCTAATCTTCCGAATAACATCACATACCCTACTCCCTCAATTTCTTCATATGTTTTGTGAATTATTAGTCCTTTCATTGATATTTAATGTGGAGAATCTTTTAAATACCTTGAGTTATGCTTATTTTATATAGAATAACATTTATTAACTTGCTTTATTTCTAATCTATATGGGTGTACAGATATCTGAAATTGTAAATAGGAAAGAAATAGAACTTTCAGAGATGAAGGGGAAGGTTATTGCAATAGATGCAATGAATACTCTTTATCAGTTTTTGACAACAATTAGGCAATCTGACGGAACTCCATTGATGGATAAGAATGGAAAAATAACATCTCATCTATCGGGTCTATTCTATAGGAATATAGCCCTTTTAGAAGCAGGAATAAGACTTGTTTATGTTTTTGATGGAATCCCTTCTGATTTGAAGATGCAGGAGATAGAAAAGAGGAGAGAGAGAAAGATTGCGGCTAGTGAAAAATATGATGAAGCTAAAAGTGTTGGAGATGTAGTGAGTATGAGGAAATATTCCCAACAGACTGTAAAGGTTGATTCTGAAATAATTTCTGAAAGCAAGGAATTTTTAGATGCTCTTGGAATTCCAGTAGTTGTTTCGGTCAATGAGGGTGAAGCTGAAGCAGCTTTTTTAGTTCGGTCTGGAAAGGTTTGGGCCTCTGCATCCCAAGATTACGACTCTTTGCTTTATGGAACTCCAAGGTTAATCAGAAATTTGACTCTTTCTAGGAAAAGAAGGAATTCTACTGGAATTCTGATTGATACAAAGATTGAGATTGTAGAATTACAAAATGTTTTGGATAATCTTCAGATTGATAAGGACCAGCTTATCTGTTTGGGGATAATTGTGGGTACTGATTTTAATCCTGGAGGAGTAAGAGGTATCGGTCAAAAAAGAGCTTTAGAAATTGTTCAAAAATATAAGTACCCTGTAAAAATCTTTGAATTTTTGGAAAACTCTGAAAAGTATGATGTAAACTTCAATTGGCAAGAAATATTTAAGGAGTTTAGAGAGTATCGTGGAGGTCAAGGAGAATTAGATCTTAATAAAAAAATAGACTTTGTAAACTTGAAAAATTTTCTTCTCAAGAGAGATTTTTCTGAGGAGAGAGTTAATAATGGTCTTGAGAGATTGAAGGTTTTGGAAGAGGAAAGAAAACAGACAGGCCTTAAGGATTTTTTTTAGGTACGTGAAATGCAAATTCTATTTTCTTGAATTCATTTTCAATTAAAAATTCTTTTTTAGATGCAAAATTATAAACTTTATATCCTTCTCCTTCTTCAATATCAATTTCGAAAAGATTCTTAGAAATCTCTTCAATATCATTTTCATCCTCACATTCAATCATTTCTTTAAATTTTTCTGGATGAATAAGTCCAATCCTATTCAAATAAATTAGTGCAGTCAAATCTGGTTCGTAGGTTGTTGGGCTGTTTGGTTTGGATATTCTAAAATCTTCTAAGGTTATTAGCAGATCGTCTTGATTCGCTTCAAGTTTAAGGTTTACCTCTCCACCTATTCTGCTGTATATGCCATACACTTTTAAGAATCTTTCTTTGTCTATATCTTCTGCAAGGGAATTTGATTTCTCTTTTAAGCATTTTCTGACTAAACTAGCTAAGTTCTCTCCAGATCTTTCTTCTATCCATTTTTCATAATCAAAGTAGGTCATTTTTGGACCAAAAATAGAAACCATACACTCTTCTCCGAGCTTGGTCATTCTATATTCTAAATCTTTTTTTTCTAATAGTAACTCTTCTGCGATTCCATATCCATTTAGTCTCTGTTGTGCTTTATTTTCTTGAGAGATAATAACATATAGAGAATAAATACTTAAAATTAAAACAAGAAGTACAAAGATAACTACTGAAAAGTCTGCTCTTTTATTTTTCATCTTTAAAAAATTGTTATTATTCATTTTTATCTTTTTCTGAGCATTCAGTCGGAATGTATTTAATTAATGCGAATGATTTTTCTGGGAAAAAGAATGAATAGTCTCTTTCTAAATTTATTGTTCTAGAAAGCTCTGAAACACTTTTGTCTAGCCTTTTATTTTCTGGAAAACTTAAGTAGTATATTGTGTCTCCTTCGCTGTATCCACTAAATCCGTCTCCTAAATAGCTGATAGTATTATCTAAAATAAAGAAGTTAAAACAATTTTCTGTTGATTTTCTTTGTTCTTCTAGATAAGATTCTAACCTCTTTTCTGAGATGGTGTATGCAGTATCTTCTTTGTTTGATATATCCTCCTTTTTAATTTTTTTTGCCAGATTATGGATTATATCGTAATTATCTTTATTTTCATATTCACTCTCAAAAAATACAAACATTTGCCTTTGTTGTTCTGATTGATGAAAGGCTGTTGTCTCTGTTAATTTAACTTCTGGTTTTCCCTGGATGGTTTGTTGAACTGCTGTTTTCCCAAATCCGAATATAAAAAATAACAATAGGATGAAGGCTACTACTATTGAACCTATAAACCAACTTAATGCACTTCCAGTCTGTGCTTTTCTAGACTTCATTGAGATGCTCCTTTCTCTACTATTGATGTTTTGTATCCGTTATTGTTCGATGCAACTAATAAATAGATTGACCAAACTTTTTTTTCTGTATTAGTCAAATCAAGGTAAACTACACTTTCTCTGGATTGGATGCAAAAGGGATAATTTGGAGTTTTTTTCCCTGCAGCTACCTTGCAATCTTCTTGGTATGAAATATGTCCTTGTAAGAATGATTTAATCTCTTTTTGTGTTTCATCATAAATTGTAATGTTAAATAAAAAAGGGCTATTATCTGTGAACTGATTTTTGTTTAGATTGCAGAAAATTAAAAATTCTTCTTCAGACATTTCTAAAATTTCTTCATTAAGATATCCCTCCTGTACGATACAATCCATTATTTTTTCTTGGAGCATCATTATCTCTTTATCTCTTGTGTCAATTATTGCTCCGAATCTAGATGTTACAACTATCACAATTGCTACCCCCACAAATGCAATACATACAAACCACCAAAGTGAAAATACTTTTTCTCCAGCTTTTTTATTAAGTTTAATCATAGTATTGTTATGTGAAAAATTCCTTTAGTTAGTTTTCCATTTTTATCCATAATTTGATTTAAACGAGTCGTAGCTTCATCTGAGGTGTCGTCAATTTCTATAATTGAAAAATAAGGATAATTGAATCCTCCTTCGGGTTTTGCTTTCACTATGACTATTCCTTTCTCAGAATCTATCTTTATCAGTTTGTTTATTTCTTTTGGGTCTACTTCATTCTTGAGTGCAATTTCTATCAGGTCTGTAACATCTATTTGAAATTGCATCCCCGGTTCTGCACGATTTAATAGTAAGCCTATTTTCTTTGCATATATTTCTTCGTAAATTAGTGCACTAGACGAAACTCTTTGAACAAATAGAAACATTACTGAAAAAAAGATTATGTTTAAAATTATAAAAATTACAACGGGGAGGGCAAGATTCTGTCCCCTCTTATTTATTTTTTTCATAGAATCTATTAGAATGAAGAAGTTATAAATTTATCTAAAACTTTAAAAAGGCTAAACATTTTTTTATTTTATGAGTGTGATTTCAAAATTGGCTATCCCCTTGCTTTCAGCAGGTTTAATCCTAAGTGGATGTTCTGGAGAGGATAAAAAATCTTCTGAGGGGATTGAAGGCAAGGTAAGTTCTGTTCAAAATGGGGGTTCTTCTTTAAGGAAGAATGGGTGGATGAGGAAAGTATTTCATTCAAGAAAAGAATATGTGGAGGACTTTGCTGGTTTGAACATGAAAATGATTTTGGTTCCAGGAGATGTTGTATCTATGCCGGATGGATCCTCTAAATATGTCGAGGATTTTTATATTGGAGAAACTGAAGTTTCTGTTAACCAATTTCTTTCTTTTCTTGAGATTAGCCGCTATGATCCTAAAGATGGAAACATAGGTTTAAGTAAATCGGGACCGGGAAGTTTTTTGGATAAAGATTTTAATCTTCCCGTAACTGGGACTAGTGTAAGAAATGCGGAACACATGGCTAGGTATCTGTCGATGAGAACTGGGAGGAACTATTCTTTACCTTCCTTATCTGAACAAATCCTTGCTTCTTTTGGTCCTAGATTTGGATTCGATGGGTTGCCTGATAATTTAACTCCTAAAAATGCTAATCTTTTCTGGGGAGACTCTTCCGATTTATTACCTGTTAAAAGTTTAGAGCCAAATATTCATGGACTCTATCATATGATTGGAAATGCTGGAGAGTTGGCAGTAGTCGATCAAGATCCCGATGAAATAAAGCGGGGATCTGGGAGGGGTCGTGAAGGCATAGCTCATGATGGGAGAATGTTTTCGATTAGTCCAAGTAGCCGTACTAGTAGAGAGGCTTTCGAAAAAGATTATTCTGGGCAGGAGCCTGCTTTAGATTTGGTCAGATCAATGGGGCATTATTCATTGGATTATGTTTCGCCACGGAACACAGGATTTAGATTAGTCTCTCGACCGAAAAAAGAAGATTAAGCATAGCTTGCTATTTCAAAACCTGTTGATATGTCTTTCCTCCAAAATTCAAACCACTTTTTATTTGTGTCTTTTATATTAGGTAAAATTTCTTGAAACCCTTTCATGTTATAATCTGTTAGGAAAATTCCTGCTGCAGAAGTTCCGTCTGAGAATAATCCATTTTTCTCATTCAGATATTTGGATTGTATCCAATCTCCTGCTTCTAATCCTATTCCTGCTCCCGCAGTTGCACCTATAAAAAATCCTTTTACTCCGGCGACATATCCTCCCCCTATTGCTCCAACTGTTCCAGTAATTCCTGCTCCGATTAATGCTCCAGCAAGTGATGGTCTGACTTCCATAAAAACAATTGTTTTAGTGTCTGTAATATCTAATTTTTCATTCAAGAAATTGTATGATTCTTCAGAACCTTTTACCATCTGTCCGCTAAGAATCGCCATTGTCTCTCCGTCGTAAGCATTCCTTAAAAAATCCCAGTAAGATATTTCGTGGTTTGGGACTTTATGTGATAAAAGGTATTGATTAAATCCTGATATCTCTTTTATGTTTAATTGTCCTTCTGCATTTCCAGTAATTGTTTCATCGAATCTGATTCTTGAACAGACTACGGCGACTGCACCCAAGTCATTTCTTGTAGTCATTTCTCTATTAAATATGGAATAAGATCCTCTCCCAAGCATGTCCCAACAATCAGCCATTTCTCTTGCTAAAAGTGTCTTTATTTGCTGTTCTGCTTTGTCTTTATCTTTGCTAATTCTGTATGTGGAATACTTCCCTTCAGATGTTCCAAAGACTTCTTCACATTTTCCATTGAGTAGTGTATTCGTTGTTACACAAATTTTTTTTGTTTTACATTTAAGAGAAATTATGTCTTTTGAACTTATCATGTCCATTGTTTTCCCTTCTAAAATTGAACCTCTTAACATTGCGGATGTTTTACAGACTTCTCTATCTGTGTCCCCAGACCATGTAAGTTCTGAATAAAAAATTGCAAGCAATGTGAATGTGAGTACTACGATGATTATCCCAATAATCATGCTTGTTGAAATTTCTGCTTTTGTTTTCATATTCCTGTTGATATTTTATTTATTAATAAATATACTGCAATTCCACAAACTACTGCAATTGCAATCCATATGAGAGTTTCTCCGATTGATGTGAGTCCTTCTGCTTCTGCCGATGATTTTTTGTTGAGTTTTTTCATTTCAATTTGTAATAAATATCTTTTCTTTTCCTTCAATTATTTTTCCATCTGGAGAAATACCTTTTTCTTTTACAGAACATATTTCTATTTCTAATGGGGTGGGATTTATAGCTATAGTCTCTTCTTCAGTATATCCCATTAAAAGATAATTCTCAAACTTTTTTTCGCATTCTGTTCCATCCGAAGGTATTGAATCTTGAAGGATATTTGCGAGATTTGGATATTGGGCTTGAAATTCTGCTTGTGATTGGCTTTGAGGCAAATTTATCATAGGATTTTTTGAGTTAAATGTAATAATTTCTTTTTCTTTAAATACCTTACAAATTCCTCTAGACTCACATTCTTTTTTATCTGCCTTAGAGCAGATACACAAACAGTTTTCTTGTCCGCAGGTGGAGGGTTTATTTTGAGCTTTTGATTCTTTCGAGTAAGAGATAATAAACCAATCTTTAGGACTTTCTAAAAATACTGCTCCTGTTTCTCCGTCTTTCAGGGAATTTATTGTGCTTTCTATTTCTTGCATGGCATACTTCGCCTGTTCATATTTTGTATTCTGTGTAAGGATTCCTGCTATTTTGAATGCTAACATAAATAATAATACTACTGCTATAACTCCTAGGATGAACTTTCCAGATTCTTCAGTCATCCATGAACCTCTTTTGTTAATCTTCCTCATCGAAATTTTTAAGAAAACCCGATTAATAAAGTTTAGCATAATATTTAAAAGGTTAAGTTTTTTTAAAGAGACATGGGATTTAAGAGGACTCTTACAAATATTGTTGGCTCTGCTCTTATTGCAGGGTCTACATTGATTGGTTCTTGTCAATTAAGTCATGCTCAGAAAACAGAATCTTATGAACCAACACATACTATCCAATTGAGTCCTCAAAAAACTAGAGATTCTAAAGAGATTCCAGTACAACTTTTTCAATATCAACAACACAATCAAAAACTGGTCTCTATGGGAAAAACTATTCTTCCTATTGAAGCAGAGATGGATTATGAATCTGGACAAATTCTTATTTCTTATAGTTCTGGAAGAATGACTGATGACGGACCCGATTTGAGTAAATTTTCTAAGAAGGAAAGGAGAAGTCTTCAGGGAACACAACTTGTTCCAAGGTTGAACGATTCTCATACTCTTGCTGTTGTTGTCTCTAGTTGTCCAGAAGGTGTCGATATAAAATATGAAGGACAAATGGGATGGCTCATGGGAGCAAAAGAAAATCCGGTAAGCTTGATTCCTTCTGAGAAAAAATTATCTCATCAATTGTTTCTTTATGCGGGGAATGAGGGGATAGATAAATTAGTCGATCTCGGTGCTAAGAAGATTAGTTATGGGCTAACGGATGGGTGGGACGAACTTATTGATCAGATTGGAGCTTCAGATAAATATAAGGTTGATGCTTCAGGTAGGGCTAGGCGATTTTTGGAAGGACTTAGAGATAAAGAAAGAGCAAGACAAGAAAGGCATGCAGAGTCCTCTTTGGAGAAAGGAGTTTCTATGGGAATTTTAGATTTACATAATGATCCAAAGCCCGGACTTGTTGGAAGGCATATGGTTGCGAGGTCAATTGATTTAACTTTAGAAAATAACACTTTTGAAGATCAGGAATTTGCTTTATATTTTAATCAGATTAGGATTGGGCAAAAAGCTTCTCAGGATGAAATGATTGGAACTTCTGCAGGTTCTAAGTTTGGAGATGTTAGGGATATTGAAGTTAGAGTCAAGTTGCCCAAAAAAAGAACTTTGAACGATCTTTATGGTCATTGGGAGGGGATTGCTAGGGGAAAAAAAATGGAGATGCATGTTTTGAAGGAGCCCACTTTTTTATGGATTCGATCAGGATTTATAAATTCTAAAATGAGTGGTAGAACTTATTGGCATAATTATTCTGCTAAACTGAATAAAGAAAGTCAAATAGATCTTGCTTTAAAGAGATTTATCGATGGAGGGGAGTCTAGTGCGATTATTAAGTCCTTAACTTCAGATGGAATGACAATGTTACAAAAGAATGTTGTATATTCTCCAGAGATAAATGTGGACTTCAGTCGCCCATTGGAAAGGTTTTCGAATACTCCCTCATTTTTTTCTACGAATCTTCCTCCCTTAGATCTTTCGGGGAAATGGAAATTTAGAGGATTAGGAGGGTTCACAGCCTTGACTGATTTTCCTGGAGATTACGGGGATTTGTCTAGAGATTTCTATTTCGAGGAAGGATCAGAGATAGCTCTTCCATTAATGGGAAAAATATATAAGCATTCTGAGGAAATTATAAAAATAGTCCCTCAATTTGATTTAAACTTGTTTCTTTTAAAAGCTATCCCTTCAAAATCCAAGAATGTTCAGAAAAGTTCTTCTTTTTTTGTTAGGGGTTTAAAGGATGAACCTCAAAAATTATTTGTCACATGGGGTTATCCTCTTTCTAATTTAAAGATTCGTGAAGGGTTTTCAAGAGAGGAGATAGTAAAACATATTTGTAACTTTGCTGGAGAAAGATTTGCTGAGAGTCATGTGATTTATGAGCGAGTGGGGGGGACTTCCAAAAAAGGAGGGCAAAAAAATATTCCCATCCATACAAGGGTTTCAAAATTGACCTTGCCAGATTATCTCGGTAATTGGAAACCTGTAGCTTTTGTGAGGGATGGTGAAACAAATAGTGCCTCTAAGTTCTTAGAAAGTGAAGGGGTAACAGATGTTTTTTATTCTATAAGGGAAGATAGAATTGAGGTATTTACAGATTCAAGGAAAGAAGATTTGAGGAGGGTAACAAAAATTGTTCCATTAGATGAAAACACTATGTCCTTTAGTTTAGATGATGCTCAAATAGCTATCCTTAGGAAGACCTTGGAGGGGAAACTAAGATCTATATCTGTTCCAAGTGAATCCTATTTAGAAAATTACGATTTTAATGAAATATTCCAGAAGGATGGAATGATTCTGGAAAGAAAAAGGTAGTTACCACTTGCAATTATTTAAAATATCTTGGAGTGTATTGCCTAAATTTTGATCTTCTAATGAAATGTCGCATTTCAATTCATGAGATGATATTCCTGACCTACCTAAATAGTCTGATATGAAGTGAGCCGAGATTTTTATTTGTGGCTTACTCCAAGTCCAAGGCCAAATATATTTTATCTTTTCTATAGTGTACCCAGTAGGATTTAATTTTTCAATTCCATAAATTTCTCTATCTCTTTTAGAACTAATTTCAAACCAATAGTCTATATTTTTAGCATCTATAAATTTCTTATCACCCACTTTCATTTCGTTTATCTCTTTTTTAATATCCTCAGTTTTTTCTTGGGATTCTATCTTCATTGTTTTATAAACAAAATTTTGTTTAGAGGGTTCATAGATTGCGAAGAGAATCAATTCTTTTGATTTAATCTCTAAGGGGATATTGTCCCTTCCAAAGATTAATTTAGGTTGACTATTAAGATTGATAGTTTCAGTATATATTGCTTCCAGAGAGTTGCCATAGGAGATACATATTAATTCATCTTTGTTAGTAGCCTGAATATCTAAATTATAATCTCCCATTTTGAATGAGCTAATTGGTAGAGAGTTCTTATTCAGGAGGTTTTCTCTTTTATTGAATCTTCTGTCATTAGAATCTTTAGTTAATTCAACACTCAAAATTTTTAGCTCTCCATCTTCTAATTTTTCTGAGGCTTTAACAAAACAATCTCCATTTTTACAGAGTTTCCCATTAATTTTTATTTCTTCCTCTTCTCCATCAACCTTACATACTCCTCCATAAATCTCGCAACTTTCCACACATTTTTCTGCTTCCTTCAATTGCTTTATTATTTCTTCATCTCCACAAATTATTCCAGTGCTTGGATGATATCTTGCATTGTATAAGATTCTTAAATCTTTTCTTAGTTGATCCAAATGTGTAGAGTATAATGGTTCTTTTAGTCCTGGGAGTGTATTTTCATTTTCGTTAAAAATGAAACTCCTTAATTCCTCTCTAAATTCTATTTTCCTCCATGGAATCATCTTTCCAGTTTCATCGTATTCTGGATTTGCAGAGCCTGTAGTAGTTTTGCTATCGAACCAAGAGAAAAGGGGATAATCTCTTTCTATATAGGACAATTTGTAATCATTTCCAGAAACTTCCATTTTTAAAAGGGTTGCAGGGTCTGCTTTTTTAAGTTGTTCCTCTATCTTATCAAAAGGAGTTTCTTGTATATCTTGTAAATTCAATAGTTTTATATCTCTTGTACCTGCTTGAACGGGAATTATTCCTACAGGATATTTACAATTGAAAAAGAGAGACTCATCTATATCTATCATTTTATCTTCCTCTCCTGGTCCTTTAACTCCTGGGAGATTTTTTATTATGGTCCCTAAATCCATTTTAGAAATAAATACCATTGCTAAAATAACTACTGCAATGACCACAATCCAGATGATAATGCTTTCGCTTTCCATTCCAGCTTTTTTATTTAATTTTCTCAATTTCATCCTCTTCCAAACCTCATCAATCCTCGGACATATTCAACTCCTTCTGATAGTTTTCCTTTCAATCCGAGAGATATAACTGCAACAACTATTAGAATGAATACTCCTAACATTAGCCATCCCATGAAATCTGCAGGCAGTGAGATTCCTCTTTTTGTTTTCATAAGGTTTTTAGGAATTTAGGATTAATAAAGCTTTAGAAAACGGACTTCTAAAAATTAGAAAAAGCTTATATATTGCAAATAACATAAATTATCATGGCTGTCATAAAATCTACATTAGTTTCTGGGAAGGTTTCTTCAAATTCTATAGAAGCTTTTAGTCTATTTGAAAAAGAAAGATTTGGAGAGAGAACTGGGGAGAAGATTACCTACTCTTTATTTGAATGTGTATATCTTGTAGAGAATAAGAAAATGCAGATCTCAGATTCAAAAGATAAGGAAATCAAATTGAAGGATATAATTAAAAGATTTGAGAAGAGTGATAAGAATTTTCTTACAAAATATGTTGTTTTTAAGGATTTAAGAAAAAAGGGAAATTTAGTTAAAAGTGCTCTCAAATTTGGTGCGGAGTTTAGAGTTTATGAAGCTGGTTCAAATATTGGGGAAGAACATGCAAAATGGATTCTTTTTTGTCTTTCAGAACATGATAAAATTTCTGTGAGGGATTTTTCTGCTAAGAACAGAGTAGCACATTCCACAAACAAAAAGTTGCTTATTGCAATTGTTGATGATGAAGAAGATGTTTCATATTACGAGGCTAGGTGGTTAAAAATATGAGTGCAAATGTTTTCGAAGTAAAACAAAAGATTATGGATTATATCTCTAGCAGAGGGCCAAGCTTACCAGCACATTTAACGAAGGTAAGTGAGATGAATTTGACTTTTACTTCTGCGATTCTTTCTGAACTTCTTTCTGATAAGAAATTAAAATTGTCTAGCTTGAGGGTTGGGTCTTCTCCGTTGTATTTAATTCCAGGTCAAGAGGAAAAACTTGAATCTTTTATTTCCAATTTAAAAGAACCTGAAGTTGAAGCATTTAAGAGACTTAAACAAAATAAAATTTTAGATGATGAAAAACAGGATTCAGTTATGAGGGTTGCACTTAGGTCAATAAGAGATTTTGCGATTCCATTAAAACATAAGGAAAAACTTTATTGGAAATATCATCTTTTATCTGATGAGAAGGCTACTCTTGCTATTTCTGAAAGTGATGAACCTGTTCAGGCAATTGGACAAGATAGGGTCATTGGTCAGCAGATTTGGAATGATATTCAAAAGCAACAGATTTCTAAGGAGATGGTTGATGAACTTGTAAGAAAACAGGTTGAAAAGATGGTAACGGACATTAAAGAAAAAAATGCAGAAGTCCCTCAAGAGCCTATTCAAGAAGTTAAGAAGCCAGAATTTAATGACATTGAGGTAGAAAGGAAAAAACCTATTGTTCGTAGAAAGACTAAGATGCTTTCAAAGAAAGATTTGTTTTTGAAAATTTCTAATGAATATCTGCTGGAAATTGGATTTGAGGTTTTAGAGGTTTTGAAGTCTGATGCTAATAAAGTTATTTGTAAGACTAAGAGAGAGAAAGAGTTTATTGTTATATTTTCTAACAAAAAGAGGATAGACGAGAAAGAATTATTGAAGGATCTGAAAAAATATAATTCTTTTGGACTTCCTGTAGAGGTATTTATCAGTGGGGAACCTTCAAAAAAGGTTTTAGAAAAGATGGATTTGTTAAGTAAGGTTCAAAAAATAGAAAAAATTAAGGAACAATAAACCTTAAAAAGCCCAGAGTGGAGGTGTCTGTATGGGAAGAATAAAGACTAAGCCTGTCAAGAGAATGGCTCGTGGTTTATTTGAAAAAGACTCAGAAATGTTCCATAAGGATTTCGATTCAAATAAAAAACTCTTGGGTAATGAGTTGCCTAGTAAGAAGACTAGGAATATTGTGGCAGGCTATCTTACAAGATTAAAGAAAAATAATAAGAAGATATTGTCTGAAAATGAGTGATCAAACGAGTTCTTATGAGAAGGGAGTCATCTTTGTAGGTAATAAACCTCTGATGAAATATGTAACTGCAGTTATCATGCAGTTCAATGTAGAAAATTTAAAAAAAGTTACTATCAAGTCTCGTGGAAAATTCATTTCAAAGGCAGTGGATGTTGAGGAAATAGTTAGGAAAAAATTTCTTAAGGAAAAAAATTTAAAACTTAGCGAAGTGAAAATAGACTCAGAAGAATTTAAAAATAAGGAAGGCAAACCACTTACCGTATCTACTTTGATTATTGTTTTGGAGTGCCAATAAGTTTATAAAGTTTAAAGTTCTAATATTTTTATGCAGAGACTATACTTAACCTGCTTTAATGGCATTAAGTTAGTTAAATCTCTGTCTTTTCTGAGGGCTTTTTATTGATTCTTTCCAGGGCCTTTAGATTGACTTTTTACCAACATTTTAAGAATATCTTTAGGCCCTCTTTGGAATCTATAAGACTCTTAGATATAAAACAAGGAGGAAAAATGAGAACAAAGGATACATCTCTTGAGTTGGAAGATTTGTCTGACTCTGAGAGAGAATATTTGAGAAGTATACATAGTCTAGAAAGAGATTAAGTCTGGGTCTATTTTTTTGACTTTTGCTTAGCTGTGCTTGTGAGTTGCCTTTCTATATTTAGAAGAGTTTGGCTCATTTCTTTTATTCTTTTGTCTATCTCTTTTATCTTAGAGAACTTCCTATATTCTAATATTCCTTTGAAAAAGAGAAATATTAAATAGGCTATGAAAAGTATTCCCGCTGTCTGAAATATTCTAATTAGTGTCGTGAATCCGGGTATTGAGGGCAAACTTCCTATTGTTTCTGTAATGTTCATAACAGATGTAATGTTTTCCATTTAGATTTTCAAGATAATGCTATTTTTAAACATAACCAAACTCTTAAAAATCCTCTTTTTAGAGATATATTATGGCTCTGTAGCTCAGCGGTAGAGCGCGGCTCTCATAAGGCCGAGGTCGGGAGGTCAGCACTCCCTAGAGCCATTATTCTCTTTGATATTTATGTTCTTTCAAAATAAGTGTATCTTTTATATTTTCAAGTAGTCTAGATAAGGGATTTTTTGTGAGCTTTTTTATTTCTTTCAATAATGTTCTAGTGGTTCTTTCTCCAGTTTCTATTATCTTTTCTATGTTCTCAAAATCAAATATTCCTACATCTTCTAAGTCTATGTTAATCTTTAAGTCAATATTGTTTTTTTTAACATCTGATCGAGCAATTTCAGAATTCATCACTTGGAGAGATTTTGTTGAACACTTTATGGCATTGGGAATACTTCTCTTAGAGGGTTTTATTATTGCTTCTTGATCTATTAATGGTTTCTTTCTTTCAATGTAGTTAACATTAGATGCGATAATTACCTCTGCCTTTTTCTCTGCTAGGATTTCTGAGGGTACCGGGTCTACAATCCCTCCATCGACTAATATTTTTTCATTATTTTCTACTGGTTGGAATATGCCTGGTATAGATATACTTGCTCTAATTGCCTTTGCTACATCTCCCTTAGAGAAGATGATTTCTTGATTATTTTCTAAGTCATATGCAGTTATGTATAATGGAATTTTCAATTCTCCAAATTTTATATGGTCTAATTTTTTCTTCAAAAATTCTTCAATCTTTTTCCCCTTTATTATTCCTTTTGTAGATAGTGTGTAGTCTAATAGTTTTTTATAGTTTCCTTCTATCGCTTCTTTTTTAAGTTTTTTTGCATTTGGTTCTGCAGAATATATTGCTGCGATTACTGCACCCATACTCGTACCAGAAATCATATCTATCGGGATATTCTCTTCTTCAAGTACTTTTAAAACTCCTATATGTGCGAGACCTCTTGCCCCTCCCCCACTAAGGGCTAATCCTATCTTTTTTCTTTTGAACATTCTATCTCAAATCTCCATTTCCATGAAGAGTATTCCTTTCCTTTCTAGAAAAAAGCTTTTTTATGTTTTCTTCTGCTACTTCATTAAGATCTAGACCCAGTTCTGTTGAGAGTGTAGACAGATACCACAAGACATCTCCGAGTTCTTTTTTTAAGAGTTCTAATTTCTCATCAGAAATTTCTCCAGATTCATCCCTAATTACTTTTTTGAGTTTCTCAAAGATTTCTCCAGATTCTCCGCCCAATCCTAGGAGTGGATAGATCCATGGAGGATTTGTTTTAGGGTATATCGCAGTTTCTTTTGCTTTTTCTTGGTATTCTTTAAATTCCATTAGTTTAATTTTACTCCATCATTTGTTTTCCTAGGGATTACATGAACATGAAAATGAGAGATTGCTTGTCCTGCAGGTTTGAGATTGTTCTGGATAACATTGAATCCCCTGCAATCTATTTCTTTTGAAAGTTTAAAATATACTTCTTTTATTAGGCCTATAAGTTCATTACCCAATAAGCTGGGAATATGCAATACATTTTCATAATGTTTTTTAGAGATTATTAGCGAATGTCCTTCTGTGACAGGAGAGTTATCTTTTATTACAAAGAAGTTGTCTGTTTCGAGAATCTTCTCTACTTGAATTTCTTCTGAAACCATTTTACAAAAAATACATTCCTCTTTTTCCATATTCTTGTGAGTGTTAATGGCTTTTAATATTTTTGGGTTCAATGTTCTAAGAATCGTAATGATGTAATTATCAAAACTCCTATTATGAAAAAGATCAATTGGAGAATAGATGTGCTAATTTTGTTCTGTTTATGTAGTTCGGGAATTAAATCACTTCCAGCAATATAAATAAATCCTCCTGCAGCGATGAGTAAAACTTTAGATCCAATAGAATTGAACAGGAAGAATCCTACTACGGCTCCGATTATAGCTGTTAGAGATATCATAAAATTAGCAATCAGGGCTTTTTTAGGTTTTAAACCTCCATGGACTAGAACTCCAAAGTCTCCAATTTCTTGGGGAATTTCATGAAATAATACTGCTAAACTTGTTGCAATTCCTAGGGGTATTGAGACCATAAAACTTGCAACGATTATTAGTCCATCTAAAAAGTTATGCAATGCATCCCCAATTAAGTTCATAAATGCAAAGCTGTGAATGTGGTCTTTTGTCAGAGGCATGTGGCAATGATTCCAAAGAATAACTTTTTCTAGAAAGAAAAATAAAATAATTCCTCCAAGGATTATTAATGAATCTAATGGATCCTGTAGATTTTTAGATGCTTCGGGTATCAGATGTAAGAATGCATCTGCAAAAAGTGCTCCTGCAGAAAAACTTATCATATAAATTAAAATTTTTTTCAGTTTTTCAGTTTTTATTCCTAAGAAAAAAATTCCAATTAGGGAAATTAAACTAATTATGGATATTGAAACAATCGAGTATATTAATGAGATTATCATATTATTCTTCCCAAGACTAAACTATTTAAAACTTATGTAGTTGTTTTCGTTTAGGGGCTTATGGTTCAATGGTAGAATATCCGGCTGGCAGTCGGGTGGTCCGGGTTCGATTCCCGGTGAGTCCATGAATCTCACCCTTCGATTGTAGAGGACAATCTACAGGCTCAGAAAACAAGAATTTTTCTGGGACTTCAACTCTTGCGAGGTTGAAGTGTTCGATTCCCGGTGAGTCCATCCAAACCCTTAAAAATATCTTTCTGTTCTATTTTTTATGGTAATAACAAGAAAAGAATTAATAAATAAATATATTGAGTTTTTCAAGAGTAAGGAGCACAAGGAAATAAAAAACTCTTCTTTAGTCCCTGAGAATGATCCAACAGTGTTATTTACAACTGCAGGAATGCATCCTTTAGTTCCTTTTTTGCTTGGAGAAAAACATCCCCAAGGAAAAAGACTTTGTAATGTTCAAAGATGTATCAGAACGGGAGATATTGATTGTGTTGGTGATGAAACACATCACACTTTTTTTGAGATGTTAGGGAATTGGAGTTTGGGAGATTATTTCAAAAAAGAAGCAATAGGGTACTCATTTGAGTTCTTAACAAAAACATTAAAGATCTCCAAAGAAAAATTAGCTGTTTCTGTTTTTGCAGGGGATAAAAGTTTCCCAAAAGTTCCGAAAGATGATGAATCTTCATGGATTTGGAATAAATTAGGAATTCCCTCGGAAAAAATCGTAGGAATTACAAACAACTGGTGGGGGCCTGCAGGAAAAACAGGACCTTGTGGTCCAGATACAGAAATGTTTTATTGGAAATCTAAGGAACCAGTTCCGAAAAGTGCAAACAATAAAAGTCTTGACTCTGGAAATTGGGTAGAAATCTGGAATGATGTCTTAATGCAATACATCAAAGATGAGAAAGGAAATTTTAAGGAAGCAAAACAAAAAAATATTGATACTGGGATGGGATTAGAAAGAACTCTTGCAATCCTAAATGGTTTTGATGATAATTATCTTACAGAAGTTTGGCAACCAATCATCAAAATAACTGAAAAACTTTCTGGAAAAAGTTACAAGGGGAATGAAAGAGAAATTAGGATTATTGCAGACCATATCAAGGCTTCCGTTTTCATTCTTGCTGACGGAGTTTTGCCATCTAATACAGAACAAGGATATGTTTTAAGGAGATTGATTAGAAGAGCGATTGTTCGGGGGAGAAAATTCAATCTACAGAATTTCATTTCAAAAATTGCAGAACCTGTTTTTAAAATTTATGGAGACTATAAACATTTACAAGAGAACAAGGTTAAAATTTTAGAAGAATTGGATAAAGAAGAAAATAAATTTTTAGAAACTTTGGAGAAGGGAGTAAAAGTTGCTATGGAATTGGCAAATAAAAATTTAGAGATTTCTGGCAAAGATGCTTTTTTACTTTATCAAAGTTATGGAATTCCTTCTGAAGTAACTGATGAAATAGTTGAAGAAGTTGGAAGTAGCATAAATAAGGAGGAATTTCAAAAAGAACTTAAGAAACATCAGGAACTTTCTCGAACTGCTTCTGCAGGTAAATTCAAGTCTGGACTTGCAGATGATTCTGAAGCAACTACAAAACTTCATACTGCAACACATTTGTTAAATCAAGCTTTAAGGATTGTTTTGAACAATCCCGCTATCTTCCAAAAGGGGAGTAATATAACTTCGGAACGAGCAAGGTTTGATTTCAACTTTGATAGAAAATTAACTCCTGAAGAAATTCAACAAGTTGAAGATTTGGTAAATGAAATTATCCAAAAAAATCTAAATGTTGTTTGTGAGGAGATGTCTGTTGAAGAGGCAAGGAAAAAGGGGGCACAAGGTGTTTTCGATTCTAAATATGGGGAGAAAGTTAAGGTTTATTTTGTGGGGGATTTTTCAAAGGAGATTTGTGCTGGACCTCATGTGAAGAACACTTCTGAATTGGGAAAGTTTAAGATTCTAAAAGAAGAAAGTTCTTCTGCAGGTGTTAGGAGAATTAAGGCTGTTTTAGAATAATCTTAGAAAATTTTCTTCCTTAAAATTTCTCTATTAACTTGTTCTCTTTTCATATATTTCTCTGAATTTTTTAAGAATCTTTCTACAAACCAATTTCTTTTTTCAGTTTCTCCTGCAAGTGCTTTACAGATATTTCTTATCTCTTCGGAGGATTTGCTTTTTGGATTTTTTATCATGAGCGGTTTTTTATAGAATGTGCATTGAATCATTGTTTTTTCTTCTTTTATTCTGCCAATTACTGGGAGTCCAGACATCCACTCTATTTCCTCGCAATTTAGTTCATATAACGGATCTTTTATCCTATTTACAATTACTCCCTCTATTGGAGTTCCATTCTGACGAGCAAGTTTTGCTGCCTTAAGACTAGTATTCAATGTTACTGAGTCGGGAGTCGTTACTACAAAAATCATTTCAGATGCTGCAACTATCGGAATCATCTCTGAATAGTGTGGAGAAGAATCTAGGATTATAAAATCATATCGGTTCTTTATTCTTTCAATAATCTTTTTCAGTCTTAGTATATCTGTTTTGTCATAATTATTTAGTGCTGCAGGAATTACATCTACGCCATAACTTTCATAAACTGCATTTTGAAAACTTGTTCCGTTTAGAACATCTTGGAGAGATGTTTTATGTGTTAAGTCTAAGTAGAGTCCAACATTCGGTGCTGAAATGTTTCCATCTATCAAAAGAACTCTTTTGTCAAACTCATTTGCTAGGCATACAGCCGTTTCTAATGAGATAGTTGTCTTTCCAACTCCCCCCTTAACTGAAACAAAAGAAATTATCTTCCCGATTTTTATCACCTCAACTAAGTGAATCTTTGGAGGTTTATAATTGTTTTGTTTTCATTTCAATTTCTATAATGTATAGATTTTACAATGAAACAATTATCTAAACTATTTTTCTAAAATTTCTTTCATTTTCTTAATAGTCTTTTCATCTAAAATATTTTTTTCTTGCAAATCTTTCTTCTTTGCTTTGAAAATAGATATTAGATTTTTATAAGAAGACATTAATCTTTTTGAAGATGTTGGGCCTATTCCAGGGAAACCTTCTAAAATAAACTGTTTTTGTTCTTCTAAGGTTTCTGCTGTTTTTGAAGGTCTGAGTGAAAACTCTTGAACTTTCCCTTCAGAAATTTTATCTTGTTTTTTTGCAATCAGTATCAAGAATTTTGCAGTGTCTTCTTCGTTTTCTGTGAAAATAATTGGAACCTGAAAAGATAGAGAAATTGTAAGTATCATTCCTCTTAATGCATTTTCATTGATCTTAGAATCTCTATAGTTGTAATAAAATCCTTCTAGAATCAGAAGTTTCTTTTCGTATTTTTTTAAATTCTCAAGTTGAGAGATTAATCTTTTGTCGATTATACTTGATTGAAAATCTTTGAAAGTTTTTCTTTCTATTGCAATATCCTCAATTAGATAATCTGCGATTTCAAGAGTTTCAAAATTGATTGTCGCCCCTCGTTCTCTTAAATTTGCAGCAATCAAAGATTGTTTTTCTCTAGAATCTAAGGTTATGATAGTTTTTATTTTTTCTCTAGGTTTTTCAATTTCCTTTTTTGAAAAGATATTCTCTATTTCTTTTTTCATTTCATATTTTTAAAAAAGAAAGGATTTATAAATTTCTCTTTATGTTTGGTTTTATGGGTCCAAAATATAAACAACCTTATAGTATCAAATTGCCCCTCATTACAAATGAGGCTCATTATGAGAGAGAGATTGAGGCAGAACATTCTAGACAGAAATTTCAGGCTAAAAGAAGTTTTAAAGACATGAGAAGACATTTAGATAGTGTATCTTGTGATTTAGAGATTGCAGTTTCATAATCCTTTTATAGTCTAATCCTTTTTATATTTCATGAGAATCGAATCTGATAAAAAGTTTGATTTTGATGATGTTCTGATAAGGCCTAAGAGAAGCACTCTTACTAGTAGAAAAGATATCTTATTAGAAAGAACTTTTACATTTTATCATTCTAAAAAAGTTTGGACCGGGATTCCAATTATTGCTTCTAACATGGCTTCTTCTGGAACTTTTGAAATGGCAAAAAGTTTATCTCAGTTTAAGATGATAACCTTTTTTCATAAATATTATTCATTAAATGACTTCGCAAAATTCTTTGAGGATTTTGATAGTCCTGATTATATAGGTTATACTCTAGGTATAAGGCAAGAGGATTTTATAAAGTTAGAGGAGATGATACGAGCAAATCTTCTAAAAAAATTTTCATTTATTTGTTTGGATGTACCCAATGGTTATCTAGAAAGATTTGGGGAGGCTGTTTCTAGGCTTAGGCAAATGTGCCCAGATCATATAATCATTGCAGGAAATGTAGTTACAAATGAAATGGCTGAAGAACTTATCCTCAGGGGAGCAGACATTGTTAAGGTAGGGATTGGTCCTGGGGCAGCATGTACTACTCGGAGAATGACTGGTGTTGGATTCCCCCAACTCTCGGCAATTTTAGAATGTGCTGATGCAACTCATGGTCTTTCAAATGAGAATGGTGTTGGTCTTGTTATTGCAGATGGAGGTTGTGTTTATCCTGGAGATGTTGCTAAGGCTTTTTGTGCTGGGGGAGACTTTGTTATGTTAGGTTCTCTTCTTTCAGGTTTTAAGGAGTCTGGAGGGTTGCTTAAGAAAATTGGGGGAAAATATTTTAAGGAATATTATGGGAGTTCTTCAGACCATGCTCTCAAAAATAATTACGGAAAGAAAGATTCCCATAGAGCTAGTGAGGGGCGATATTGTCTAGTTCCTTACAAGGGAGAGATAATTTTTTTCTTACAGGATTTGTTTGGAGGATTGAGGAGTACTGCTACATATATTGGTGCTAGAAAGTTGAAAGAATTCTCAAAGAGAGCTACATTTATACAGGTGAATAATCAGTTAAACAAATCTATGGAAAGATTCGAATCAAGATAATATTATCTAAGTAAATCCATTGCTGAGCTGTATCTGGATTCGAGTGCTTTTTTTTCGTAGCCTCTATAATTTTCCATGGTCTTTTCTAGCCTTCCCTGAGTATATCTTTTTGCATCTTCTATACTTAGTCCGTTTTCACGAGCACAGTGAAACCACATAAATAAATTTGATAATCCATTTCTTTCTGTCGGTTTCCATCCTTTTTCTATTAGTTCATTTTTCAAAGACTCATAATCAAAAAAAAGTCCATCTGCAAATTGGTACATAACATCCCATCTTTCTGGTTCTCCATCAAATAGGATATATCCTCTTTTTCCAGATCCTAATACATTTCCAAATTCCAAATGTCCTGATTTTCCACAGGGCATACACATTATTCCTATATTACTTCTTTCTATATGGAAACTATCAAATTCAAACACATGTGTCCCTGCCCATCCTTTTAGTGCTTGACTATAATTTTTACCTCTGGTTTTTTCATAATCTCTCCAAAAATCGTCTGCTTCTGGACCGGGGGCAATCCAATCTTCAAAAACTTCTTTAAATCCTAATTTTCTTAAATCCCTTGTCAGTGGAAGAATTTTTTCTCTATTCTTTAAACTACCTATTACATAAACTATCTTATCTTTTAATTGAGTATATGGATATTTTCTTCCATATTACAGGTTCTATCTTTTTATTTATAAATAAATGTGCTTTTTAATGTATATTTTCTTTTTTAGAAAAGTCTTTTCTGTCCCTTGTCAATTTCATCTTTTATAGAGGCAATTGCTTTATGCATTCGTTTTTCTCTAGCTTGAGAAGCATAATGGAATGTTTGGTCTCTAGTGTCTTTTGTTATTAATATCTTCAATGTTCCTTTCATCAACCTTGCGGTTCTTCCTCGTCTCTGAATTGATCTTATTGCACTTGGGACAGGTTCGTAGAAAATCACTTCATTGACTTCAGGAATATCTAAACCTTCTTCGGCTATAGAGGTTGCAACAAGGCAATTAATTTTTCCTTCTGAAAATTCTTCAATAATCTTCTTTTGTTCTTTTTGATTTAAACCTGTTGCAGTTTTTCCTTCTCCTTTTTTTGCTTGTCCAACAAAAGTTTTTGATTTGATTCCCTCTAATTCATTCAGGCTGTCAGAAATTTTTCTGACACTATCTCTGAATTGTGCGAAAATAATTATCTTTGCATTTTTATTTATCTCAAGAGTTCCTTTTATTATCTCAAGAAGTTTTTTTAACTTTGGATGTTCTATATCTGTTGTCATAGCAATAGTGTAGGCCATAAGAAATCTTTTATCTTGAACTAACCTCTGAACTCCCTTTGATTTTTTTTCATCTGCTTGTTTTTTGAGATTTTCAAGATAATCCAAAAATGCGGAAAATGTTTGAGTTTCTAGAAGTTCTAGTGCATGTTGAATTTTTATGGCTTGTGCACAAATAGATGCAGCCATTAGATAATTTCCGTCCTTGTTTCCATTTCCTAAATGGGTAAAGATTTTTCTTTGAAGTTTTATTAATTCTGTCTTGCTTGGAAATGAATAAAAAACTTTTCTGTTTCTTAACTCTTGAATTTTTTCGTCATAGATTGTTTTTAGTAGTTGTCGCATCTCTTCAAATTCTGGAGGGAAATCAACGAGAATCTTTTCAAATTTCATTTCTTGTAAATATGGTTTTACATCTTCACTTTCTCTGGTTCTAATCTCTACATTTTTTATTCCAAGGTTTTCGCAAACTTTTGTTATGGTTTCTTTGTCTGAACCTGGAGAAGCGGTTAGTCCAAGTACGAGAGGATTTTTAGATTGTTCCTTGTATATCTGAGATATGAGATTGTAGGAGTAGTTTTTAAGACAGCGATGACATTCATCTTCTATTAAGAGAGAAACTTCTTCCAAGCTGTAAAGATTATTTTTCAGATCGTTTGCGATACATTGGGGTGTTGAAAAAATAAACTCCGCGGTTTTCCAGATTTCTTTTCTTTTTTCTGAAGGTGTTTTTCCAGTAAATAATTGCATGTCTGCCCAGTCTTCAGGAAGGTTTTTTTTGAAAGAAAGAATGTGTTGTTCTATTAGAGGTCTGGTTGGGGCGAGAATTAAAATTTTTCCTAGGGGAAATTTTTTGAATCTTTCAATTGCTAACATTATTGCAATAAGTGTCTTTCCTGTTCCAGTTGGAAGGACAACTAAGCAGGATTCTTTTTTACAACTTTCAAGAATTTTTTGCTGATATTCTCGGGGTTGGATTTTAATCTCTTCCATTATCCATTAGAAAATAGCTGATTGCCAAAGGAAGGCTAATAGTGTTATTATTCCTGTGGTTAACCAAAGATTTTTACTTCCAAAGAGAAGTTTTGATCCATCCAAACTGCTTAGGGGGATTATAGACCAAATTGCATAATAAAGGCTGAGTGTAGCAATTTCTCTAAATCCTAGAATGTTCAATATAATACAAAGTAAAATGTTTGTAATTATCCCCCAAAATACAATTAAGGCTAAATGCCATTCAGTCATATTTGCAAATCTATACAGTTCATGTCTTTTTGCAATTCTTTCTGTTCTTGGAGTTATATCAAATTCCAAAATCGGCATCCAGATTAGTGCTCCTTTAGATATCAGACTCAGAATAGGTGTTAACCAAAGCATAGGGAGGGGAGCTTTCAGATGTCTCTTTTCTTGAAATCCAAAACGATACACCTCCCAAAATTTTGTTGTTACATTTGCTTCTAATCTGTATGCTGCTATTTTTTTAGCCAATACATTTAGTCCAACTACTAATGTAAATCCTCCAAAAAAAATAAAAAACTTTTCTATGGAATCTATGTTTGGGTAAATAAATGATATGGCCAGAATTGCTGTTGCCAGCAGTATAATTCCTATCTCTTTTGTTAGACTATCTCTTTCCATGTTTATTTAAGATGTACTGTTTTTTTAAAGCTTTGTAGTTTGTGGAGATTTGTTTTTGTTCAAATTTATAAGATATACTTCAGAATAGAAATGTATTTAAATAGATGTTTTTTAGGTAGGATATGCTAAAGATAAAAAAGATGAGCGAGGTCATTGGAAAGAGAGTTTACACTGATGGTGGAGATTTGTTTGGGCTAGTTGAGGAATTGAATCTTATAGATAATAAAATTGATGGTTGGAGAATTGTTGTTTCTAGAGAATCTGGAATGAGTTCATTATTGGGTGGAGCTAGGGGTATAATTGTTCCTCAACAATTTATTAAGGCTGTTGGAGATGTTATTTTGATAAACAAGGGAGCAGTTCCAGTGAAGGAAGAGGAAGAAGTCTCTCTTGATGATGTTGATTCTGCTATGTAATTAGTTAGCTAAATATTTATAAAGTGTGTTTTTCTCTATCTTTCATGGTTAAAAATTTTAGTGATGATAGGGGAGCTTAGTTATGGCATTATTTGAAACTGTTCCCTTTTTGCAAGAGGCTTTGCTTTTTTTATTGGCTTTTGTTATAGTTTTTGCGATTCTTCAAAAGTCAAAAATACTTGGTGATGGTGTTCATAAAATCAATTCTCTTGTTGCCTTAGCATTTGCTTTTATTTTCGTTGGACTTTCTGCTGCGACGGAGATAGTTTCTAAAATGATTCCCTGGGTTGCTGTCGCTTTATCTGTTATTCTTATGTTCTTACTTTTGTGGGGGTTTGTTGGTGGGGAGATGGGAAGTTTGCCAAGCGGGATAAAGTGGACTTTGATAGGTTTGAGTGCAGTTTTTATGGTTGTATTACTTTTATATGTTACAGGATGGTGGGCAGATTTGAAAGGTTATCTTTCTATAGACAATTCTTTTCTTTATACAATCTTGGCATTTGTGGCTATTATTGGTGCTGTTGTTTATGTAATTGTAAGTTCTAAGAGTAGTTAGTTTCAATTAGTAAAGTATTTAAATAGGTTTTTTCTGAATTTGTTATGGCATATGGGATAACAGAGGCATTAGATAAGTTAGGTGAATTGGGAGTTTTTTCTTATGCTCTTCCATTCATGATTGTTTTCGCGATTGTTTTTGGAATTTTACAGAAGACTAAAATTTTTGGTGCGGAAGATAAGGTTAAGGGAATTAATGCGATTATTGCTGTAGGTGTCGCAGGATTGTCTTTACTCTATGATCAAGTTCCAACATTTTTTGCAACAATATTTCCAAAGTTTGGAATTGGACTGGCTGTATTTCTTGTTTTAGTAATTGCATTGGGATTTTTCTTTATAGGTGATGATGGTAGTGGAAAGGACAAAATGCAGTGGATTGGATGGCTTGTTGGAATTGGTGTTGTAATTTGGGCTTTTGATGAGTGGAACTGGAGCAATAATTTTTTGGGTGGAAGTAACTTTGGTTCTAGGTTACAGGAGTATTTTCCAGCTATTTTAGTTCTTGGTTTAATAGCATGGAGTATTGTAGCTGTTGTTGGAGGAAAGCCAGGTAAGTCTTAGGAGTTAAAGATGGTTGTTGCAGATATCAGTTCAATAAGTTATTTCTTACCTATATTTTCTTTTTTGTTTGTTTTTATAGTTGTTTATGCTGTTTTGAAGAAGACAGGTATTTTAGGAGATAATAATGGGGTTTCTCTTTTCATTTCTCTTATCTTAGCTTCATTTTTCATAGTAAATACTAAGATGGTTGATTTTATTGAGTTTAGCTCTTCTTGGTTTGCTGTTTTCATAGTGTGTATTTTTCTCATGATGGTTCTTATAGGTTTCTTAGGTAAGGATTCTTTGAAGCTTGTGGCAGAAAATAAGGGTGTTGCTTGGGCTGTTTTCGGTCTTTTGATTATTCTTTTTGTGGTATCTGCTGCGAGAATATTTAGATGGGTTATTGAATGGGATGCAATTCAAAGATGGTT
>CAZJUG010000007.1:27786-30596 GCA_964549155.1 Candidatus Woesearchaeota archaeon
GTGCCCATTCTTTTATGGTCCTAGAAATCCGCATTTAGTACATTTGTACTCTCTTGAAAGAGTTTTACACTTACTGCATCTTACAATTTTTTCATCGCATTTTGGGCAATTGAAGATTGTAATGTCTTCTCCTTCATAGTTACATGAGTTACACTTTACCATAGTAATTTGTTTTCATAATGATTTATAAATCTTTGTTTTATCAATATTTTGCTTTGTACAAACTCAAGTTCAACAATCTTTAAAAAGGAACTTGTGTTTTTCTGGTTATGCAAAATTATGAGTTCCTTTTGTCTCGGATTGCAGGTCATGCAAATCTGACTAAAGAAGAAGTTGAAAAACGGATTGAAGCTAGGAGGGCCAAGCTTTCAGGTTTGATTTCTAAGGAAGGTGCTGCTCAGATTATTGCTGCAGAGTTGGGAGTCAATTTTGAAAATGTACAATTGAAGATTGTTGAACTAATGCCTGGGATGAGGAAGGCAAATATTCTGGCCAAGGTAATTCGACTTTTTCCAGTCAGAGAGTTTAATAAAAACGGAAAACAGGGGAAAGTTGCAAATATAATCGTTGCAGACAATAGTGGGAGTGTAAAAGTCGTGTTGTGGGATACCAATCACATTTCTCTTATTGAAAGTGGTGAAGTAAAAGAGGGAGATAGTATTGAAATAAAAAATGGTGCAGTTAGAGATTCCGAGTTACATCTTTCTGGTTTTTCCGATGTGAAGAAAAGTTCTTTATTAATCAATGATGTAAAACTTGATCAAGCTAAACATGAAAAAAAGCTGGTTGATGTCCATGTAGGAGATAACATCAAGGTTAGGGGGATAGTTGTTCAGGTCTTTAGTCCAAAGTTTTTCAATGTTTGTCCTGAATGCAACAGAAGGGTTGCTCAAGTTCCAGAAGGTTATTCATGTCAAACCCATGGTACTATAATCCCTTCAGAAAGAGCGATTTTAAATTTTGTTTTGGATGATGGAACGGAAAATATTAGGGTTGTTTTATTCTCTGAACAGATAGCTAAGATTGGAGAAGAAGAATCTTTGAAATTACCCGAGAAATTTCTAGTTTTCAAGGAGGGTATTTTAGGAAATGAATTTTTTATTAGTGGGAATATAAGAAAAAATCAATTTTTTAATAATCTTGAGTTGATTGTTGATGACATAAAAAATGTGAATGTCGATAATCTAGCAGAAGTTCTTGAACATCCATTGAAATAGGAACATTTTTATTGGTCTTTCTTTTTGTAGATAAATGTTATTTAGAACTCATTTTGTTTTTGCATTATTCGTTTTTTTAATGGCTTATCCATTTTTTGATAGTATTTTTCTATTTGGAATATTCTTTCTTTTTTCTACATTGTTCATAGATATTGACAACAAAAACTCTAAGATGGGAAAGATATTCATTTTTAGACCTTTCCAGTTATTTTTTAGTCATAGGGGACTTTTTCATAGCTTACTTTTTGGATTATTTTTTTCTTTTTTAATCATTGTATTAAATGTTTCTGCAGGATTTGGTTTTTTATTTGGATATTTCTTGCATTTAATACTTGATTGTTTTAGTCTTTCTGGTGTTTGTTTATTTTGGCCTATCTCTAAGAGAAAATTTTGTGGAATTATCAAAACTGGGGGGATTTTTGAAGAGGTATTATTTGTTCTTGTTTTGTTAGCTGATTTATATCTTCTCGGAAGACTTGCCTTTAAGATTGTATTTTCAATCATCTAAATCTTTATAAAAGGAATTTGTTTTTTTAATGGATGGCCGATGATATTGAAAAGATAAAGGAAGCAATGGATTCAGAAGAGGATGTTTCTTCTGAAAAGACTACAAAGAAGAAAAAGAAGAAAGAGGAAAAGAACGAAGTTAAACTTAGTGATATTCCTGGGATTGGTCCAGGAGCTGTAGCAAAACTTGAAGCAGCAGGTATTTATGATATAATGGGTCTTGCTGTGATGGGTCCTTCAGAATTAGCAGAACTTGCAGGTATGGGAGAAGCTGTTGCTAGGAAAGCAATTCAGGCTGCAAGAAAGATGATGGATTTGGGTTTTTCGAGTGCTTTTGATTATGCTGAAAAAAGAAAAGAAATTGGATATGTAACTACTGGTTCAAAAAATTTAGATAACCTTCTGGGTGGAAAAGGGATAGAGACTAAATCCATTACCGAGGCCTATGGGGCCTTCGGGAGTGGAAAGACACAGTTAGGGCTTTCTCTCGCTGTGAATGTTCAGTTGCCTTCTGAACAGGGTGGACTGAATGGGAAGGCAGTTTATATAGATACTGAGGGAACATTCAGACCTGAAAGAATTAGACAACTTGCTGAGAGATACGGAGCAAATTCAGATAAGGTTCTTAAGAATATTCTTGTTGCAAGAGCTTTCAATTCTGACCATCAGATATTGCTTTTAGATAAGATTACTGAATTAATTAAAGATGGAGAACCAATAAAAATAATCATTGTTGATTCATTAACTGCACATTTTAGAGCAGAATTTGCTGGTCGAGGTCAGTTAGCAGATAGGCAACAGAGGTTAAATAAGTATCTTCATAATTTGTTGAAATTAGGTGAGCAACACAATGTTGCTATATATGTAACTAATCAGGTAATGGCAGACCCTGCACAAATGTTTGGAGATCCAACCAAGGCTGTTGGGGGAAATATTGTTGCTCATGCCTCTACTTATAGAATATATTTGAGAAGAGGAAAGAAAGACACAAGAGTTGCGAAGTTGATTGATTCTCCAAATCTTCCAGACAATGAAACTGTGTTTATGGTTGACATACAAGGTTTAAAAGATGTTGATGTAGATTAA
>CAZJUG010000007.1:30696-31888 GCA_964549155.1 Candidatus Woesearchaeota archaeon
GGAGTTATAGATGGGAAGAATTAATAGAAAAACAGGTGATAGCAATTCAAGAAAATTAGGCTCCAAATTGACATATTTAAGGATTATTAAAAATAGTAATACTTATTATTAAAAATGGTAATTGAAAAAATAAAATCAAGACTTCCAAAGAAGGATAAGTCTTTGCAAGCAATTTTTGAGTCTTGTACAAGGAGAAATAAACTTGTAAGAGATGTTGAAGACCATCATATTGCTAGGCTTGAAAAGGCAAAACATGATCTAAGTAGAGCTTTTGAAGAAATTAAAGCAGATTCTTTCGACTGGACAATCATTAAAGCATATTATGCGGTTCATCACGCAGGGAATGCTTTGCTTTCTAAGAAGCGACAAGAGTACTCAAAAGACCATCAGTGTTTGATAATTGCATTACACCACTTTAACTTAATTCCTGATAGTCTTTTTAAGGAACTGAGAGAAATTAATGAAAGATTCTCTGATGTTCTCTGTTTGGACATTGGTTTTGAGTTAAGAAAGATAAGTCAATATGGTGTAGATGAGTGGAAAGACATTAGTAAAAAAGATGCTGAAGCGATATTGAATCTCGCAAGAAAATTTCTTGAATTTGTGGAGGGAGAGATATTATGATAGAAAAGATAATACCGGGCACAAAAACAAAACTTAGAATTTTAAAGAACTTATATGAAACTCCTGGGATAAAATTAACAGAACTCATAAAGAGATCTCATTGTTCTCCAAATGTTGTTTTGGGCTATGTAAATTCTCTTGAAGATTCTGGTGTTTTGAGTTCTAGTAAGCTGACTGGAAAGAAAAGAGTGATAAGGGAAATTTTTCTAAATTTTTCTTCGGAATTATCTTTAATTCTTTTATCTTTAGTTGAGATTGATAAAAGGGATGAGTTATTTGTTAAGTATAAAAAACTGAGGGTTCTTTCTGAGCAATTGAAAGGTTTGGGAGAATTTGCTTTAGTTTATGGTAGTTATGCTAGAAAATCTTCTGATAAAGAAAGTGATATTGATTTGATTGTAGTCGGAGACAATCTCGATAAAAACAAGATAAACGAATCTTTGATAACCTTCCCTGAGGTGAGTTTGAAACTAGAAACAAAGAAACAGTTTTTTGGAAATTTGGAAAAACCACTTTACAAGAATATTCTTAGAGAATGTGTTGTTTTGTTTGGAGAAATGAATTTCTT
>CAZJUG010000008.1:0-31474 GCA_964549155.1 Candidatus Woesearchaeota archaeon
AAGACGAGCATCATCTAGGAAACCGCACCTTTTAAGGTGCGGAGGAGGTCATATCCTTTTCTAAGAGATAGTTTTTATCAACAAGGAAATCTATTAAACATTTAGACATCTTAACACTACTCTCAAATCTCAATAAAAAGTAATCTAATCTACCAAAAGAATCCGATTTAGGTTGAATATAATTAAAAACTATTTTTTCATCATTAAATTTTATATAATTTTCTGAAATTACAAACTCGTTGTCAGATTGAAGACCTTCATAAGTCTTTGGGAGCCTTATGGAAATTTCTTGCTTTTCTTCTAAGGATATTATATGGTTAACAAGCAGATTCTCTCCTTCTTGCCTTATACTAATATAGTACTCATTGGCTAAGACACTCTGTAACAATATCACCAGTAATAACACCATTAGATATTTTTTCATAAAATAACGAACAAAATAAACTATTTAATTCTTTCCTAAATCCTTAAAAACACTCCTCGTTTATTAAAACCATGTTAATCGGATTGGTGGGAAAACCTTCATGTGGGAAGTCGACATTTTTCAAGGCAGCTACACTTATGGAAGTATTAATTGCGGCTTATCCATTTGCAACAATAAAACCAAATACAGGGGTAGGATATGTACGAGTAAAATGTCTCTGCAAGGATTTAGGGACGAAGTGCAATCCAAGAACTGGAAATTGTAATGGGGAAACAAGATTCGTTCCAGTTGAATTAATGGATGTTGCAGGATTAATTGAAGGAGCTTCTGAGGGTAAGGGGTTAGGAAATCAATTTTTAAATGATTTATCCAGAGCAGATGCATTTATCCACATAGTAGACATTTCTGGAACAACCGATGCTGAGGGAAAAGAGGGAAAAGGCAATCCTATAAAAGATATAGAAATGCTTGAAAACGAATTAGACCTATGGTATCTAAGTTTACTGAACAAGGTTTGGAGGGTTTTTTCTAGAACTCTTCAAGTAGAAAAAAAGGAACTTTCTAAGGCTGTTGCAAAACAATTTACAGGATTAAACATAAGAGAAGACCATGTGCAAAAAGCTCTGAAGATTTTGAAATTTGATGAACAGAAACCAGAAGAATGGACCGAAGAACAACTGAAAAAGTTTGCTCACGAATTAAGACACATGACAAAACCTATGATTATTGCAGCAAATAAAATCGATAAACCTCAAGGAAAGGAAAATTATGAACTTCTCAAAAAAGAACATCCAACTCTTTTGGTAATACCTTGCTCTGCAGATTCTGAACTTTCATTGAGACAGGCAACAAAGGCTGGAATGATTGATTATACTCCGGGAGACAGAGACTTTAAGATACATGAAGAAAAGGTAAATGAAAAACAAAAGCAAGCATTGGAATCAATAAAGAAAAATGTTTTGGAACAATATCCTGAAGGCACAGGGGTTCAAGAAATTTTAGATAGAACTGTTTTTTCCTTATTAAAACACATTGCAGTTTTCCCTGCAGGAGTTCACAAGCTTGCAGATTCAGAAGGAAGAATTCTCCCAGATTGCTTTTTGGTCCCAGAAGGAACAACTGCTCTAGAATTCGCATTTAAGATTCATTCAGATTTGGGAAATAATTTCATAAAAGCACTAGATGCTCGGACAAAACTTTCCGTAGGAAAAGAACATGTTCTAAAACATAGGGATGGAATTGAGATTGTTACAAGATAAATGAAAAATTTCACATACTTTGAAAATAAGAAAAAGAAATTAATAAAGGTAAAAGTTTGTGAAAATTTATGGAATAAATTTTCAGGTTTGATGTTTAGGAAAAATTCTCCTCCGCTGTTATTTGTTTTCAATAAAGAAAAAACTCTCTCAATTCACTCTTTCTTTTGTAAACCTTTTATAGCTATTTGGTTAGATGAAGAAAAAAAGGTTACAAAAAAAATAAAAATAACTAAATGGTTGCCGAATATTTCTGGCAGGGGAAAATATCTCCTAGAAATTCCAGTATACTATGAAAGAATCTAGAGTTCCATTAAGTGTAAGGATTTTCAAAACAAGAAAATATTTGTCTGATAAAAAGAGCAGTTTAAAAGATAATGTAATGAAAATAAAAGAAAACAGAAAGTTAAAAAAAATATCTCGCCTTACAAAGAGTGTTGTTTCCACAATGATTAAAAATATGAGGGAAAATAAAGAAAATTGGATGGACCGTGCAAATGCGGATGAAGGCTTTATCATAGATAGTTAGGTAAAAATTAAAAATATCCTAATCAAATAAACTAAAATTTAAGTTGAAGATTCAATATACCTTTTAGATTTATTCTAGATTTTAAGATAGTGATAGAAATAAAATCCTAATTAAGGATGCTCCCATCAATCCGATTCCTTCAATTAAATCAAATTTGTCTATCTTAGAATGAATCTTGTATGAGCTCACTAACATAAATACTCCCACTGTAAAAACAAGGCAAAGTCCAATAAAAATGATAGGCGATAGAGGTTCGAATAAAAGATAAGATAAGATTAGTGCAATCAAAATAGTTGAAAAAATTAGATGAGCATAGCCCCCAAGATTAAGTTTATCGCTGTCCTTATAAAAAAAGTGACTCTCTGATTTTCGTTCTTTATTTTTTCTTGCCCACATTTTGTGGGCCAATAGGTTTGTTATTAAACCAAAAACAAAAAATAAACAAATTAAAAAATTTGGCCTAATGGAATAAATAAAAAGAAAACCAATTGGAACAAAGATAAAATCTCCTTTAAAGCAAGCCCAATGTTGTTTAAACAGGTTCAATCGACTATTCTTTCTGGAGGAGTAGTACTGAAGAATCCATGCAATTAGTGGCATAGAGGCTAGTGTCAGGGCAATCAATTGTTTCATAAAAGAGGTTAAACAAGGGGATTAATAAATCTTTTCAGCTATTCTTTTACTAATCTCTTCTATATCGCCCATTCCATCGATTCTAGAAACTTTTTCACCATAAAATTCTAAAACAGGTTCTGTTTCTTTGTGATATGTTTTCAATCTCTTTTTTACAGATTCTTCATTATCATCAGCTCTAGCAACAAGATTTCCCCCACAAAAATCGCACACATTTTCAATCTTTGGTCTTGGAGCTGTCAGAACATTAAAACCGGCTTTACAATTGCTACAGATTCTTCTTCCAGAAATTCTCTTTACAGATTCTTCGTCTGGAATAGAAATTTCTATAACCTTATCTATTTTATAAATTTTTTCTAATTCTTTAGCCTGGTTTAGATTTCTAGGAAAACCATCCAAAATAAATTCATCCTTACAATCTTCTCTTGAAATTCTTTCCTTAACGATCTTAATGGTAAGCTCATCAGGAACCAAATTCCCCCCATTTATTAATGCATCCACCTTTTCCTTTAACTCTCCAGTCAAACTTCTAAAAATATCTCCTGTAGAAATATGGGGAATTTTCAATCTTTCAGATAATATCTTTGCCTGTGTTCCCTTTCCACATCCTTGCGGTCCGAACATCAAGATTTTCATACAGCTTTAAAAAATTTAAACTATAAAAGCCTTAGCTCTGAATACATCAAGACTTTTTTTTCTTTACCTTGCCATTGATTGTTCTCTCCATATGGTTTGGACAATCTCTTTTACAATCCTTACACCTCCAACAACTTGCACAGACTTCTTCCACCATCTTACCACACCCTGCACATTTCATCATGTTCAATACCTCCTAAAAATTCAAGGAAGTAGGGATATTTATAATTATCTCTTTTAACAAAAGAGATATAAACTCAGTTCAATAAACCAAAATATGAAAATATTTGTGAAGGTTAAACCAAACTCTACTAAAAAGAATATTATCAAATCTGGGGAAAATAAATACACTATCGAACTCACATCCCCTGCAGAAAAGAATAAGGCGAACCTGGAACTTGTTAAAATATTAGCAAAACATCTTTCAATTCCTACAAGGAGTATAATAATAAAATCAGGTTTGACTAATCGGGAAAAGATTATTGAGGTGAAAAATGAAATACGAAAAAGCTGAAGATTTGAAAAGAAGAGCTCAGGAAATTGTGAATAAAATGGGATGGTTTCATGTAGACCTGAACAATGTGGGTTTTCTTAGAAGTTTTGGTTCTTCTTCAAGAAGAACTGTTGCTAGATGTCATGCGATGGGAAAAGCTATGCAGATAGCTTTAGACCGGAAGGGTTTTTATTTATTAGAATTCATTTCGGAGAGATTTGATAAAATGTCTATCAATGACCAGACAAGAGTAATAATCCATGAACTAATGCATATTCCAAAAACATTCGGAGGAGGATTTATTCATCACGACAAAGTAAATGATAAGTCTGTTGAAAAAATATACGATGAACTTAAAAAGAAGGGAGATTTAAATAATTTCATATGGCCAAGTTAATAAATTTTGTCTTAATAGTAATTTTAATCTCACTTAGTCTTCTTCTCTATAGTCTCTATAGTGGTTTGCCTTCAGAATCTAAGGATTTTTCAGTAGTTTTCAATCAGGGATCCAAGAGGTCAAAAATGTAAGTTTGACTCTACAACAATTTGCTCCAAATATGAGATTTAATAAAAATAATCTTTCATATTACATTCAGGAAGACTGTACATTAGATAAAAGAGATTCAATGAAAGGAGCATTTTCTATTATCTCTGAAGAAACAGGGGTTATTTATTTTTATGAATTATCTAACGAAAAGGAAGAACCAGAAATTATTATAAAATGTTCGGAGAGTTCTATGGAAATAGAATCTGACCAGAAAAATAAAAGAACATTCATAGCCGGGGAGGGCGGACCAACAAAATTTTTAGATCTTTATCCCTACTCTCTAATTATACAGGGGGAAATCCAGTTGTATTCCTCTAGATATCAAACAAAATGTTCCGAGCCATTAGTCGAACTCCATGAGCTTCTTCATGTTTTTGGATATGATCATATAGCTGACAAAGAATCTATTCTTTACCCCTATCTTTCATGTAATCAGGAGTTAAAGCAGAATATAGTTCAAGATTTAATAGAATTATATTCCGAACCTGCAAAAGCAGAACTTTCCATTGCAGATATATCTGCCTCAAAATCTGGGAGATATTTAAACTTTTACATAGAAATAAAGAATACGGGATTGATCGATACTGAAAATGTGACCTTAGATGTTTCAACGGGAGATAAATTGATAAAGAGTTTTCCAATAGAAGAATTAAACCCTGGGTTAATGAGGTCTTTGAACCTTACAAATCTTCAACTTCCTTCTAACAACATCGAAAATATAACCTTCAAGGTGATAAGCAAAACTCCCGAATATTCCACAGAAAATAATTTCGTTGAGATGAGTATCAAAAAATAGGTTTATTCTAATGGGCCTAGGAGGAATCGAACACTTCAATCTCGCAAGAGTTGAAGTTCCCAAAAAAGTTTTCCTTTTTTGAGGACCTGTAGCTTTACCTCTTAAAGCGGAGGGTGAGATTCTATCAAATGGGCCTAGGAGGAATCGAACCCCCATCGCCCGCTCTGGAGGCGGACAGATTAACCGTTATCCTATAGACCCTTAAGATAAAGTGTTCTTGGGTGTTTTTAAAGATTCGGGTCTAAAATAGTCTTCCTTCAATTACAAGAGAACTCATAATCTAATTCTTCCTTTATTTCTCTCAATTTTCCTTCTAAATAAATTATCTGTTCTCTACCTTCTGGGCTAAGTTTGTTCAATAAGTCTAATTCCATATATTTCTAACAACTTCACCATTTAAAAATCTATCTGATTGTTGTCATTTTAAAGAAGTACCAATTAAAGGATATAAAATACTATATCAGAATCAATAAGCTTTTAAGTTACTCTTTTTTTATTAAAACTATGCCCATGTCGCATACAGAAATTAGGAAAATTTCTGTCCCTTCGGTTCTCCCTGAATCGAACCTACAGGTAGTGGTATTGTTTGGAAGAGCAAACTATTAAAAGCGACATGGTATCATAAGCATAAAGCCCATGTCGCATAGTGGTATTGCATCAGGTTGCTAACCTGAGCCCTTCGGGGCCCCAGAGTTCGATTCTCTGCATGGGCGTATGACGAAATCGTCGGTTTATATGGGCGTCTTTTTTTGAATATAGTTTGATTAAAAACTTGTACAAGTCTACACACAAGTGCTTTATAATAACTATATTCGTATAATAAATATGAATAAAGACGACAAAACAGCTCATGAGAAGAGATTAGATAAAAGAGAGAATGAATATAAGAACCGATGGGATAACTTCAAGAACTCTTTTCCAAAGAAGAGTATTCCTGGAATAAGTTCTCAGAATGCTAACATGATTTATAGTTATGTTAAGGATATGGAATTAGGATTAAATGTAGGTTCTAGCACTTGTAAGGGAGGAAGATCTTATAGGAGATTAATAGATTTAAAAGATAGACTAACTACATTTGCTAGATGGTTTGAAGATAAGTATAATATAACTGATTTGAGTAAACTAACTGAACAGGACTTACATACCCTGTTCCATGACCTCCGGGGGGGAATTATAAAAAATAGGTTAGACAGAGAATATAGATGTATAGATACATTGGGAAAAGTCTTCAAGGCATTTTGGCATTGGTGGGTTAAAGTTAATCGGAAAAAAGGAATTGTTGTTGAAGATATTACCTTGGATTTAGATATAACTGGTGAAAAACCAAGTTGGGTTTATTTAAATGAAGAAGAGATGAGACAACTAGCTGATTCTGCTAAATTTGACCATAAGGTCCTAATCTGGTTTTTAATAGATACTGGACTAAGGCCTCCATTAGAACTTTTACCGATTAAGGTTTCTGATTTGTATGAAGATTGTACACAACTTAATATTAGAGTACACAAAAAGAATTCTTTCCCTAGAAAAATTAAGTTAATGCTTTGTCCAGAATTGTTAAGGCAATATATCCAAGTGAAAAATAAAAAACCAGATGACTACTTATTTGAAATCTGTCCAGAAGTTATCAATCGAAATCTGAAGAAATATGCTATTGGTTTATTTGGAAAGGGAGAGACTCTTGCAGGAAAGAAGTATAGTGATATAAGTATGTACGACTTCAGACATTGCTCTTGCTGTTATTGGCTTCCGAGATACACTACAGAGTCTGCATTGAAGTATAGATTTGGTTGGAAGAAGACCGACAAGATTCATTATTACTCTGAAATGCTTGGAATGAGAGATACTATTCAAGAAGAAGATTTGTTAATAGATGTAACTAAGACAGAGATAGAAAATAGGCTAGTTAATGTAGAAAGAGAAAATACTCTCTTAAGAGAAAAGCTTAATCATATGATGGCTTGGATGCAAAAAATAGATAGTAAGGCGAATGAGATTGGGTTGGAGTTAGTTTAAAGAATTAACTAATTTTCTTGCCCAGTATATAAAGGGCGTATCTCCTACGGCAACTATGACCTTAAGAACATATGTTGTTATGAAAATCTGTAAAAGAAATTGGGAAGAAAATACTCCATAAAAAGCTATAATGGTAAATATAACGCTATCTATTGCCTGACTAACTATTGTACTAAGATTGTTTCTAACCCATAGATGTCTTCCATTTGTCTTTTTTTTCCAAAAATTAAATGCCCAGACATCATGTAAGTTTGCCAAAAGGTAGGCTGTAAGGCTTGCTAAAGCAATACGAGGCATTATTCCAAAAATTGTTTTTAAAGACTCTTGAGCAAAATCGGAGCTATGGGGAACAAACCATAAACCTAATGTCATAATCAATGTAGATGCAATCATCGTATAAAATCCAATCCAAACAGCCTTATTTGCTTCTTTTTTCCCATATAATTCATTAAGGATATCTGTGATTAGAAAAGAAGAAGCGTAAACGATGTTTCCAAGTGTTGCAACCAATCCAAACAATTCAACAGTTTTTAATACCTGAATATTCGCAAGAAGTATTGAAATACTCATCCAAGCAATTAAACCTTCTTTTTTCCAAAGCTTAAATATCCCAATTATTATAAAGAAATTAGTTAAGAATAATAAAATCCAAATTAGCTCATTTGACATAAAGGATTTTGTAAATAAGGGTTTTTAAATTTAATTAGCCGAGATTATATGAGCCATTTTTTCTTTTTTATCTAAAACCCAATAATAAGCTCTTTCTATACCCTCTTCTAATCCAACCAGAGGTCTCCAACCAAACTCTCCAAATGCAGCCCTAGTATCCATTACGCAGACCTTTTGATCTCCCTCTCTCCAATCAGAAAACTTATACCTAGTCTTTATGCCGAATTTCCTTTCTAATAGATTCAAAAAGGAAATAATAGAAATCTTATTTTTACTTCCCCCGCCAATATTATAGATATGGCTTTTGAGTTTATCATAATCTTTCCTTGCTAATTCATATGCCCTTATAAGATCATCTATATAGAGTATATCTCTAGTTTGGAGACCATCCCCAAATATTGTAATGGGCTTACCTAGTATTCCTGCAAGTATAAACCAAGAAATCCACCCTTGGTCACTAATCCCATATTGGTTGGGTCCATAAATACAGGACTGCCTAAAAACAATAGTTTTTAATCCATAAATTCGTGCATAGTCTCGGAAATACTGATCTGCACAGCCCTTTGAGCACCCATAGGGGCTATGAAAATCCAATGGAACGCATTCGCTAATTCCATCACTTAACTTTTGATAAATGTATCCTTTTTTTCTTTTGGCCGTTTGGATACTAGTCATCTTACCATAGACTTTATTTGTAGAAGAGTAGATAATAATTGGATTCACGCCTTCTTTTTCTTTTATTTCTCTGACCAATTCCAGTAAATTTAAGGATCCTAGAGCATTTGCCTCAAAATCTTCCACAGGATTTTTTAAGGATGTAGTAACTGCGGTTTGGGCAGCCAAATGTAAAATTAAATCAGCTTTTGTTATATGTCTATACAGCCTGCATAATTCCTTCCTTTTTGAAACATCTCCTCTTATGAAGACTATCTTCTTGGGGAATCTTTTCTCAAGATATTTCTTGTTTTCCTCAGAGCCTCTTCTGCTTAAATTGTCAAAAAGAACTACATCCCACTTTTTTCTTGCGTAATATTCTGCTGCATTTGAACCGATAAATCCGGCACCCCCTGTAATAATGACTTTCATTCTTAGATTAGCTAAATCTCCTTTATATTCCTTTGCAGTAGGAAGATTTAAAAATACTATTGTTTTATGACTTTATAATGGTAAATATCAGCACAGTAGTCTTGTCTAGCGGATCTAAAGCAAAGGGAAATTGTCTTGAGACTACCTTACAGTCCATACTAAATCAAGACAAAACTCCTGCTGAAATTATTCTCGTAGATAACAATAATCCGGATGAGCAAATTGAAATATGTCCCTCTCCCCCTATAAAAATAATAAGAACGGGAGGTGTTCCTAGAGGAGTCGCAAGAAATTATGGAGCTAAGGCTTCTACGGGAAGTATTATTGTATTCATTGATGATGACACATTTATTTCGACTCGTGACGCATTCTCAAGGATTGATTCTTTTAGATTACAATATGATTATGGGTATGGGGCAAAAAGAAGGTGGATTTCTGACATTGAAGAGTTTTCTAAATACAAAGAAGAAATAGAGAGAAGATTTAAGTTGACTAATTGGACAGACCTACTTGAAGAAGTAATTGAAGATCTGCCCATTACTTTTAGAGAAGATATGACTGATTTAAGCAGGTTTAGTTTTCCAGGAAACTTTGGATTTGTAAGAAAAGACTTATTTCAAGAAGTAGGGGGGTTCAGCCCAGAATTTAAAGGATATGGTTATGAAGATGACTTTTTGGCATATGAGTTGTTTAGAGCAAGACCTAGAGGTTTCAAGTTTCTATTTGAAGATGTAGGTGTTGTACATATAAACCACCCAGTTACAGATGGACATAGAGGATATGGAGAAGGAGAAAACTATAAAACCTATCAAAAGTTATTAAAAGTCGGGGGAACGATGGCATTCAATATAAATGTTTTATTTGGCGTCCCAGAATACACGGGACAGCAAATAATGGAGATAAATGAAAAATCCTAAAATATGCTTCAATGCTGGATTGTTTTACAATGTAGGAGCAGCAGAGACTATTTACCAATACTATAGAACAAGCTTGACAGGAAAATTTGATTTTGTACTCTCCGGATATTTAGAGGATAAAGTAGCCCGACATATTCCTACAATCGGAAAACCAGAACCGATAAGGGATGACGATGACAACCCAAATGCTCATTGGTATCCATTAACAAAACAGAATTCAAGAGATATTGATTTGTTTGTTTTTTATTTTGATCATGGCAACTTTTATGACCCCATAGACTCACCCGGAGAACTAGAGAAGGTTGTTTCTGTAGTTCCGCGAGAAAAAACAATAATTATTGATGCAGATGGAAAAAGTAATCCAATAACAACCTCAGAAGGAGACAGTAATCATAAAAGTGAAGAAATCAGACAAAGATGGCTCACCACATTTAATGCCTTATCTGATAGGGTTTTTCAGCCATCTTTTGGAATTAGAGCTAAAAATGTAAATCCCTTTATGTTTTGGGGATATAGGGAGCCTTCGGAAAAATCGGAGACTAATTGTGATTTAATGTATTTGGGTTCAAACTGGTTCCGATTAGATAGGACTATAGATTTTATGAAAAGCCTAATAAATTTACGAGACTTATATCCTCGTGTTGCTTTGCTTGGAAAAAATTGGCTTATACCCGACCAGTATTGGCCAGAAGCGACTAAGCAAAATTTAGATTTTTTTAAACAAAATAGAATTGATGTCCAAGAGTATATGACTGAATTTGGAGAATTTACGGAAATAATTGGAAGGTCTAGGTTTTCCCCCATCTTGATTAGGCCGGTATTAAACGAAATGAAAATGGTTACACCTAGGATGTTTGAAACTTTTGCTTCTGGGACAACGCCTATTTTACCAAGTACTTTTGATTATGCAATTCAACTTTATGGAGAAGAAGCAAGAGAGCTTCTAATCGGAGATAAACCTGAAAGCAAGTTAAGAGATATGGCACAAAGAGAAGATTATTATCATGTAATTGCTGATTCAATAAGAACACAATTAAAAGCTAATCATTCTTTTGAAAAAAGAGTAGATGAATTATTAAAAATTGGGGGAATCGATGGTTAATTATTTAGTAATACCTAATTTGTATAAGGGATCTGCATTGTTAGAGATAACTAAAGAACTAAAAAGAGCAATTAACGCAAGTAAACTGAAAATAAAGATTATAGATGTAAACAGCATTTTCTTAAAAACCCTTAATAATTCGGATTTGGAGAATCCAGACATCTTCTTTAGACATGGAATAAAAACAATACAAAGATTAAAAAGGGTTTTAAAAGATGGAGACAGGGTCTTATTTGTAGATTTTTTTCAACCTGGACTTGAGTTTTTACATTATTATTTATTCGGAAAAAAGATAAATGTTCTGTATGGGTCTTTATTCCATGGTGCAAGTTTTGTAGAAGAAGATTTTTTTTCAGGATTTGACTGGTTAAAAAATTTTGAGAAGGGAATGGTAGATTTAATGAACAAAATTTATGTCCCCTCTAATTATGTCCAGAATCTTTTTGATGGAAAGGTTTCTAAAAAAGTGAGGGTTTTTCCTTTTGGATTCGATGCCAAGAAATATGAGCTAAATTTAAGTTTAAGAAAACCCTATGATGTAATAATTCCCCACAGATGGAGTTGGGATAAGGACCCTGTTTTTTGCGATAATTTAACTAGGGAAATGCCCCACATAAGATTTGCTATTAGTGGGTATATAAATAGCAAGGATAAAAAATTGGGAGAAATATTCGATAGGATAACTTCTAGACCGAATGTTGTAAATCTAGGTATAAAAACTGGCAAAGAACATTATAAAAATTTAAGAAAGGCTAAGGTAGTGATTGCAAAGAGAGACACATTTGGCTATTCATTCAGAGAAGCTATGGCTTCTGGTTGTATACCGGTTCTATTGGATGGGTGTTGTTATCCTGAATTTGTTTCAGAGAAGTATCTATTTAAAAATCTTTCTCAAGCTAAAAAGCTTATCGATAATTTTGTCGATAATTACCCCAAAGATTTTGTATATCCTAAAAATTCCTCTTTTGTAGATTTACTGGAGGATTTTTATGGAAAGTAGAGTTTCAGTATTAATACCTACATACAATCAACGGTTTTTACAAAGAACACTAGAAGGCTTAGCAAATCAAACTTGCTCTGATTTTGAAGTCATAGTAATTGAGAATGGGTTAAGAGATAAAAATACAGAAAGATTAACTCAGAGTTTTGAAAGCAAAATGGATTCTTCTTATTTTTTCCTGCCAAGGATTGGCTTGAATAATGCAAGGAATTTTGGGGTTGAGAAGTCTAAGTATGAGGTTATCGCATTAACAGACGATGATTGTATCCCTACAGAAGATTGGATTAATCAAATTATTAAAACTCATAAAAGACATCCAAGAGCAGGAGCAATAGGGGGAGAAGTTTCATTACAATTCTTAGAATCACCCCCTGAATGGTTAAAAGAGCCCTTCATGGGCTACTTGGCAGGCCTAAACTGGAGTAATAGAACGCGAACACTTGGAGAATATCAATATTTGGTGGGAGCAAATTTAACGTTTACAAAAGAAAATTTTAACAAATTTGGAGGATTTGCAGAAGATGTAGGATTAAAAGGAGATAATAATTTAGTTTGTGACGAATTTACATTTACAGATAGAGCAAGAAAGATGACTGGAGAAGGACTGGTTTTTAATCCTAAAATAAAGGTTCTTCATCTCATCCCTCCACAAAGAACAACAATTCAATATTTTGAAAAAAGAGCTTATGGGCAAGGCAAATCAGAAATTTTATTAAGAGCACTTTGTTTTAATTGGACAAAAGAAAGATTGACTTCTTATTTGGAAGATCAACTATTTGGTCCAGAATGGGAGTGGAAAAGAATGAATAAAATTTCTGAAAAAATATCTTCTGAAGATGTTTTGGAATACAGGCAAAGAGTTATGCAATGTAGAATTGCGTATTTAAATGGGATAAGAGATGCTATTAACGAGATTTAAACTGGGGTCTTTAATAATTTTAAAAATATTTCTCTTGCTAATTTAAAGTTGTTTTCATTTTCTATAAAAAAGGCCATTATTTTTATTGTTTCTAAAATTTGATAAGGGACCTTTATTAATTCATAATCTGAGGGCAGTTTCTTTATCTGCTCATAACCTTGTCTAAAATATCTTGTATTCCCAGACCAAATTTTCATCATCAGCTCTGCTTTTGCAAAATCATACACACTATATCCAGATATTGCAAGTTCCCAATCAATTATACAGGTTATTTTCCCCCTTTTTGTAACTGCCTGCCATGGTCCGAAATCATTATGACATAAAACCGCTTCTTCACTAGTTTTTGCCTTAGATATTAAAGATTCCGCAATTTCTAGTTCTTTTGGAGTAATTTTATCACGTAATAATAATTTTTCAGTGCACTCTTTAAACTCTTTCCTTATAGTCTCAATAAAAGGATTCTGTTCCAAATTATCGTGAAAAATAAATCCTTGTTCAGTTAAACTTACTTTATGACAAGAAGCTAAGATTTTCCCGAGTTCAATAAATCTTTTTTCCACACCTAATTTGTTTAGAAAGTCTTTATTTAAATCTGACTCCCCCATTTTTTTCATAATCATCCAATGATTGGAGATTGTTTCTCTATTAGTCTCGTAGAACTCTATCTCCGGAACAGGTATTGTTGTTTCTTTTTTCAGAAGGTTAGTCAAATAAATTTCTTTTAGAATTCTCCATGGCATCTCTTCATTATTCCTATCAATCTTTATTACTCTCTCAAATTTCTTAAACTTTAGCAGAAAAACAAAGTTGTTCTCACTTTTAATTCTGGTTATTACTGGGATTTCTTGATAGTATTTTAAGGAGATACATTCTATATTTTTATAATCAAACTCTTCCATGGGTTCATTTGACCTACCAAGATTATAAACTTTTTGCTCAATCTTCCCCTTAATATTCTCATACAATCGCTTTAGAGCTTCTTTATCCCCTATATATGCCAGCATTTTCTGCTTGACCTTGCCATCTACCCTTTTACCATCTACCAGATAGTAATATTCATGCCCTCCTACTTTCTTCTTAGTTATGTATACCATTAGTAACAACATATAAAGAAGTATAGCCTTTATAAATCTTTGTATTTTCTTAGCTAGAATACATGGGTGTTACTATTTAATTTTAGTTTTATATAGGTTATTGACACCACTATTACCCCTTTCAGAAAAGCTTGCCCGTGAAATGACCCCACCCCCAAACCGAAAGATTTATAAAGTCTTGGTAACAACAATTTATATAAAAGTAAACAAAAAGAGAAGGCCGAAGCCTTCCCTTGTCTCTAACCGCTAAGTAAAAGACAATGAAACAAGAACAACAAATATATAAAAATCTATCGAAAGAAAGAATAAGCTCAGCAATCGGAAAGATTCTGGATTTATTCGAATCTGGGAATATTCCTGAAACTATTGCATTGCTGACCAATCCAGAAATAAACATTCCGCTTAGTTCTTGGAGTCTAGGAAATAAACTTATAGCTTTCGCAAATGGTACACAAGACGCCAGAGGCTTTCTTTCCTGGAAGATGTCTGGAAGATATTTAAAACCAAATACTAAGGCCTTCTATATACTAGCTCCTTTAATTGTTAAACAGAAAGAAGATTCAGAAGAGGAGCGTTTAAGACTTGTTGGCTTTAGGCCTGTTCCAGTGTTTAGAGTAGAAGACACAGAAGGCCAGGCTTTAGAATATGAAAACCTCCCTCTTCCAGAGTTCCGCTTTTTAGATGTTGCGAAATCCTGGGGCTTAAATGTTGAATCAACTGGTTTTAGTTCTGGAGTATATGGGGCTTATAGTCCTTCAGAAAAAAAGATTTATATGGCTAGTCCAGAAGAAGAGGTTTTCTTTCATGAATTAGCCCACGCGAGCCACGACAGAACAGGCCTTCTTAATAAAAGAACTAAAGCACAAAAAGAAATTGTTGCAGAGTTTGCCTCGGCTGTTCTGGTTTATATGTCCAGGAAGAAGACTGAAAGGCTAGGAAATGCTTTTGAATATTTGAAAGCATATTCAGAAGGCCAAGACATCAACAAGGCAGTTTTAAGCTTGATTTCAGACATTGAAAAAACCTTGAAACTAATTCTAGAAACTGAAAATTTAATTAAACAAGAGGTTTCCTTGATATGTGTTTAAAGGATTTAGTTAAATGAAACAACTCTTAAAGATTAAAGAGCCTGAAGGTTCTGTTAAAAGTCCAGAAGATTTATTCAGTAAGATTCAAAGGATAAACATAGATTTCAGCCAGGAAAACTTTTTAGTAATATGTTTAAACACTAAAAACCAGGTTATTTCTAGTAAGGTTTTATTTAAGGGCGGTTTAGATTCTTGTTTAATTGATGCTAAACTTGTCTTTAGATATGCTTTAATAAATAATTCTAGCAAGATAATTATAGCCCACAATCATCCTTCTGGGAATCTTGCTCCTTCTTATGAAGATAAAGAAGTTTATGTTAAACTTAAAGATTCTGGGGAAAGCTTAGGCCTTCCAATCCTGGACAGCATTATTTTCAATAAAACAGAGTTCTACAGCATAGAAACGGAGGGCACAAATGTTTGATGAAGAAAAAGAACTAGGAGATTATATTGATGAATGTTATGATAGGATGAGAGATGAGCGAGATTTAAAGGCCTGGGAGGAATTAGATGATAGTAAGAACTTATAGCGAACTTTCTTTTTTTATTAATATGTTCAAGAATGGGAATTCTGATTTATTGATTTTAGAATCTAGAGGAGGCCTTGGAAAGTCTAGGCTCTTTGAATCTATCATGACCGAAGAGCCTTATTTAAGGATTTTAAGCCATATTACGCCCTTACAGCTTTTTATTTTAGGCTATAAGAATTTACATAAGCCCTTACTTTTTGATGACATTGATGGTTTGACAAATAGCGACGAGACTTTGAGTTTATTAAAGATGTTTTGCGAAACTCGCGATATAAAAGAAATTGCCTGGCATACTACTTCTAGTTTATTGAAAAATGCTGAAGTTCCGCCTAGTTATGAAACTAAATCTAAAGTTTGCATTTTGACTAATAACTTTAGAGAATTAACCAAGAAGGTTTCTGCCTTAAAGGATAGAGGATGGCATATTTATTTTAATCCTACTGACCAGGAGATTTTAAACAAGATTAGAGAGATTATTTCTGGAGTTAAAAAGGAAGTAGCTTTAGAAGAGAAGTTAGAGGTTTTTAATTTGATTAAAGAGTATTCTAGGTTCTGCGAGATTAGTTTAAGGACTTTTGTTAAAGGTCTAGATTTATTTAAAGAGTGTAAGAATAAAGAAGTTTCCTGGAAGAAGATTCTATTAAATGAAATGAAGATAAATCCTAAGCTAGTTTTACTTAATGATCTCCTGGAGAAGTATAAAACAGATAAAGAAAGAGTCGAGGAATGGGAAAAGAAAGGATTTTCCAGAAGAAGTTTCTATGATTATAAGAATTTGTTGGTGCAAAAGTGTGGTGATAATTTGGAAATGGGAATAAAGGCATTTGAAGTTAAACAATAGTTCTTGGATTCTTGAAAGTTGGGTGCATCTTTGCACTAGTCTTATTTAGATTAATATTAATTAAATATCAAAATAACTGTCAATTTCTTCTCTAACTTCTTTAATCAATTTTTTCTTTTCGTCTTTCAATTCAAATGCTTCTTTTATCAATTTAGTAATTTCATCAATAGAATTTTTATCTAAAATCGGAATTTTATTTCCCCTAAAACGATGTGTTTCTATACAATGAATAATCTGTGCAATCTCCTCTCCACTCAAATCAAATTCAGATAATAATTCTTTTGCTAACTCCGCTCCTTTTTGAGCATGACAAATTTTACCCTTGCATTCATCTTGGTGTTTTCTTCCGATATCATGCAAAATCGCAGATATACACAGTATTTTCATATCAGCATTTTCTTTCTTACCCATGTGTAAACACAAATTGTAAACTCTTAATGTATGTTCCCAATCATGACTTCCCCTAGAATCGGAAAAAAATTCCTCTGTCCTTTTTTTAATTTGTTCTATTAAATCCATATTAAGCCCTATAAAAAATATACTTATAAATCTTTAGACATCAAGGACAAATCATATAAGTTTTTTCATTTCTTCAATCTCTCTTGAAGAAATTGCAGCACCTCTAAACTTGAGACTATAAAGAAGAGCATCCAGGGTTTCTGTATCTTTTTTTAGATCAATCAGATTATTTTTAAAGGCCATAAAAACAAGTTCACTTGAACGGATATATTTAAAATTATTAAAATAATCCAATTCTTTTCTATTAATTTTTATATCTGCATGTAATTTTCTCCCCATAACTTCCTTAAGATTTTCAATAGACTCGCTAATCAGTCTAGTGGTTCTTTCATCAATTACAATCAGGTTTTCCATTCCACAAAGTCTTGAGAATGCAAGACAAGAAGCTTCTCCTTCTTGGATTAAACTAACACTTTCAGAATTTGCGGAAATTATCTTCCTTGAATTAGCCATTATCTTAGCTGTCTCCTTAGCCAATTCATCATCTTTGACAAAATTATTCGATTCTTTCAATATTCCTTTCTCTATAATCCCTGATATTTTAACAGCTTCCAATTTGTATTTTTTAATAGTCATAGCTCTTTCAACAACTTCTTTTTTTACCTGGGGAGTAATTATGAACTCTATCCCCTCCTTTTTCATTTTTTCCAAAATTCCAAGCATTCCACTCAAAGTCAAGGAAATTAGAGGTCCTGCATCAAATATTAGGAATTTCATTTGAAGAAATCCTCTGCTAATTTTAATCTTTCCGCTATAGGTACAGACTCAGAAATCTTCGCCTCTGAAATATTGCTCTGCCCTATATAAGAATTCAAATCCCAAAGAGAAACTCTCAGCAACTCAGCAGTCCTCTGAGAACTTAACCCGTGCTCATAAAACTTAAAGGCCTTATTAACTCCTGCCTTGTAGAAGACATCATTAATATAATCCCTCAAACTTCCCTCTATTTGATTTATAGAACTTCTAATCTGTCCTAATGAATTTCTGAACTCTCCAATGTCATCCCCCTCCAAATACTTTATTGCTCTTTTAAGATTTTTGGTTAAAGATTCTATAAAAAAATCCCACCCCTCCATCTTATGATAATTCTCCCTTTCAACTATTTTCCCAATGGTATAAACTAAAACGGCAATGATAATATTGTCGGGGTCTTGATAAATTGTTGCAGTATGATTCGTCTGGTCTGAAAGAAATTTTAGTTTTAAACTATTTCCCTTCTTCAATGCAACCAATGTTTCCTTTAAAATACGAATAATGTTCTCTTTTTCTTGCATACAAAAACTAGATTAATTAATTATATAAACCTTGCTGTACTGAATTAGTCATGGAAATCCTAATAGATACAAATTTTGTTGTAACCTGTACAAAGCAAAAGATAGATTTTTTCAATCTAATCAATCAAATTGTGGAAGAGCCTGTATTTTGGATTATCCCTCAAAGTGTTCTAGAAGAAATAAAGAAGATTTCACTAGATCACTCTCAAAAAATTAAGGATAGGCATGCTGCTGCTCTTTTCTTAGAAATGTTTGAAACAAATCTCAAAGAAATGAAAAACCTAGAAGTTATAACCTTGCCAAATCCTGTTGTTGATAATGCCCTAGCTCATTATTGTAAGAATAATCTCGGAACAGTTTTGGCTACTCTGGATAAAAAACTAAAATCTCGGGTAAAAAATCCTCTTTTAGTAATTCAGGGAAAAAAGTTTCTTGAGATACAAAAAAATATAAAATCTAAGGGTTTATGATAAACATGAATTACTTAAATTTCTGCAATCTTTATGAATCCCTCTCACAAACTACTAAAAGATTAGAAAAAACAGAGATTCTAGCAGAGTTTCTAAAAAAAATAGAAAATCCGGAGTTTGTCTATCTCTTGGTTGGCAAGGTCTTCCCAGATTTTAACCAGAAAGAATTGGGGATTTCTCAACAGATTTTAGTAAAGGCAATCTCAAAGTCTTTTGGAATAAAAACTACAGAGGTTATGAACGAGTTTAAAAGATTGGGAGATTTGGGAGATGTTTCTTTTTTTCTAATCAAAAAGAAAAATCAGTCTGCTCTATTCAAGAAGGAAATCAAAGTCTCAGATGTTTTAGATAGCTTAAAAAAAATTGCAGTTCTAGAAGGAAAGGGAGCCATAGAAAAGAAGATTTTACTCATCTCAGAATTATTTTCTCTTGCAAGCCCACTAGAAGCAAAATACCTATCTAGAACAATCTTAGGAAATCTTAGAGTAGGGGTTTCTGTTCCGACAATTCTCGATGCATTTTCTAAAGCTTTCCTTGGGGGGGAAAACAAAGAATTGCTTAAAGAGAAATACGATTTATCAAACGATTTCGCAGAGATATTTAGAGCATGTAAAAAGGGAAAAGAGGAGCTTGAAAAAATTTCATTGGTTGTGGGAAAACCACTAAATGTAATGCTTGCTGTGAAGGTATCTGATTTAACTGAAGCATTTGAAGTATGTGGAAAGCCTGCTGCAATCGAACAAAAATATGATGGTTTCAGGATGGTGATTAATAAAGAATCCTCTGGGAAAATTTCTCTTTTTACAAGAAAACTAGAAGATGTAACTTCTCAATTTCCAGATGTTGTTGAAAAAATAAAAGAGAATGTGGTTGGAAAAAGTTTTGTTTTGGATTCTGAAATAGTGGGTTTTGACAAAAATTCTAAAAAATATCTCCCCTTTGAATCAGTTAGCCAAAGAATAAAGAGGAAGTATGAAATAGAGAGATTAGTTGGGGAATTGCCTGTGGAGGTAAATGTTTTTGATTGTTTATCCTACGAAGGAGAAGATATGATAAATAAACCTTTCAATGAAAGAAGAAAAGTAATTGAAAAGATTATAAAAGAAGAGCCATTTCAAATAAGGCCTGCGGTTCAGATAATTACAGATAGTGAAGAAGAGGCAGATAAGTTTTTTCAAGAAGCTCTAAAACTTGGGGAAGAAGGAATAATGATAAAATCTCTAAATTCTCCTTACAAACAAGGAAGAAGGGTCGGATATATGTGTAAACTAAAACCATTGATGAATGAAATGGATTTGGTAATCATGGGAGCAGAGTACGGAACTGGAAAAAGAAGTGGTTCTTTGACATCTTTTATTTTAGCATGTCGAGATGGAGATGAACTCCTAGAAGTTGGAAGAGTATCTTCGGGGTTGAAGGAAAAAGAGGAAGAGGGCTTAACTTATGAGCAGATGACTGAATTATTACTTCCCTTAGTTGAAGAAGAAAAAGAGAATATTGTAACTGTTTCTCCAAAAATCGTAGTGATGGTTAGCTATCAAAATATCCAAGCAAGCCCATCATATTCTTCAGGTTATGCATTGAGATTTCCTAGGATTTTAAGATACAGGCCAGATAAAAGTTGGAATGATATATCTTCATTGGAAGAAATAAGGAAAGAAGTTTCGAAGTCTAGAGCAAAGCTTTAAAAAGGAAAATCCTTTATAAAGGCTATGGAAAAGAAGAACGACTTGGTTGTTCAAAATATTGTTGCTACAACTTCCTTGGAAAAAGAGGTTTCTTTGTCAAAACTGGCTAGAACACAACCAAATACAGAATATAACCCAGAAACATTTCCTGGACTTGTTTTGAGAATAAAAAAGCCTAAATCTGCAGTGTTAGTTTTCTCGTCTGGAAATCTTGTCTGTACGGGGGTTAAATCTGTTGCTCAAGTCAGAGAGGTCATAACTCAAGTAATCAAGCAACTAAAAAGAATAAATGTAAAAGTTACAATTAAACCAAAAATAAATGTTCAAAATATTGTTGCTTCTGGAAGTATAGATTTGGATTTAAATTTGAATACTCTTTCCTTAGAATTAGAAAATACAGAATACGAACCAGAACAATTTCCTGGACTCGTTTATAAATTAGTTAAACCTACAGCAACATTCTTGCTTTTCAGCAATGGTAAACTTGTTTGTACTGGAACAAAGAATAAAGAGCAACTTGAAGATTCTATGAATCAGTTGAATAAAAATATTCGTGCAGCAATAAAGAGAATAAAAGAGAATTTGAAGAGTCAGCCAAAGCAAGAAGAAGAAAGTATTTTCTAAAGTTTTATGTTCTTAGTGTTAGCAATCTCTCTTAACTTTTTGAATTGTCTTGCTGAATGAATTATAAAATTTCGATGTGCTTCAAAATCTCTATCAAGTCCTTCTATCAATTCGGGATAAACTTCACCTTTCCAAAAAGGAGGGTTATTATCTAGGCATATTATATCTTGCCAACTTTCTAATAGAATCCCCAATGCAGATACTCCTGCTATCCTGGCAGCTTCAGTTCGATGATGACCATTATAGTTGATATAATCTCCTTCATCTAGAAAATCTTCTGGAGCTGAAAAAACAGGGATTGGAGGAATATAGTTTCCTTTTTGATAGTCTTTTATAAGCTTTTCTTTTATATTTAACACTTGGTGGTAAGGTATAACTCTCTGAGGATTTAGGGAGATTATCTTTGGAGTATATCTTTCAAGTTTTTTTAAATGTTTCATAAGAATAGAAGTTTCATAGACTATATAAATATTACTATTGTAACTACTAAATAAGGGTATTTATATTTTGTTATAATCTTAAAAAACAAGTTTCTAACAGATTTAGTTCTCTCTGAGTCAAATATGACAAAAGTCAAACCGAAAAACTTAATTTTTCAAATAGAAACATCCCGTCACCCACTCAGAGAAATAGGAAATTTCTCTGGGACTTCAACCTTCTATGCGAGCGGTTGAAGTGAATTGAACTGAGACATTTAATTATGGGAGAAATCATATCTCTGAAGAAGATATGATGCATCCCGTCACCCAGAATCGAACTGGGGTAACTCGGGTTCTGCCAACATTCTAACGAATATTGTCTGATCGCATTTCATCCTATCCGCAAACAGCGGAAATGTCCATGCTAACTTCTACAGCCGGGCGCTCTACCATTGAGCTATGACGGGTAAAAATATTAAAAGAAGTTCGTTTTTAAAGGTTATGAAATCTAATTATTTTTTAGACTTTCTCGCCCTATTTCTAGCTCCGTTACCTCTTCCTTTTCCCTTCGTTCTCTGGTTCTTTCTCTTTCTTTTCTTTCCTCGTTTGCTTACCATAACGGGCTCACTAAAAGGACATTTTTAAATCTTTGGAGAATCAATTTTGAACCCTTTTTTTAGACTAGCCCCAAGATGTTTAACTAAACTATATGTCCCTTCTCTATGTTCTTTTTCCATTTCACTTAATTTTTCATACATTAAAATCTGTCTCTTTTTTACTTCTTCTGCTAATTCTCTATGATTTGCATAATCTGAAGGTTTTACTGGCTCTCCAAATCCTAAGAAGTAATCCAATCTCCATCTTCTTGCTAACTCTTTCCAAGTCGTTTTACCTTGCCAAATATAAATATCTTCTGGCTTGAAAACATAAGGAGAGACAGGTACAATTTGTACTCCTTCCTTCTTAGCTATTCTAGCATGTAAATCCGAAACAATTTTTTCTTCAAGACTTCTTCCCCGATGTCTTTCTGTAGCTCCATCATTAGACATTAGGATAGAACTATTCTTTCCCAACCAAAATTTGACTTCTTCTAGAGACCATCTAAAATCTTCCTTACTTTTTATAGAAGAATCAAAAGGTATCTCTCCGAAAAGAGAATTAAGAATGGGATTTCTTTCAAATGCTCTATTGTTCATCAATCCATGAATATAATTCTCTTTATATGCCAAAAACTGAGCAATTAATGGAGCATCTATTGAGCTAATATGATAATGAACAAAGATTGAGGTTTCTTTTGGAATATTTCCAACTACATGGAGATCAATAAATGATGCTCTTACAGCTCTAATAAGATTCCCTGCTAGGAACTGGGCTACCTTATTCGTCTTGCCAAGCTTAGCATACTTTTCATATGTTTCTTTCAGTTTTTGATCCATAGATACTATTATGAATAAGTCTTTTTAAGTCTTTACTCCTATAAAAAGGTAACAAAACTAATTTCCAAAAACTAATCTGAAAACATTTTTTATATTCTTTCTGTATATTACTAGGGGAACTAAAGTATTCAAAATTAGGATAACTAATGAAACAGAAGAGATTAAGAAATTATTTACCATTATTCCTTTAGCCAAAATTATAAAAAATATTATATTAATTGCATTTCCAAAAAAGCTAATCACAAAGAATTTTGGAAATTCTGTTCCTGTAAATGCTGCAGTTACTCCTGCCATATTTGAAGGGAAAAAATAAACAAAAGAAAGAAGAGTCATTAAAGGATATCGGTGTTCTTTCATGAGTTTATGCAATACATTTATTCTTGTTCCATTTATGCCTGCATATTCCTCAAATCCTTTTTCTCCTAGTTGTTTTGCAATGAAATACATGATAACTACTCCTAAAAGAATAGAAATAGAAACCATCAATAGGAGAATATAAAAATCAAAAACAAAAAGTCCTGCAAGGGCAATTAGATTTACTGGGAGAGTTGTAGCGACTGCAATAGTCATTATTCCAAAAAAGACTAATTTTGAAAAATAGGGGTTCGCTTTCAAAAATCCCTCAACCGCAGTTTGATCTATATCAAAGATTCCTAATGAAATGGAAAAGAGAGTAGATAAAATAAGAAATACTAAGAATATCCAAAACTTCAGCTTGGAGGCACTTACCCGCTTTTTTTTCATACATAAATATCATTTCAGGGGTTTATAACTCTTTTTTATCCAAGGAGTTAGTCATAACCTTCCTTTAGGGAGGATGTGATTACAAAATACTTCAGTAGTCACTAACTAAAAAATTCAAAAATCATTTACTAAAAAAATTTAGTTCTTTGTTACATTAACTGCCTTAAGGCCTCTGTCGCCTTGCTCTGCATCAAATGTAACTGAATCATCTTGATCAATAACTGCATCTCCCTTGATACCTGAACTATGCACAAAATATTCTTTCTTGTCTTCGCCAATAATAAAACCAAAACCCTTCATACTATTGTAAAATTTTACTGTTCCTTTCATTTTTCCTCCTATGTATTTAAATAATTTCAAAAAGAATTATTCTTCTCCTTCAGAATCTTCTTCCTCTTCAGAAGAATCATCATCATCATCTTCTGCTAAGTTCTCTAAAATATAAAGAATCTTATCAACCTTTGTTTCAAGTTCTTTGAATTGAGCAACAGAAACTCCTCCTGAAGTCCCTCCAGAACTTCCTCTTTCACTTCTCGAATCAGAATGTCTGTTTCCTTGTGCTTCAAAACAATTACTACATAAAACAGGCTTATCTCCACTTGGTTTAAACGGAACCCTACACTCACTCTTACATTTATCACAGATAGCATCATGCATTTCAGTTCTTTGTCTACCGCCTCCAAAACTTCCCCCACGATTACCGCCAAAACTTCTTCTTCGATCTCCTCCAAAACTTCTTCCACCTCTTCCACCGCCGAAACTTCTTCCACCACGGCTATCTCTATCGAATCCTCCTCGGGAATTTTCTCTATCGTTTCTGTCTCTGAATGCCATAATAATTTATCAAAAAGAGGGCTTATAAGGCTATGTATTCAAGGAATTCCTAAACCAAGCCAGCTTATCCCACTTTGGGAGTTGTTTCACAAAATATTCAGCCTTACAAGCATCTACCTTATTTGAACATTCTTTAGCTCTCAAAAGCTTTCTAAATCCCTTTCTAGCGACATATTTACTTCCCTTCCCCTTCAAATGAGTTTCCATCCTCTTATCTAGGTCATTTGTGATGCCTGTATAAAAAGAACCATCGCAACACTCAATTATATAAACAAACCACTTCTTTTCCATAGGAATAATAAAAGATTAAACCTTTTAAACTTGTTTTACAAATAAAATACATGAACATTTTATGTGCTGCGATGGGTGTATTGGATATTTTAGCTGGAATTTTAATCTACTTTTATGCTCCCGCTTGGTTCATTGTTAGCATTTTGCTAATCGTCAAGGGAGTAATCAGCTTTCTTTAGGTCTCTTTTCCAATCATCCAAACCTAGAATTCTCTTTTGGTCTTTTTTATCCTTGTAAGATTTTGGGACATAAATTGGTTTTTTTGTCTTCGGATCTAAACCAGTATAATACATACAGGTGGAAACAGTCATTGGTGTCGGAGTAAATATCTGAACTGCCTCAGAATTTTTTAGTTTTCTTCTCTTTATTGCTAATTCTTTAGCATCCTCCATTGTTGACCCTGGATGTGCGACCAAGAAATAGTATGAAAGCTCTCCACAATTCAATCTATTAAATCTCTTTATGAATTCATCTAAGTTCCCAAGGTCTTTGTTCATTGCTTTCAAGACGGACGGACTGACATGCTCCGGAGCAATTTTCAATGTTCCTGAAATGAAGGGCTTCAATTCCTTAAGATACTCATCATTAGCCAAATCAAATCTTATCCCACTCCGAACAAATACATTTTTTACTCCGGGAATTTTTCTTACTTTCTTCATTAGCTCAATCAATTTAGATTGAGTTCTGTTCAACTTTTTACAACGAATGCAATCTCCTTCACAAAGCCTACAATCCATTCCGTACATGTTAGCCGAAGGACCTCCCAAGTCGTCGATATTTCCCCTAAAATTTGGCAAACCTGTAATATATTTAATTTCTCTTAATATGGAATCCTCAGAACGAGAAACAATTTTTCCATCAGACATTAGTTTCAATGAACAGAAATTACATCCTCCGATACAACCCCTATGTGTAACCACACTAAATTCAAATCCCTTCAAATAGTCTACATTAATCTTTCTAGTAAATGGAAGTTCGTAATAAGAATCTAATTCCTTAGAAGTATAAACTGGAAATTTATATTGTAAAACATAAAAAGTATCTGTCTTCTGTGCAAGATTTTTCGTTCCTGAAAGCAAGTTTTGCATATCGCAAAATTTTTCCTTAGATTCTAAAATTTCTTCATGGCTAGGCATTAGAATAAAATCTTCAGGGAGTTTCTTTCCACGAATACAAGTTCCTTCAATACCATATAAATCTTTTTTGCATGAGATTCTCTTTGCAACTTCCAAGATTTGTTTTTCCCCATAACCATACACAAGAATGTCTGCTCGAGATTCTAACAATATAGACCTCCTAATAGAATCCTGCCAATAGTCATAATGACTAAATCTCCTCAATGAACTTTCAATTCCCCCCAAAACCATTTTCGAATCCTTGAAATATTTTCTAACCCAATTACTATAAACCAGAACTGCTCTATCTGGAACCTCTTGAACATATTTCATATCTTCTTTTTCTGCTCTGCTCTTCTTAAGAGCGGTATAATTTCTCAACATCGAATCAATACTCCCCGAACTAATCCCAAAAAACAATTTCGGTTTACCAAGTTTCATTATGTCTTCCTCTTTTTTCGGAACCTCTATAACTCCTACAGAATATCCTTCTTTCTCTAAAAGTCTCTTTAGAATCGCAATTCCACACAACGGAGAGTCACAATATCTTTCTCCCATGATAAAGATTACATCGTATTCCATAGTAGGATATATTCATTTAGCTTTTAAATAAGTATGCTGGATTGTGTTATTGCCGAAGTTCGGATGAACTAGAAAAAGAAATTAAATCAAGAGAAAAAGGAAATTTTAGGGCTATCTTAACTTTTTCCTTTTCCTTCTGAAGCACTCTAATTTTGTTTTATTACAATTTATTTCTTCATAAATAACTCTGTAATGGAAGGTTTTGCCCCTAAATTTCATTTCAAAATGTGGTGGTCGAGAAACAGGACTTGGACAATTTTTTCCGAATTCTCTTTTTACCCATCCAGGAACTTTATTCCATTCTAGTCTTTTCCATTCATTGTTCGTATTAAAAAATAGATTCTTTAAAAAACCCATAATAAATCTTGAAACTAGATATTTAAATAACTTCCTAAAGAATATAAAAGGGAGAATAGACGAATCTGCTCTCCCATATTTGACCGAAGTCAAATAATCCAACCGAAGTTGAGCAGAATAGATAGTTATTCGTTGTTTTTAAAAGTTTCTAGGGAGTCAATCTCTTTGGGTCTCTTGGGAATAAAACTCCTTTTTTGACGTTATCGGAATTCGCTAATAGAGCTGTTAATCTATTCAGTCCGATGCAAAAACCCCCGTGCGGAGGGATTCCACATTTGAATGCGTCCAAGTAGGACTGAAACCTAGACGAATCAATTCCTCTTTGTTGCATGTTTGAAACAAGCTGTTTATAATCATGGATTCTCTGTCCCCCTGTCGATATTTCTTGTCCGCGATAAATAAGTTTGAAGCTTCGGGTTCTCCCGTTTTCTCCAGGCATTATATAAAAATTTGCTGTTTCATTCGGAAATCCGTAAACAAATAAAAAATCAGAATCATGTTTTTGTTTTGCAATTTCACCAAGTGCTCTTTTGTCTTCACCGCTTAACCTTCCGCCCACTCCCAGATTACTAATTTTTATTGCTTCATCATAGTTCATTCTGGGAAATGTAGTATCAGTGGAGGGTATAATAGTTAGTCCTTTAAATAAAGACTCTAAAATATCCATAACCTCCTGTTCATTTCTTATGAATCCCAGCTCTGCATCTAAGGAAGTAAATTCATTAACATGCCTTGATGTGGCATAGTTTTCCGCCCTAAAGCAAGGACCTACTTCAAAAACTCTTTCAAATGCAGTCATGAGCATTTGATGGTATAATTGCGGAGACTGTGATAAGAATGCAGGGCTTCCAAAATAATCTACTTTAAATAAACTTGCACCACCTTCTGTTCCAGAGGCTACAATCTTTGGGGTCTTCACTTCTGTAAATCCATTTCTATGTAAAGCGAAGGAAAGTTGTCTTATTAATTCAGATTGTGTTGTGAATATATATTGATTTGCTGCTAATTTTAAACTTGCTGCTCGCTGATTTAACATTGTATCGATTGAAGAATGTTTATCTTGCATGGAAAAGCCAACCTCTCCAGAGGACAAGACCTCAACATTTTTAGCTAGGACTTCAAGTCCACCATATCTACTCTTGGGTTGTTCAACAACTGTCCCAATGACACCAACAACGTCTTCTTGTCCAAGCGGTTTATTATATATTTCATTTGGAAGAACTACTTGTGCGGTGTCTGTTCTGTCTTGCAGGAATAGAAATCTAAATTGCTTAAATGCTCTAATATTTGTCACATGTCCTGCTAAATATGCATCGCTATTTTTTCTCCCAGAAAGCTGACTTATAAGGGTCCGTTCCATAACCACTTTAGAATGATTGCATTATATAAATTTATGGGAGAGGGTTTTACCAGGCAATACTTCAAGTTCGTCTAGGGCAAAAATAAACAAACTGCCTGGTCCAAATACCCTTATTTCTTCGTTGTCAATAAAAACACCAGCATCTTCAGGTAATGCAATGACATTATTATTTGTTTGTTTTTTATAATCTAAAATTTTTTGTTTATCTTCTTCCTTATAATGGCAAAATACGGAAAAATTGTATATGGCAGACAATGCAGTCTCGTCTTCTAACAAAACCTCATTTTTGCTTTTTGATGTCTTTATATCCATGCCAAGGATGATTGCTCCAGCACTACCACCATATAAGATTCCATTATTTTCAATATAATTTTTTAATAGTTTTAGTGTGCCACTTTCTTTTAATCCCTTGAGGAGTGAATAAGTATTTCCTCCGCCAATATAAATTGCAGAGAATTTGGACAGGTCAAGCGTGCAAAGCTCATCAAAGCTTTCAATCATTCGGAAGTTGCTAAAGTCAAGGGGTTTAAAATTGGAGATAATCCATTCCCTGCAAGAGTCAAAGGGTGCTTTTCTTGCCAGGGGTACATACAAAACAGGCTTTGTCTTATCGATTGTATCTAAAAAGGCTAAGTCGGTCTGTTTAGACTTCTCCCCTGATCCACCTCCAGATAAGAATATTCTCATGGATTTCAGATGTTTATCTTGTTTTTAATTCTTTCTAAAAGAGATAACTTAATAAATTGTTTAATATGGTTTGTAATATGGAAGAATTGAAACAAATTCTTGAAAAAGAAATCTTAACTTATAAAAAGGAAATACAGGATAGTATAAACATTTTCGAAAGAGAGATGAGTGATTATAGAAATATAAAAATTGGTAATAATTTGCAACTAATATTAAGAAGAGGAGAACAGAAGTTAATGCATATTGGATTTCCTTTTCCTTTAGAGAGTTATCACCTTGAGGGATTTAAATCAAAAAAGAATACTCTCATATTTTTGTTTTTAAGAGGCGAGAAAATCAGAAGCTTCCAGAGAAAAGAGCTAATAGAAGAATTAAAGATAACAAGGCGGGTCGAGTATAAGGAAATAGAGTCATTGGATGAATTCAGAGAAATAACTAAAGAATTATGCAATAAGCATCATGAAGTAAATTACTACGATCCCTATTCATTCTTGGGGGACTCATTTATAGGGCTATATTTAATTCAAAACTTTATTAAGAAATTCAATTTAAGGTTAAATACGATTTATTCTGAAAATTACAAAAATTTAGAAGTTGTTTCAAGCACGCAGGGGTATATAGGAAATATAGCTTCAGATAAGAATTTGAGCATATTTGCAGATTTGATAGATAATCAATGGAGTAGGACTAAATATTTAGTTAATAAATTAACTGAGAGGGGTTTTCCATCTCTAGTTTGCGGTAGGGATCTTATTATAGTTCCGGAGTCAGGGCAAATCAATGTTTATCATTTTAAAAGAGAAGAAATTCTGCTTAGAGGGGAAAATATAGAAGATTATATGAGAAAATGCCTTTATTCGTTCTTTGAAGTTGAGGAAAATAAGCAAACTCCGCAAAAACCAAAAACCAAAAATATTATTATAAATCCATTTGGATCAGAGAATATAAAGACAATTCCAAAGGAAATAATATTACATGTTGCAGAACATTTTAATAAATTCTATCCAGAGTCAAAAATAATTATTATTTCAGGATTTAAGAATAATTATTCTCATCTTTTGTGGATTTCTTGCGTAAGGGGGCTTTTGGCTACAATGGGCTTGAAAAATATAATTTTTAAGAATTACGGATCTTTTTCAGAAATTAAAAGAGATATTCAAAGATATGATTTCGCTATGGGTTTAACAGCGGATACCTCCATTGCCCATCTATTTAACTTTTTACATTTAAGAAATTTAACCTTTTTTAACTTAGATAGGTGTGATCTAAGCAGTCCACAGTCGTTATCATCTGACAGTCCCTTAGGGTTCTGTAGATATGGACCGATTCAATATCCTGTCTTGGTAACAAACAAATTAAAAAAGATAAAAGAGGGAGTGATTGCAGCAATTGATTATTTTATAAGTGGAAATAAATCGCTTTCTTGGACGAATTTAATTTATGATGAAGATCTGTTAATTTCTAAAATTAAAAGAAATTATAAAGAGCTTATATCTGCCAATATGAAAATAAGTCCACAATATAAACTTAAAAATGATTAAATCAATTAACCAACTAGTTACGGAAAGATGCAATAGCAGGTGTAAAATGTGTTCAATTTGGAAAATAAAAAACAAATCAATGGAGATGACTCCCGAAGAATTTAGGCAGTTTTATTCTAAAGAAGAGTTCCGAGAAACTGAAGATTTATGTATTTCGGGAGGAGAGCCAACGCTTAGGCAAGACCTGCTGGAGGTCACAGATAGTATTGTAGATAACATGCCGAAATTAAGAATGCTTTTCTTGAGTACGAACGGATCTAATTCACTCAAGGCAAAAGAATTCGCATTAAGGTATGCATCAAAAATCAAAGACGTTTATATTTGCATTTCCCTTGATGGAGATAGGGAAGTCCATAAGGCAGTTAGGGGAGTAGACACTTACAAAAGCGTGATAGAAACAGTAAGACAAATTAACGATTTGAAAATAAAGAATTGTCATATTATATTTTCAAGCACCATAATACCTGACAATTGCAATAGAAAAGTGTTGAATCACATAAGAAGTCTGGCATCAGAACTAGGCTGTACTTCAAGTTTTAGGATTGCTACAAGAAATGACACTTTTTACCATAATGTAGAATCCAATGATTTTATGATAAATAGAAAGCAACTTGATTTTTTAAAAAAGTACATGTCCGAAGAAAAAGTTTCTGATCCATTTCTAGACATATTATTTGCCTTTCTTAATGGGGAGGAAACAATAACTGGATCTAAAAAAAGTGGCATAAAATGTCTTGCGGGCAATATATCAGTTTTTATTAAGCCGAATGGAGATATTTATCCCTGTATAAACAGCTCAAGACTAATTGGCAATAAAGAGAGGGGTATTTTTGTGAGGGGTTATAAACTGGGCGGTAGGGAGATGTGCCCTTGCTGTACTGAGTGTCAAATATATCCTATGCTAAATTTCTCTCAATATTCAGATAAAAATGGAAACAAAAAATAATTTTAGAATATGCG
>CAZJUG010000009.1:0-26588 GCA_964549155.1 Candidatus Woesearchaeota archaeon
CGAAAAGCTACGGCATTTGAGATGTATTTTTCAGCAGAAAAATATGGAATATAACTGTCTTTAAGCATACTTTGAACTTATAAGCTTTATAGACCCTGAATACGGCACTCTTAGAAAGTTTATCGTGCAAGTTTCTGTTTTTACTGAAAAATTACAATATATATTTTTAAATGTATATATTAGATTATATGGATGAGTAAATCTTGTGCTTATAATCAAAATCCTTCGGAAAGTTTGACGAGGGATCTTAGTAAGGAGATTATAGGAATAAGAAGCCCTTAGATAAATAAAATTTATCTCAATCTAATCGTTTCCAAATTTTTTGGAATTACTGTTTCAATCTTGAATGTTTTATAAATTGAAGAACCTAAATCTAGACTTCTGGATATTTCCCCATGATTAATGATTACTTTTCTTGGTTTGGGATTTATATTAGCTATATATGCCATAAGTTCATTCCTATATGAATGACCTGAAAATCCATCTATTGTTTTTACCTCAAGTTTTATTGGAACAACTTCTTGTTTCCCGTTTACTTCAAACCTCGCTTCAGATATTGTTCCTTCCTGAAGCTGTCTACCCAATCCATTCGGAGGTTGATAACATACGAAAGCAATTCCGTTTTTTTCATTATCTGCAAATTCTCTTAAATATTCAACAGATGCCCCGCCAACAAGCATACCTGAAGTTGCTAGAACGATACAAGGCCTGCCTTCAAGGACTAGTTTTCTTTCTTGAGCAGAACCGACTTGTTTAAACACTTCCGAAAGAAAAGGATTTCTGTCTTGGAATATTTCAGTTTTTGTATTCCTTGAAAGAAAATCAGGATAGGCAGTATGAATCGCATTGATGTCCCAAATCATTCCGTCCACATAAACTGGAGCATTTGGAATTTTACCAGCCCGCATAGCATCTTCGAGAATAAGCATTGTCTCTTGAGATCTACCAAGACCTAACTCTGGAATTAGCAATTTCCCTCCCCGAGAAATTACTTTATTTATGAATTCTATAAAATCTTCTTCTACTTCTCTTCTTGGTGGAGAAACATTTTCTCTTCCCCCATATGTGGATTCAATCATCAAGGTTTCAACCCTAGGGAAATAATTATTTGCAGGATCAAGCAACCTCGTCTTCCCATACTTCTGGTCACCAGTATATACAAAATTGTGAAGTCCATTTCCTATATTGAAATGGATGACAGAACTCCCAAGTGTGTGCCCCGCATTGTAAAATGTAATTCTTATATCTGGAGTTATATCTGTAACCTCATTATAGTCTAAACAGACTGAGTGCTTTACCATCTCAGAAACATCAGTTGAGGAAAATAAAGGTGTAGCAGCTTGCTTATATGCAACTCCGATAAAATCCAAGGCAAGAAGAGCTGAAATGTCCCTAGTTGGGGGAGTCATATAAACTGGACCCTCATAACCCATTTTATATAGATAAGGCAATAATCCTGAATGGTCTAGATGAGCATGAGAAAGAACAACAGCATCAATTGTACTAATATTAAATTCAGGAACATCTAGGTATGGAAATTTATCTGCCCCTTGGGAAGAAACATCAATTCCACAATCGATCAGAATTCTTGACTGAGGTGTTTGAAGTAGAAAACAACTCCTACCAACCTGTCTACCTCCACCTAATGCAGTTATTCTCACCCATTCGTCAATCTTGGAGGGGTCCCATTCTTTGTAAATCTTCTTTCCAACATCATTTAAAAATTTCTTCCTTTGATTGTTATTTAAATATAAAACCGAACGAATATTCTCAGTAATCTTAGATTTTATGGATGGGCTTCTCTGAACTAGGGGAGACCAATGGGTTTGATTTTTTATGTCCTTAAGAATTGATCCAGCCTTCCCTATAACTATCCCTGGCCTTTTTGCTTCAATAATTACTATACTTCTTGGAACATCAAAGATAATTTGAGTTAAATCCGCATCTTCAGGGATTAGTCGCCTTATCTCTTTTTCAGCCTTCTCTTTATCCATTAGAATCTTATCATCTGCTCTAAGCTCAACTCTCTTCTTTATCTTGTTTACAACAGCCCTTATATCTGCATCTCCTTCTTTTAAAAATGAAACATCATCTGTATAGACAACTATGTTTGCACCTTCAAAAAGCATAGATTTGACTACACCCTTAGGTAATTCCTGTTCAACTGTTTTTAATATGTCTGTCATTTTTTATTGAGCAAAGATTTTAGAATTATTATTCTTCGCTGTATACTGACTCAGCTCTCTGTTTAGAGACCTGCTTTATACCTTCTTTAGTAATTGTAAACACATCCACTCCGAAACCTGAAGCAGTATCTCTCTCTGAAGAAGCTTTTATTGCTTCAATTGCTAACTTGATTCCCTCGGCTACTGATAAATTTTTCTTATATTGTCTTTCGAGCAAACCCAATATGTAAGGCATTCCTGAAGAGAAGTTTGCATCAAAATCTCTAACAAATTTTAAACTGCCATCTGGTCCGACAGAATAAAGCTCTGCAGTTCCATCCTCATTATATCCTCCAACCATTGTCCCAGCCATAAATGGAATCATAGAAGGTTGTCTGATGTTATTATAGGCAAATGAAGCTACAAGATTTGCAGACTCCTTTACTGAAGGTCTCTTCTTATCCCTTAGTTCCTTCAATTTCAATTGTGCTGCAATTATTTTTCTTAACATCTCTATATCTGAGGCTACTCCTGTTCCAGATACTAGTACATAAGGATTTATGGGGACTACCTTCAAAGTGTTCTTATCTGACACTATCTGTCCACCAAGAGTTGTTTTCCTATCCCCTGCCATTACAACTCCGTCTTTACAAACAATACCTACCAAACTTGTTCCTGTTTTCAAAACATTTTTTTTTATTTCGTCTTCCATTTGAATTAAAATTATCTGATGTTGAATTTCTTGTACAAAGAATAAAACCAAGCACCAGAACTTTTCTGTTTTGTAAGATGAATCGTATTTAAAAAGCTTTTGTTTTCGTTTCGTGTTTGGGAATGCTTAAAAAGCTTCTTTTACACGGAGTTTTATGGAATATGAGCAATTATTAGATAGTGCCTATGAGTGTGTTGAAAAAGTGGTGCCTTGTGATAGATTTGAAATTAAGAAGGTTCAGATTATGCACGAGGGAAGTAACAAAACGATTATTATAAATTTTATGCAATTAGCTCTGTGTTTGAGGAGACCTCAAGAGCATTTAGCACAATTTTTATATAAAAATTTGGCATCCTATGGGGAAATCGCTGGAGAGAGATTAATCTTGGGAAGGAAAATTTCCTCCGAGATGATTGAAAAGAAGATTGAACTTTATGTTAATGAATATGTGAAATGTTCGAAATGTAAAAAACCAGATACAGAAATAGTTCAAGAAAATGGGGGAGACTATTTGAAATGTTTAGCATGTGGGGCAAAAATTAATGTTCATAAATTTTAAGGAGGTAAAAAAATGGAAGCAAGATGTATGAAATGTAAGAGCCAGAAAGAGATGAAAGATGGTTGCATGACAAAGACTTCGCGTGGCGGCTACATGGCAAAGGGAAAGTGTGTAGATTGTGGCTGTGGAATGTGTAAGATCATGTCTGAAGCTGATGCTCAGAAGGCAATTGCAAACGGAATGAAGAAAGAGTTCTAGGCTTATGTTAGTTAAAATACATAGAGCAACTAGGTTGGCGGTAGCTGTATGCGACTCCGACCTGATTGGAAAGAAGTTTGAGGAAGGAGAAAGACAACTAGATCTTACTGGACAGTTTTTTTTAGGTGAAGAAAAAACTGGGGAAGAAGTTAAAGATTTATTAAATTTTTATAGGAATGAAGATGCTTGTTTTAATATAGTTGGGAATGAAAGTTGTAAGACTGCAATTGATGTGAATCTAATTTTCAAGGAAGGGATTTCTAAAATTAATGGAATTCCGTTCGCTTTAGTGCTTGGATAAAGTTTTCAAGATTCTATGTATAAACAATTATTTAACTGAGATTGTCTAATAGATAGAATTTGGCATCTCTTTGTTCAGCATAAACCTGCTTGACTGCATTAACAACCTGTTCAACACTTAGATTAGACACGAGAATTCGATTACCCCAGTCCTTATCAGATTGCATGAATCCTCCAAAAGACCAAGGTTCAATTTCAAATGTAGAAATATGAATTTTTCCTCCGAGGTAAGAGTTCGATTTATAATGAAAATCGATTTGTGTTCTTGGAGGAATTATAATTCTGGAAGAACTCTCTGCACTGATTTTTCCGTACCACCATGATTCAGAATGTGAAGTTTCATAACCATTTGAACCCCATTTTTGTCCAGCCCAAGAATTAATCGGAGATTTTTTATCTACACCAACAACCATAAACCCATAATCGCAGGAAGTCTTTGGATTTTCTAACCTTATTGGATTGAACATTTCGCCTTTTAATACCTTTAGGAAATCGTCAGATGTAACAAAAGTAGACTCACTAGGTCTAAAGTATTCTCTTGCAAGTCGTTTATATCTTATTCTCTCAAACATTATTAATCTCACAGGAGAACACTTCATAAGACCCCATTTAAAAAGCTTTCTGAGGTAATCTCGTTGGTGAACATCATCTTTAAAAACACACTTCTTTTAGAGTCTTTATGGCATTTCATAAGGGAAATTCAAGATTTAGTGGAAGGGACAATGGAGAATTCAATCCAGATGCTCCTGTAAGAGTTAAGATGCCTAGGGGAAGAGAAGTTATTGGTGTAATTACTCAACGAGTTGGTGCTGGGAGAATGCTTATTTCTTGCATGGACGGGAAGACTAGAAATTGTAGAGTCCCTGGAAGATTGAGGAGAGAACTTTGGTTAAGGGAAGGTGATGTAATCATAGTTGAGCCTTGGGAATTTGATAATGATAAGGGAGATATTCTTTTCAAGTATACTAAGGCAGCAATAGAAAAATTAAAGAGAGATGGATTATTCAAAGTTTCAGAAAGCGAGTTTTAACCAAACTTTATAAATATTAAATTCTTATATAAACCATGACCCACAGACTTGTTGTTGAAAATTTAAGAAAAATAAGAAAAGTTATTCCAGTTATCGAATCAAAGGTAAAGGTAAAAATTCAATTCAACAAAGGATCCATCGCTATAAGGGGAAATGAATTGAATGAATATTTGGTAGAGAAGGTTTTACAAGCTGTTGATTTTGGATTTGATATAGAAAATGCCCTTCTTCTTCTGAATGAAGATTTTGTTTTAGAATTTATAAATATTAAAGAACACACACATAGGAAAAACCTTACAGACATACGAGCAAGATTGGTTGGTACTGGGGGAAGGGCAAAAAGGACTATCGAGGAATTAACTGGAGGGATAGTTGTTTTGAATTCTAACAGTGTGGGAATAATCGTGGACAATGAACATCTAAGTCAAGCAGTACAGGGAATAATTTCATTGATTCAAGGTTCAAAACATGGAAATGTTTTTGCTTATCTCGAGAAACAAAATGCTGAATTGAATAAATTGAATTTTAAGGGAGAGGATTTGGGTTTACGAGATTCTATGAAAAGATTAGCAGATAATTCTTAGAAAAAACTAGAAAGGTAATATTTAAATAAGCTCTTTTTTTCGTAGTGATAAGTCCCGATAGCTCAGTAGGTAGAGCATGCGGCTGTTAACCGCAGGGTCAGAGGTTCGAGTCCTCTTCGGGACGTTTGACGAGAAGCTCTGACCAAGTTAGAGGCGAAAGATTCGCTTTGAGCAAATGTCATTTTTACTTAGATTATTTTGCGAAATGCAAATCTTGAGTAGAGTCCTCTTCGGGACGGTTTCTATTGAATAAATTAATAAAGTCTATTTCTTCCATCGGATGTATGAAAAAGAAACTCAAAATTTTAGCAGCAGGAGACATTCATGGTAGTGAGGCTATTGCCGAAAATCTTGCTGTGAAGGCAAAGAGGAACAATGTTGATTTGGTGGTTTTAGCAGGAGACATATCTTCCCCGTTTCAAAAAGAGAAGATAATTGGGCACTTTGCTGAAAGGGGATTGGAAACAATATTTGTTCCGGGAAATTGGGACAATGATTTAGATGTAAGATTTATGAAACAGATGTATGGTACAAAGAACCTTGAAGGATATTATTTGCGAAAAGGAAAGATAGATTTTTTAGGAATTGGAAATGCAAATTTTAGATTGAACCACGATAAAAAAGATTTTACAATGATTGAAAATCTTATGAAAAAGATTAAGAATACAGAAACTAAAAAAGTCTTAGTTTCTCACCTCCATGTAGCCGGAGGTAAGGCAGAATTTTCGGGATTTGGAGGGAGTTATATTCTTAGAAGAATAATAGAAGATTTTGAACCAGACATAGTAATTTCTTCACATATTCATGAGGCAGAAGGAATAGAGGAGAAGATAAAAAAGACAAAAGTATTCCAAGTTGGTCCAAGAGGAAAAATTATAGAAATCTAAATTTTTTCTACTATTTCTCCAAATCCAATAAGTCTCCAATGGCCTTGGAAATTTCTAGCGATTCCTACAGATTCTCCTTTTATGGGAACAATGGGGATTTTTAATGAGAGTTCAATTAGGTCTTGCTTAACCTTTTTTATTGTGCCCACAGTTGTAGAAGAGTTTACACTTAACATAATCATTTCACTTACTTTCGGAGGTTCAACTTTTCCTCTTTCGGCAATTCCAAAGACTTCTTCAAATAGAGAAACTTTTAGAACAATTGTTTCTCTTATATCTGGAAGATTTCCATTAGTAGAAATAACAGAACCCGTTAATGAATCTGACTTCGTTAAAGAAGGATCTAAGTCTGTTTCTATAGCTAAACTTCCTCCTGGAGAGGCCTCTTTCAATTTAAAGTTTCCTTTTTGCAAGGAAACTATTTTTGTCCTTACAGGAATATAACTTATTTGATTTTGCTTTTTTTGAATCAGTCCAGGTTTAAGCTCAATTTCATCTCCAACCCTAAGTATACCTTTCTTTAAACTTCCTCCGAGTACTCCGCCGTGCAATTCTTGTAAGTCTGTTCCGGGTTTATTTATATCGAAACTTCTAGCGACAAAAAATAATGGAGAAGTCTTTGGATCTCGCTCGGGAACTTTTATTTTGCATAGTTCTTCTAAAACGACTTCCAAGTTTATCCCTTGCTGTGCAGAAATAGGGATGATGGGGGAATTCTCAGCAATAGTTCCTTTTACAAAGCTTTTAATATCCTTAAAATTATTAATCGCTTCTTCTTTCGAAACTAAGTCTATTTTATTTTGAACGACAATAACATTTTTTATGTTTTTTGCTTTCAGTGCTACTAAATGTTCTCTCGTTTGAGGTTTTATTCCTTCATTTGCTGCAACTACGAGAATTGCAGCATCCATAATCGCTGCTCCTGAAAGCATTGTTGCCATTAACATCTCATGTCCAGGAGCATCAACGAATGTAATATATCTAACAGGTTCTCCATTAGAATCTTTCTGAGTGGTTAGTTTTCCATCTTCTTTCCTTATGACTGCATCAGAATAACCTAATTTAATTGTGATTCCTCTTTTCAATTCTTCCGAATGTGTATCTGCCCATTTCCCACTAAGTTTGTAAAGGAGAGTTGTTTTTCCATGGTCTATATGTCCAACAATTCCTACATTGATTGTTTCAAGTTTTGAGATATCTACTTCTTTCATGTATATCGGAATTAATGTAGGTTTTTAAGGGTTTGTGGAAAGAAAATGTTACAATATAAATTCTTAAAAACATTGTTTTTAAAGAGCCTATATGGAATCTTGTATTTTTCATTCAGATGTATATGAGGAAATAGTAAAATACTTGACTGAAATCTCCAGAAGCAACGGAACATATGCAGAATTCTTAGGGTACCCCCCTTCAAAACAATGCAAGAAAGAAGAATCCTTCCAGTTGGAACTTTAGTGAGGAGGAGCTTTGCTCGAGGGGGTGCAGATGATTTTTACAGATTGACCCTGGATGGAATGCTAGAAGGTGTTGTGGGGGTTGAGATGTATCCTGGGATGGAAGGCAGATTTTTTCCAGAAAACCTATTGTCAGAAGAAGTTGCGAAACAGGGATGGACTCTGAGTCCAGTGAATGTCTCAAGGATTGTAAGAACTCTTCAGGGTTTGTAGAAATTTATTCCCTAAAGACAAATATTTTGATTGCATCAAAAAATCTAAAGATTATCTCAACTAGGAATATGAAGATTAAGTATGTGGGAATTAAAGATAAAAGTTCTGGAATTTCAGAAATTCTTTCTAAAATTAAGTTCAATGAAAAAAATCTTTCGCCAGTTAATGCTAGAGCTAGAAGGGTGAATGGAAGCATTTTTGCTAAATCTTGAGCGAGATTTTGGCTAGTAAATGAACTAATCCTTATTGCAGAAATTAATGCTGTACAAACTAAAAGAATTGTATTTATCTCCAAATTCTTAGCTAGAACAAGTAAAAAGATTGAATAGAAACCGAACCAAATGACTATGAAAAACGGGAGAACCACAATATATTCAACCAGATAAACAAAAAATCCAAAAAAAGAAGAAATTGTTGGATGAGATGAATAGAGATACTCCTTGAAGTTAAAATTAAAGAGGTTCTTTCTTGAAAAGAGTTTGTAAGAGTAGAATATGAAAAGAGAATAAACTAAGATAAGAACTGTAAATGAGATTAAACGAAAAATGGTTGATTGTAAAAGAGCCGATGAAGAAAAAACCTCTGGGATTTGCTCTAGAATCTCACCCCCAAATACTTCTGAATCCATGTTTAATTTAGAAATCTATACATTATAAATGTTTTTATTTATCAGAAGGCTCTGCAGTCTCTTCTTTTTTCTTAAAAAGCTCTGTAGCTTTTGTTTTTCCTTCTTTTGTAACTTGTAAGTTCAATTGAACTGTGTCTAGAGAAACTTCATTTCCCCTAATTGTCTTCCTTACTCTTACTCCTTCTCTTGTGTCTCTCATTCCAAGACCCTTTTTCAAAAGAACTTTTCTTAAGTTTGGTCCTTTTTGATTCTTAAATCCTGGAAAACCAGCCTTATCTGATGTTCCCTTCAATTCTAATTCATATCCTTCCAATTCTGGAGAAATTTGCTCACCGGGAATCTTATCTCCGATTAAGATCCCAACAAGACTCTCGTTGTCGGACTCGTATTTTCTAGTAATTTCTTTATAGCTGACATTTGCTTTGAATACCATGGTAACTCAGTGAAATGTTGCTTTATAAAACTTACGAATTCAATCTTTTATGTTTTTAGTCTGAAAAGCTTTTTAAAGATAGAATGTTTTTGAACATTATGATAATAAAGAGGCAGTCCAAACCAATTGCAAATCTCAAAAAAGGAGACAAGGTAATTGTTGATAGTCATGCTCTTGAAGTCGATAGCCATTATGTCTTCATAAAACATAAAAACACAAATGAGATGATTATTGAACTTTTTAATCCTAAAACCGATAAAGAGTATCAGTTGAGGTATTTTGATGACCAGGTAGAGACCAGTCTTGAATTCTATTATTTACAAGGCGAGTTTCAATATATGCGAGTTGATAGTGTAAAAGAAGTTGAGTGGTAATTTTTAAATTTTTTTATTTTATAACACTAATAAATTTAGACTAACCCTCAATTATCGTTCCAATAAACTCCCTTCCGTTCAATAAATTATCTAATTGTTTTACATCATCCCCGATTATAACGGTTTTTATTTTGTTTTTCTTGATAATCCTCATAGCAGTATGATCTACTGGTGCATGCATCCCTGGTTTTGATTCTATCTTCATAACTAAATCGTTAAATTCCTGAATTGTTGCCCTTGGAATGAATTTTGCATCTTTATGTTTCTTAGGATTTTTATCATATAGTCCCTTAACATTTGTCAAATTTATAAAATCGGTTTTTAGGTAATTTGCTAATCTTACTGCAGTAGAATCTGATGTTTGTTCTGGAGAATATATTAATCCCCCACAAAAGACAACATCGTTCCTCAAGAGAAGATTTTTTATAGATTTCATATCGTGGGGAATTCCCTTTTTTGGATCTACACCAAAAAAATAGGACATGAATCTTGCATTGAGTCTTGTTACAGAAATTCCCGAAAGATCTTGGAGATAGTTCTTCTTTTTTTCCTCTGCTAAAGCTTTTATATATTTTCTTGCAACACTTCCCCCCCCACAAACTATTACAAACTTAAACCTCTTAGTGTTCTTGGTTATTACCTCCCTAAATTTCCTAAGAAATTGAAGGTTAATCTCATTTGGAATGATAAGACTCCCCCCAAGGGATAATACTTTTACCTCTTTTTTCATGAAGTTTATATAACTTTAGCTTTTATAAGTTTGTCGAATTTGAAAACTCAATCCTTTTAAATATAGATTTCTTGGTTTTTTCATGGAAGATATAGAAAAAGAGATTGCTATAAAAAATTCTCCAATAATAACTGGGGAAACTGCAGAAGAGATGGATTCTTTATTTGACAACAAGGAATTGGAATCACAGGAAAAAGTTGAAGCAGCTTTGTTCATTGCTGGGAAGTTTTTGAATATTCAAGAGATGGTAATGTTAACAGATGTTAATCCTTTAATGTTAAAAGAGATTCTTTATAAATTAGAAAAGAAATATTCTGCAGGTGCAATAAAAATAATCCACAGAAATAATTCTTGGAAGATGGATGTTGCAGAAAAATATCATCCTATCGTAAACAAACTTGCTACAGGTTCTACAGAATTTAGTAAGGCAGAACAAGAAACTCTTGCAGTTATTGCATATAAACAACCAATCAAACAATCGGTTGTAATCAAAATAAGGGGAAATAAAGCTTATGACCACATTCACAAATTCGTAGAGACTGGGCTAGTAGTTTCGAAAAGAGAAGGACATACAAATGTTTTAACATTGTCTGAAGACTTCTACGAATATTTTTATGTCCAAAAAGGAGAGAAGGGAGAAATTGAGGAAATAGGGGAAATAAAAGAGTAATATGGAATGGATAACAGGAGTCTATTTTTTTTACATGTTTGTAGCGATATACTTCCTTATGATTACTCTAATTTTATATATAAGAAACAGGAAAATTCTTAGATATTATCCTCCACTAAATGAAACATATTCACTCTCAGTATTAGTGCCTGCATATAACGAAGAGAAGACAATTGGTAGCACAATAAAAAATATATTTTTATCAGATTACAAGGGACTTTTAGAGGTGATTGTTATTGATGACGGGAGTGCCGATAAAACCTCGAAAGTCGTTAAGGATTTAATTAAGAAGTATGGAAATAAACTTAAATTAATCACTAAAAAGAATTCTGGAAAGGCTGACTCCCTGAATATTGCGATAAATCTTGCAAAAGGAGAATTAATAGCTGTAATTGATGCAGATAGTTTCCCAGAAAAAGAAGCATTTTCCAGAATGGCTGGCCACTTTAGTGATTCGTGTGTTGGAGCTGTAACTGCTGCATGTACTCCAAGAAATAGAAAAACATTGCTAGAGAAATTGCAGAGCATAGAATACAAAGTAATTGCCCTCACAAGAAAACTCTTAGAGTATATAGATTCTATCTATGTTGTGCCAGGATCGCTATCAATCTATAGAGCAAAGGCACTTAAGGAAATTAGAGGATTTGATACTAAAAATCTTACGGAAGATATAGAATCTACATTCCATCTTTTGAAAGACAATTGGAAAATTAGAATGAGTCTTTGTGCTAGAGTAAAAACAATAGTTCCAGATAAGATAACCCCCTGGTTTAGACAGAGAGTTAGATGGACCGTAGGAGGATTTCAAGTTCTTAATAAATACAAACGAAACATATTAAGGAAGAATATGCTGGGATATTTTGTAATACCCTTCTTTTCATTAGGATTTATACTAGCAATAGTGGGGATGTTTATATTTGGATATCTGTTCTCTAAAAGATTTTTGTATAGTTTCTTTATTGCAAAATTTGGTGCGGTTGCTGAAACAAGTTTTATTTATCTCCCCGACATTGTTGTACCTATGAGCATATTAAATTATTTTGGGATAATCATGTTTTTGATGTTTTTTTTGTTTACAATATTTGTTTTAGCTATGATGAAGGATGACATTTTAGAAAAGCAAAGTCTTTTTAACCTTATTTTATACATGACAATATACCTTATTTCGTATTCGGTTGTTACTATAACTGGAATAATTAGTTGGATAAGGGGAAATACAAAATGGCGATAAATCAGAAACATGTCTTTTGGGAAGCTTTGGTAATAAGCATCTTCATATTCGGTATCGGATTTATAGGGGGGATGTTCTTAGAAAACAATAGATCTGCAGAAACCTTAGAATTATACTTGTCTTCAGAATCTAATCTTCTAGATATGCAAATGTTTTCAGATTTAACAAAGAACTCCAATGGAAGTTGTGACTTACTAATTAATAAAAACATTGAATTTGGCAATATGATTTATCGTGATGCGACGAGAATAGAAAAATATGAAGAAGCTCAAAAAATTACTCCTGAAATTATTGGGCAACATAGAAGATACGACTTATTAAGGACTCTATTTTGGATGAATAGTATTAAAATAAAAGAAAATTGTGGTGGAGTTAGTACAGTAGTTTATTTTTACGAGTATGAGCCGTCAGATATTAGTTTAAGAGCTAAACAGAAAGTTTTCTCAAGGTATCTCTCTGATTTGAAGGAAGAATTTGGAGGAGATATTGTTCTTATTCCCCTAGCTATTAATATGGATTTGAGTTCTTTAGAAATTATGATGGAAAATTATAATATAAACAGCACTGGAATATTGGTTGATGAGACTATTTTTATAGAACAAGATGTAGAACTTTCAGAAGCTAGAGAATACCTATCCAAACTCTACCACAATAATCCTTAAAAAATAGAATAAATTGAGATTTTTATGGAATGCAAGATTTGTGGTAAAACTGACGAAGAAACTGAATTGTTTAGAGGAATTTTCGAGGAGAAAATTGAATCTGTATGTTCTGAATGTGCTCGAGTGGAAAATATTCCATTGATTAAGAAACCAAATCCAGAGAGTTTTGAAGAAAGAAGAGAGAATCTTTCTGTAAGACAAAGAATGGAAAGAATGGCAAATCCTCCCAAACCGATTCCTAAGGAACATTTTATTGCTCATAAGAACCTTGCAAAACTTAATTTTCCCACAAAAAGAGAGGACCATCCAGAACTTGTAGAAAACTACGATTGGGTTTTGAAGACTGCTAGAAGAAGAAAGAAAGTAACCCAAACTCAAATGGCTGAAGAATTGATTGTTCCACTCCAAGTTATAATTGATTTGGAGTCTGGGAAGATTGCTAAAGATTTTCTTAATTACTTAGACAAGATAGAAAATTTTTTAGGAGTCAAAATAAGGAAGAAGTATTCTGAAAATTTTAGAATGCAAAGAAAACCTGAAAATGATGAAGAAGAAAAAATTGTTTTGGAATCTGTAAGAGCAAACATGGACAAACTTGGGAAAGGAGCTAAGGAGAAAGAAATGAATCTTAGCGATAGAAAAAGTTTAAGTAAATGGACCCTAAGAGATTTGGTTAACTTGAAAAGGAAAAAGGAAAGCGAAGATCTTTTGAAAGCAGAAAAATCTGAAATTGTGGGTGATGATTTAGAATTAGAAGAGTAAGGGATTAATGGAAAAAAGAAACAAATGTGATGTTAAGGGTTCTGGTTTGAATAGTTTCCAAAGAGTTCATTTACCGAGAGCAATTAGAGATTACTTCGAGAGAAATCCTTCATTAGGAGATATTGATTCTGCAGGAATGGAGTTTATACAAGGCCAAAATTATCGTGCTTGGGCATCAGGAATAAAGGCGAGATATTGTAATTTTATTTGCCCAGTTAAAGTAGACTGCGGGATTATCTGGGATACTCCTGCTTATCCCCATCAAGATGTTGAACTTTCAGGAGTGAGGAGAGCATTAGAAACTAAAGGATTAGATTTTTTATATGTTCCCTCTAAAAGAGAGCTTCAAGCAGAAGTTGGAAGAAATAAATGGTTCATTTCCCAAAAGAAAAACTATGAGGTTTGTTGGGGGATTGCAGAAGAAGACTATATTGCAAATTATTTGGATGATTTTGAAAGAGGATTTTGTATAAATGAACCTCCAGAAATAGTTCGGAAAGAACTTGAAGAATATGAGTTGACAAAAGTGTTTGCAGAAATTATCGGACAGTGAACAATTGGTCATCATCGACATTGAAAATTCCTAATCGGACTCCTGAGTCAATCCATCCATGTGCATAATTCAAAGCGGCAAAACAATTTACCTTATCCCTCTTCTTTAGGAAATGTTTGGCATCAGAGACATAATTTGAAGCCATGCTAATTATCTCCTTGGCCTTTTCTTCCATACCATGAATTATGTTTTTCTTGACGATTTCCAAAGCGGTTTCAGTAACCTTGAAATATTTTCCTATTTTTTCATCAGTTATTTTGTCTTCCATGGAACTAATTAAGAAGGAGGATATAAAAATGTAACTATCTAATCTTTTGCATTACGAACCTAGGTTCTATTGTATCAGATATTATTGCATTGATTATAAAATTGTCCCAAGATACTCTGAATACTCCTTGAATCAGAGGAATTTTTGTTTTTGCAGATATATTATCTAAAAGCATTTTAATCTCTTCCTTATTCATCATGACATTCGTTTGTTGCTTCTGTCCATTTCGTGTTGTCACCAAAATTTTTTTATTTGGTCCAGGACAATCCATATAGAAAACAGCAGGATCTCTGATGATATTATTCAATTTTCCATAGTTTGGAGGATTTTGAAATAAGTTTGTTGGAACAATTTGAATTTTAGGAGGGATGTTTCTGATTTGTTGAGGTTGTTTAGGAGCATTATTTATAGAAGGGTTTGTATTTGGAGATAACGGTTTAGGCTGTAATGGCTTATCTTTTTCAATTATGCTTTCTTGGAAACCTGGCGGACCTAAACTTTGAGGCTCTTTTCTTGGCAAGGGTACTATTGGTTTCTCTAAATGTTTCCCAGGGGGTAAAAATGCAGGAATTTTTAATGAATGTTTTGGTTGTGATGGAAATGAACTCTCACTAAACCCTCTTCTTGAAAATGTTGATTCTGATATGGCGGGAACGATAGAAGAATCAATTGTTTCTTTATGAGAAAACTTAAACTCCTTAAAATGTACACTCCTTATAAGATTAAAAACTATGTGATCCACTATCGGAGATTTATGAGCTAAACTCATAGGTCCTTTGGCAGGGGTTTGGATCTTAATTTTTGGGGTAGATGTGAAGATTCTCTTGAAGCCTCTGCTTCCTCTTTTGATTGTTTCTTTCTAATTGTATCGTCTATGAGCAATAATCCTTCTGCGATAGCTTTATTTTGATCAATTAGATAATTAACCTGTTTTATTAACTCTGGAGAACTCGAATCTTTTGGAGCCTCATTGGTTAGATAGTTTCTCGCAGAAAGTTCTAGAACTTCTAAGAGCTTAGAAAGATTATCTGAAAGGTTTTCAAACTTCAAGGAAAGATGAGTCATCGCCTTCTGTAATCCGACAAAATTTTCTATAAGTAAATCATCTTTCTGAGATTTTGTCATTCTTTTTCCAGTGGAAGCACTCTTTTTTTGAACCATATCCCTCTGAGATAGAGAGTATATAGACATTTATAAAACTATTGTTTAGTTAGATAGTATCGTCTTTTTGTTGGGGGCATTCTCTCTATAGAGTATCTGAGAGTTGTACGAGACATTTGTTTATAATTCTCTTCAAGGAAGTTTTCTAAAACTTTCAAATCTCTCTTTCCAACTTCTCTCAACATCCACCCAACCGATTTGTGGATTAAATCATGTTTATCTTTCAAAAGAATTCTTGAGATTTTTAGAGTGTCATTAAAATTATTTTTTCTTATGAATGTCAAGGTAGAAACTATAGCAATTCTTTTCTCCCAAAGATTTTTAGATTTTGCAAGTTTATATAATATTTTTTTTGGATTTTCTGAAAAAAAATCTCCCAATATGTTGGGTGCAGATAAGTCTACTAAATCCCAATTGTTAACATGAATTAAATTTTTTAAATAAAAATCTACTACTCTTTTTTTGTTTTCAGAGCTCTCATATTTCTTTACGAGAATTAGAAGAGCAGTAAGTCTCTCCTCGTGAAATTTAGATTTTAACAATTCTTTTAATTCTTTTAGAGATGTCTCTTCCCAATATTCCTTGACTAAACTTCTTATTTTAGGAACAGTTATTCCAAGAAATAAATCTCCCTCGCCATATTCTCCTTTTTTAGTTTTAAAAAACTTGGATAATATTTTTGATTTCTCAGAACATTTCATAAGTCGTAGTTTAGAATATATCCTCATGTAAAATAATACTCGGAAGGGTTTAAATATTTTCTTGATTGTGAAAAACAATCACTCAAAAATAGTTAATATCCGACGATAAAGAAAAACGAAACCTTTAAATACCTCGATAGATAGTAAATAACAGATGCTAAAAGGAGGTAAAAAATGGGAAAAGTAATTGTAAAAAATGTTGTAACGAGAAAACCAGGACATCTTTACTATGTTGACGGAAAGGGAAATGTATGTGAAGCTGTTATGGCTAGAGGCGGCAGAAAGAAGAAAGCTGCTAAAAAGAAGAAGAAATAATTAATTTATTTTATCTTATATCATGCTTTATTAATGAACCCGTCATATAGGGATGACGGGTTCATTCAATAATTTTTTAGTTCTATTTTATTGTTTTTAAGGAAGGTTTTTATATTGTGTTTTTATTTGTATTCTATGGTGAACAAATGTTTCTTGGGAATTGAATGTACAGCACACACATTTGGAGTTGCATTTATTGATGTAAAAACCAAAAAAATTCTCTGTAACATAAAAGATGTTTTTACGACGGAGAAGGGAGGTCTGATTCCAACAGAAGTTGGGATTCATCACAAAGAAGTTTCTGAAGAACTATTTGAAAGAGCACTAGAGGAAACAAAAGTTAAGAAAGAGGAAATTATGGCAGTTGCTGTTTCAAATGCTCCGGGGCTTGCTCCTTGTTTAAAAGCTGGAATGGAATTTGCTAAAAAGATTTGTAGAGAACTTGAAATTCCCCTAATTTGTGTTAACCATTGTATTGCTCATTTAGAAATTGGAGAATTGACTGGAGCGAAAGATCCCGTTTTGCTTTATGCTTCTGGGGCAAATACACAGATAATTGCTTATGAGGGAGGCAAGTATAGAATATTTGGAGAGACTCTTGATTTGGGTGTTGGAAATTTTATAGACACATTTGCAAGATATGCTGGAATGGGTTTCCCGGGAGGACCAAGAATAGAAGAATTTGCTAAGAAAGGAAAGAAATTAATTGAATTGCCGTATTCTATAAAGGGAATGGATGTTTCTTTTTCTGGAATACAGACTAGATTGAAACAACTTCTAGAAAAAGGCGAGAACTTAGAAGATTTGTCTTTTTCCATGCAAGAATATGTTTTTGCAATGCTTGTCGAAGCTGCAGAAAGAGCTTTGGCCCACACTGGTAAAAAGGAATTACTTCTCGGAGGAGGTGTTGCTTGCAATTCAAGATTGCAGGAGATGTGTAGAATAATGTGCGAAGAAAGAGGGGCAAAGTTTTTCTGTCCTGAGAGACAATTTCTCGTAGATAATGCAGGAATGATTGCTTATTTGGGTTTGAAGATGTTCAAGAAAAGAATCTTTTATTCTTTTGAGGATTTAGATAAAGTTGACTTCGATCCTAAGGAAAGAACAGATATGGTCGGGGTTAGGTGGAAGTAATTAAGAAGCAAACAGCAATGGCCAAACAAAATAAAATGCGATTAATATTAATGCAACCCCTGCAATTAATTTAAATATCTTCTTTAACTTTTCCATTTCCATGTCTACATCTCTAATCCTTGTCCAAGAAAAATAGGTCCCAAAGACTATAACTAATAATGGAAGAATGTATATCAAATTGTATAGTGCTATCCAAAATATTCTGGAAATGCCGATAATCTCTTGGTTTGCTAGAATTGTAGAATAAATTAAGGGGAAAATGGCAGTACATGGGAGTTCAACTAATGAAGCAAGTAATGCAAAAATAATTGTTGATACAATAGTTCCTTGTTTTATATACTTCTCTAATATTGTCTTTGCAGAATCTGGAACTTTAAGACTTAGCCACTTTCCATAGAAGAAATAATCTTTAACCAAAAGAATTCCTGCAAAAAAACTTAACAGAATTACTGCCAGCCTTATTTGAAATCCAAAGTTCGTAATCAATGAGCTTATTAGGGATGTAAGAGCCACCATGAATAAAAAATAAAACAGGAATATTATAGATGTAAATACTAATCCTAATTTGAATGCCCTCCTTAGAGAGCCTATGGAGAGAGAATAAATAATAAGGAAGATTAGGATAGTAATAGAACAAACATTCAAACTGTCTAAAAATCCTAAAATGAGTGTAGAAGCTAGTAAAGATTTATCCTTGAACGAAACATTTACATTCCATAATCCGAGAACTTTCGTTTTCACAGTGTCTCCAAAAAGATTATCTCCATTTTCAATTTCTTGACCTTGGAGCAATTGTTCAATTGCACTTGTAATATCTGAACTATAACCTATAAAGTATTTATCTTTGATAAAAACAGCTGGAACATAGCCTCTCCTCTCTGCAGGAACATTATGTTCTTCTAATTTTTGAGAAAATAAAGCAGAATTTTTAGAAGTTTCATAAGAATTGAGTTTGAATTCATACTTTTCTTGTAAACCCTCTAATAAAGGTTCCATCTGTGCACATGCTCCACAACCATTCATGTAAAAGAAATCTATTTCAGTTTGTTCTGCAGAAGAAAGACTAATTAAAGAGAACAAACTTAACGATAGGAATACTAAAAGAATTGTATTTTTGAAGAGTTTCATTTAACCAACTCCTTTTTTAGTTCTTCGTTTAATTTGACAACATTTGTTTTTCCAATTCTAGAAACTTCAATTATTCCCTTTTCTTCTAATTTCTTTATGACCCTGTGAGCCTTTATTTTATCATACATCTCTGAGATTTTAGTTTGTTCCATCTGACCTTTGTTTAAAACAATTCTATCCAAGACTTTCTTTTCATCTTTATCTAAGATGGAGTTCAGTATTTCCATATTCTTACACAGACATTTCTCTTTTTCCTCTATCTTGAATGAGAAAAGATAGTATAGCAAAGATACAACAAAAATAATTGCCAATGAAATAAAAAGCCAGATAAAGTTCTGAGAAATCATTTTTGGACAACCACAGGTTTTAACTTCTAGATGATTCCCCAAAAGAAGACTGAGAGAAATTACAAGGGCTATGAAGGAAATCCCTCCAAGGATTAATACTATGTCTCTCTTTCTCATATTCTTAATGAACTTTAAACATTTATAAATGTTTTGATAGGTTTCAGAAAAATGAAACTATTCTTTTTGAGAGTTACAAAAGGGTGAAACTGACTATGATTATACCAACAGAAAGGTTTAAATAGTGTTATGAATACATATTCATAACTAAAATAGGAGAATAAATAAAATGCCAGCACAAGACAAAACAGGACCAAACGGACTTGGACCAAAAACAGGAAGACAACTTGGAAATTGCGAAGGAGCAACACCAACAGTTGGACGAGGATTTGGTTGCGGAATGCGAAGAGGATTCGGTAGAGGTTGTGGTAGAGGAATGGGTTTTGGAAGAAATGTTGTTCTATCAAAAGACCAAGAGAAGACAATCCTTGAAGCAGAAAAACAAGAAATAGAAGCTAGATTGAAAGAGTTAGATTAGTTTCTGAAAAATTTTCAAGCCCTTGCAATTGATATGTGTAGCACAAGGGCAATTTTGTTTTTTTCAGAAGGCTTAAATACTCTTCTGAATCTATATTCATTATGGTAAGACCAAGAATTTGTAGAAGAATACTTTCAAATCCTAACTCCGATTACTTTAAGCCTAGGGGAATTCCTATGATGAACTTAATAGAAGTTGTCCTGAGGATGGATGAATTTGAAGCGGTTAATCTCAAGGATCTAAAAGGTCTAGAACAGGGAGAATGTGCTAAAAAGATGAACATCTCCCAACCGACATTTCATAGACTAGTTGTTTCTGCTAGAAAAAAAATTGCAGATGCAATAATAAATGGGAAAGCTATAAAAATAGAAAGATGAAAAAAGAATACAAGATTCTATTGGCTATATTGATTGGAATATTGACATTATTCTTTTTCCCAAGCCCGCAACAGAATTTTGGATTTTATATCTTAACGATACTGGTTTTTGCAGGAATTATTTGGCGGATTATTAGAAGAGGTAAATAGTTCTGGAGAGAAAAAGTTAGTTATATCTGATAAGGGACTTTTGTTTTTAGAAAAGTATAAAGTAATTTTAGGTTTCGTTGAAGAGTTTGGACTTTGAGTTGTCTAAAATCCTGGAATAAAATGCAAAATTTGAAGCTTTGAAGATTACTCTTCGTATTCAATTACTTCTTTGACTTTCTTACCTTTTCTTTTCCCTTAACAGAAGACTTTCTTTTCTTTGCAACGAATAAGAATGCTAAAATAATCAATGCAAGTACTATCAATAACCCAACTACGTTTGTAGGCTTGCTTAAGAACTCTCCGATAACAAAACCAGTTAATAATGTGTTTCTATCTTGATTTTCTGTGTCTGCTTCATCTTGTGAATCTTGACCTATGATACAACTTTGTGTTTCTGCTGGTTTAGCTGCTGTAGGTGTACAGAAGTTTGCAGGATATGAAACAATTCTTGTTTGAACTCCATTAGTACATGTAGACCATTCAGACACAGACCATTCAGTTGTACAATAACCTGATCCTCCAGTTGAACCTGAAGTTGTTGTAGTAGTAGAAGGTTCGGCTGCAACAAAATAAGATGCCTTCGTAGCATTAAATTCACAAATTCCAGAGGATACAAGACAGCTTGAAGGACTCAATCCATCACTTGTCCAACCAGAAGATCCAGTTGTAGACCTAAACACATTCAATGTTTGACCATTATAATCTGTTCCCACAAAGATTTTTATTGTGATTGGTTTGCTAAATTCAAGACCAAAATTAGGTATACCAAATTGCAAGGCCCCAGTCATTCCGCTTATTCCGCTCAATTCACTTAAATTAGCAAGAGTAGATTGTATTGCTGTAACATTAATATTTCCATCTGCTCCAGATATTGTTGTATCTGCAGGAATCAATACTTCAAAAGTTTCATTACCTGAAGTTAGATTTATTGTCCAGTCAGAGATTGTAGTAACATTTGGAATGTCCTCAAGGGAACCATTTACATCAGGTAATAAGAATCCTATATCATCAAAGATCTCGTTATCTGAAGGTACTTTTGCTCCAACTGAAAAATAGCTAACCTCGGAACTATAGTCTTTTCCACCAAGGGTTGTAGAAATCTTTGCTTCATACTCTGTTCCAGGTACAATGTTGTAATCTCGAGAAGTGTTTATCTTTATTTCATAAGACAAATGAGTATTTGAAAAACCATAATTGTAATCATAGCCATAGCCATATTCTTCGCCATAAGCATAGCCATATCCATAACCATATTCAAATCCATAACCATATCCAGTATCTAAGGCAGTTTTTGTTAAAGAAACTTCTACACCCTTACAAGCTTGCCCACCAGTAAGATCATTTCCGTTAACATCGAAAACACAATGAGTCACATCATTAAGAGTTAAATTTATTGCCATAACCTCAATTCTTTCATTAGACTTTATGTCTAGTGTTGCAGTAGTTGTAATAACTTCTCCCTCAATAGGAACTTCATTATCGAAACTTCCCAAACCAACACTGAAAGCATTCGCTGGACCTGCAAAAATCAATAAACCAACAACTAGAAGAGTTACCAAACTAGAAAAGATTCCTGTCTTAGTTTTTGCATCCTTGAATTCCATTGTTTTCTGATGTTTTTTTTAGTATTTAAATCTTGCGATTTCTATACTTATTGTAAAATGTAATACTATTTAAACCTTTTGTTTATGTGTTATTCTTAAGTGATAGCACATTTGAAGTTTTTATATGGAGGAATAAGAGATTTAAGTGAAATTAGAGTTGAAGTGGGGAAATAGGGCTAAATTCAGAGAAATTTATATTAGAATCCAAAAAACTTTTCATAATCTTTGTGATCCATCCAATCCAAAATAATTGCTAAAACCTTTTTAACTTCTCAAAACTTTCTTTTAACTCTTTATCAGCAAAAACTACTTGAGATTCCATCTTAAATCACTCCGATTTTTATACTTCTCATAAAGAGCAGGATTCCAGATATAAACAACATAGCCCTCATTATCTAATGCAATTTTATTTACACTTTGTAAATATTCAATTATCACTTGAAATGTTTGCCACATTACTTTTTTAGGAAGAGAATTAAATAATTCTGTTTTTTTGAATGCTCCACTATTCTGATCAATAAACTTTTCTACCATTTAGAAGATTCTCGTAGTCATAAATCTTACACTCTACGTTTGATAAATAGATTTGTAAGGGTAAGATTTAACTTGTTCTTATTTATAACCACTCTTTAGTTACACTAAACCTAAAGCTTTTTAAACTGGTTTTCTTTAAGATATTTATGACATATATAACTGAATGTAGTATTTGTAGGGATTGGAGGAATCCTAAACCTGAAGATCCTAAGGAACCTTATAATCCTAATTTTTATACTCCGACTCAAGGACAGAGGAGAGAATATTATCTCTCTGGGAAAAAATTTAGTCACGGACTTTGTCCGCCAGGTACTATTTTAACTTTGAGAAAAATTGATCTTCCAGAGAGTGAACTCCAAAAGATGATTGAAGAAGTTTTTACAGAAATTCCGATACAGGAAGAGACAGGGAAGGAGAGAAAATGATTTTCAAACCAAAAGAGGACAAAGAACTAGAAAGGAAGGTTTCTGTTATAGACTCTAAACTGCAGAAGTCTTTCCAGTCTGTAAAGCAAGACATTGCTAGTTTGAAGAGTTCTCAAGGAAATTTCAAGAAAATTGAAGAGAAGCTTTCTGAACTACAAGAAGACTTGAAAAAGAGTCAATTTGAGAAAGCCAAGAAAGAGAACACCCAAGATATTTCCAAAGAGTTGAAGTTTCATAAAGAAATTGAATCTTTGAAGTTTCAGTTGGAAAAAGAGAAACAGAGGAATTCATTAGAGCTTCAGAAAGAAAGACAGAAGTTGGAGTTGGAAAGAGAGAAGGAAAAGCAAAGAAGCGAGAAAGAGAGACAGAATTTGGAACTTCAGAAAGAAAAGGAGAAACAGAAAGTTGAATTTGAAAGACAGAAGACGAGGTATAATTCTACTATTTATGATTTGAGAGCGAAGCTTAAAGAGAAACAAGAGTTTAAAGGAATCAAGAGAGAGTACGAGAAGCAATTGATTGAGATTTCCCGTTCTCATGAAGAAAGCCAGAAGAAACTTCTTTCCCAGATTGAAAGGAATAATAGATTAGTGAAGGAGATAGAAGTTCAGAGAAAGAAAGACTTTGAGAAGTTTTTGAAAGAAAAGAACGAGCTTTCAGAGATCTATGAGTTGAAGTTGCAAGAAGTTCAGTCAAGCAATCATGTTTTCCAGAAGGAATTGATGGACAAGATGGCTTTGCTTAGCAAGAGTTTCTCTGATTCTATGAGAGAGTCCGATAAGAGATTTGAAAGAACTTTGCAAAGATTAGAAGAGAAAAGACAAGAGGATAATTTGTTGATTTTGAAGCAGTTGGCTTTAAGGAAGCAAGATGTTCCAAAGAAGGAAGAGAAGAGAAAGGTGGAGGTTGAGGAGAAAAAACCAGTTGAAAAGAATAAGAAAGGTTTCTTCACCAAGATTGTGGATAGTCTTTCAGATGAAAGTCCTGCAAAGAAGGATTCTGTTCCTAAAAAGAAAGGTTTTTTAACTAAAATCGTTGATGGACTAGCAGATTAAAATGAAAGTTTCAAGAAATTTCGTCAAAGTGTTTTTGGGATTGTTTTTGATTGTGATAGTTGGGAATATCGTAGGAGCAGTTCTTGGAGTTTGGAACCAATGGTATGGCTGGGCATTTTTGGCTTTGCTCGTTACATTATTCTTTTTGATATTTAGGAAGCATAAAGTCGGATTCATTAAATTTTTAGCCTGGACTTTGCCTGTTTTACTGATTTTGGCGGTTCTGTATGTTAATTTCCCTATATTCGGATTTGAGAAAGAATATTCAATTCAGGTCTTGGAAGATGGTTCTGTTGTTTCTAGTTCTTCACAGGTTTGGTTTGAAGATTCCAAGGGAAAGAAGATTAGCAATCTTTCGGATGTTTATAGTTTAGGAACATTTAATTTAGTTGTTGAACCTAAAGTTGTTTTGACCGGAGCAAATGTTTCTATTTCAATTAATGGAACAGATGTTTATTTAGCTGAACTAAATTTCTCTGTAGAAGATCACGATTGGGATTATTTCTGGGATTTCACACAAGGAATTCCTGAACCCTTGGAAGGAACTGCTAAGTTTAGAGAAGATTTGGGTTGTGTTTATTTTAATGGTTCAAATAATGAAACTTTGTTTTATCCAAATAGTTCAGATATGTTTGAAGATGGAAGCTTTGTTGTTTATGTGGCATGGATGCCAGAAGATGATTTTGGTATGAATCAGCAATTGATTGGACATTATAATTGGGAATTGTGGAATCATAATTCTTCTGTAAGATTTATGGTTGGAAGATTGGAGAATAAGAATGGGAGTATGCCCACAATTGCAAAACCAACAAATTCAAGTTTTTTCAATGAAAAACACAATGCTTTGGCAGTTTACAAAGCAGACAAGAACGGATTTGGATTTACAGATTTATTTGTTGATTCTGAATATATTTCTAGACAAAGATTAAACAATGAGACTCTTTACCTAGATTATAATTGGGATAGAGATTTGACTTTTGGTTGGAGCCCACACAATTATGGAAATAATTCATATTTCACCGGTTGCATCTACAAAGCAGGATTTGACTTTTCAACTTTAAACTATGTTTCCTCAAAAACTTTCAAGGCTGAAGACAGAACAATAAAAATCCCAATAGTCGGAACAGGAACCCTTTCTGAAATAAAGATTGAAGTGAGAAAGTAACATGGAAATTGAAAACTCTGCAATTTATAGATCTCTCTCCCTTTTATGTTTTAATTTATTTATCGCAAGTTTAATTCTTGTAGCTTCTAGTTATTTTTCCCTTTTGATTTTAGATGTAATTGTAAACCCTGATGTTCTTTTTGGAATTGGGATGTTTCTAGGATTTTTAGCTTTAGTTTTTTGGGAAAATTCTAAGGGGAAGTGGGAGTTTTATAAAAGTAGTATGAAAAGAAAAAAAGAAAGAATTCTAAATGGGCTCGAAGAAGTTAAACCGGAGAAGGATGACAATTTGTTCTTTAAGGCAGTGCCTTATCTTTTCCTTTTCTTTTTGCTAATTATTGCAATCAATCAATTTTGGAAGAATCCCTTTCTTACAGCTCAATCCTTAAGAATTACAATTCTCGCAATAACTTTCGGAGCTGTTACATTTTGGAGAAATAGGGAGAGAGTTGAGAAAGAAATTGAAGATGAAAAAGTTAATGAAGAAAAAGCTGAGGAAAAAAGAGCAAAAGAGTTTGATTCTAAGTTTAGTTTTTTGAAGAAGTTTGATTTTAGTTATGGAGTTTCAGAGAATTGGAAGAGTAAAAAATATTTTGTTTCTATTTTAAGAGCTTTGGTTTCGCCTTTCGTTTGGTTTGCGAGATTACCTTATAGTTTTGTTAAATGGATGTATAAGGAGGGATGGTGGTATTCGACGGGCTTGATTGGAATTGTTATTTTGGGTTTTGTTTTGAGAGTATGGAATTTAAACTACATAGAAGGATTGGATAATTTTACAATAACTAAAGTAATTAATATGTATTATAATAATGTTTCTTATTATGCATTTTCAAGATTCACTCCAAGTTTGATGGTTTTTCTATCAAAGATATTTGGGCTAAGTCTTCCAGTTATGAGAATCCCTCCAATTATTTATAGTATGTTTTCTATATTATTAATTTACTTTATAACTAAAAGAGTATTTTATAATAAATCCACTTCATTAATTTCTTCTTTTTTGTTTGTTATTTCTCCTTGGTCTATAGTTATTTCCAGAATAACTAGAGATTATTCTTTTGATACAATGATTGTGTTAATCTTTATCTTTCTAAGTTTAGTAGTCATTAAGAAAAATCTAAGTTTATTTAGAAAGATTCTTCTACTCCTAAGTTTCAATATTTTAATAGTTATAATATCTATATTAGATAATAGAACTCAATTTTTAATTGCTTGTTTATTTCCAACACTTATTTTAATTTATCTTTGTTTTCAATATGTTATTCAGAATAAAAAAAATAAGAAATTTATTTTTTTATTATGTTTGGTTTTTGCAATAGGATTTATTTCTCTATACATTTTAAATTATTCCAATTTTACAAGAGGGTTTAGATTTAATTATCAATTTTTTAATTACTTTTTTAAAGTAAATGCATTCTCTCCTTGGAATTGGTTCCATGGAAATATTTTATCTTCTTTTTGGATAATTTTTATTTTCTTTACTAACCTTTTTTTTATAACAAAGAAAACTAAGAATAACTTCTTTCTAATGTATACGCTATTTTTATT
>CAZJUG010000010.1:0-25421 GCA_964549155.1 Candidatus Woesearchaeota archaeon
CTCAGACGCAATTCATCCGTTCCTTGAAAGGAACGGATTTCTTGCTAAACTTTAAAGAAATCATTTAATTCATTAATATTCTGCCCAATCGTTTTATATAGTTCTGAGATAATAACTTCCTGTATATCTTCTCTTAAATCTCCGCTACAAAATTCTATATTCGTCTGTGGCAAAACAGTAGAACCCTTGGGAAAATAACAAACCATCTTTTTTCCTTCCCCTATTCCAAAATCATTTTTCAATGAAGTCACTTCCACCTTACATCCCCCAATACTATAGCCCATTATTTTATTATCTAATGGAACTAAATCACTTGAGATAAACTGAGCCCTATGACAATTGGACATCATTTCTCTAAAACAGCTAGAATTTTCACAAGACTTGTGGAAAATAAAACTAGAAAAAATTACTAAGCTTAAGACTAGTAATGCCAAGATACAAAAAAGTATAATCCCTATCTTTTCGCCCCTAGATTTTTTAGAAAACCAAGCCTTGAATCTTTTCAATAAGATAGCAAAACTAAAAGAGTGTTTTACATCTTCAAGAGTTACATCCTCAGAACCTCCCAAAAAGATTCTCTTTAACCCGAGAGAAACCCAAAGGAATATAAAAATTGAAAAGAAGAAGGTTAACCTCAAGGAATAAAAAATAAGTTTAGGAATTTCTGTAAGCGAGAATCTTCTCTTATGTTTTTCTTTCATGCTCAGCCTATCAAATAGCCTTAAGGCCTTTCCCGCCTTGACATCCGAAACTTTCTTAAAAAGACTCTCCCTAACATAAGACCTACTCTTCCCAGCCTTAAATGCAGATGTAACAAATTTTTTCACATTTGTTTTCATATTACAATCCCCCATATCTTTTTTATGTCAGATAAAAACAAAAGTCTCTCCCACCAATAAACTTTAAACTGCTCTTCTTCTGGAGCACAATTAATCTCTTCTCCAGGAAGTAAAAAAACACTTATCGCTTGTCCAATACCATATCTAGAATCCATAGTTCTAGCTAAAAGTTTATTTGTCTTTTTATCAAAGATTTCTATGTAATCTTCTCCACAGATATTAGTAATCTTAACATCTACTTCTACATTTAATAAACAGTCTTCTTCTTCTTTAATAGTAGAATATATCCCATTACTATCAAAACAAAGTCTACTCTTTTTACCAGTAAACCAACTTGAACCTGAGAGTAGCTCTTCAAACTTGAAAGAAACATCACACTCAGACCAAGGAGAACATAAGTAATTAGAAAGGTTTGAAGACAAACCATCTTCAGAAACCTTTAATGCATCTTCTGGAACTATTGAACATGACCCCTCCACACAAAATAATCCTTCCCCACAAGAACCACAATCAATCAACCTTCCACAGAGTAATCTCTTTCCACAGCTAAATCCCCAATCTGCACAGCTTTGACTACAATTCACTTCGCACTTCCCGTTCACACAGATGCCTTCATCACAATCATCATCACTAACACAACCAAAACAAAAGCCACCCTGACAAAGAGGATTTATACCAAGGCATTTATCAATAGCCCCCCATTCAGAACATCCATCGCCATTAAAATCTCCGCAAAGTTGATAGCTACTATTGTCTGCACATCTCCTCTGCCCAAAGATACATTGGTTCTGACAAGTTGATGAAGACCCTCCTCCGCCACCAGGAGATTCACCCTGACATTGCGAATAATCAAAAGTGCATTCATTTGGAAGACCTGGAGCAATACAAGAAAGAGTTCCGGAGACAAATCCTTCACTTACACAACTCCCCCCATTTAAATTTGAACCATCACACTCCTCACTCGGAGAAGTAACTACTCCATCTCCACAAGATGAATCGTATGAATAGGCGGTTTCAAGTTTTAAGTATCTCAAAGGAACAGTATTATCCACAGAATAGGATGATTCAGAATTCATGTCTACAGAATCAACCAATGTCTCTCTAGAAGAATCACTACCATAATCATTGAGAACGAAAGAATATTCTCCCCCAGAATCTGTAAGTCCATTTTCATCCCAAGAAAATACAAGAGTATCTTCATAACTCACTCCTGAAGCATTATATACTAGGTTCAGAGTTCTTGATGAATCTGATTCAGCATTCCAACTATCTAAAATTAAATCTTTCGTCCCACCAGAGCTTATCCGAGAGAAAAAAGAAGTACTCTCCTCAGGATTACTCATCTTAAGAACATCTAATGCATCAAAACCACTATTTGAGCTATCACTAGTCTGTGCAAAGAAAGAAGATTGGAATCCATTAAGATCAGTTCTTATTTCAAAAACCAAATCCTGCTCAGCACCAGCCAAACTAAGACAGACAAACATAAGGAAAATCAAACCAAGAGCTGAATTATTTCTCCGCATTTTTCCCCCCTTTTTCCAGAATTCTTTTCATTTCTATTTCAATTCTCTTAGAAAGCATAATAGCATTCTCATTACAATATTTCTGAAAACGATCATAAACCTTATCTTCAATACTTAAAGTAACTTTTTTATGCATTAAATTAATAAAAAAGAGATCTTTTTAAGTCTTTCTCTATACATCTATGGAAATACAAAGAAATAAAACCTAATGTTCTCCTCCCAAAACCTGACCCCAACCTTCCCTTAGAACCTTAAAACTGAAATCCTCTTCTTTAAATCCCGCTAAAATACACATCTGTTTGAAAAATTCTTCAGGCAATGTCCTATTTTCATTATAATAACTCTTCAAGGTAGAATAGGGAATATCGAATCCCCTAGAGATTAAGCTTCTCAGAGATGGACAATTAGAATTTAACAAGACAGAATCAATAAACTTTTTCTGATAACCTTTTTTGAATTTAATTCTCATGTAATCCAAACATTATAAGGGTTTATAAATTCACTGTGCAACCATATAAAGCAAAACTTTATAAAGCAAATAGAAAATAGGAATTTATGAAAATCCCTAAAAAGACGAAAAGATATTGCCCATATTGTAAGAAGGTAACCGAACAAAAAATAAAACAAGTCAGCACTGGCGGAAAGAAAGGAGCCCTCACTAGAGGAGCAAGAAGTAGAGTAAAACTCAGGGGAAAAGATAGAGGAATGGGAAGTCATGGTAAATATAGTAAACGACCAGGAAGTAAGTGGAAAAAGAAAACTAAAACAACTAAAAAAGCAGTTCTTTTGTACACTTGTTTGACTTGTAATAAGTCTAAACAAAAATCAAAAGGAATTCGAACAGGAAAATTGGTGATGGAATAAAAATGGCAATCCAAAAATTTCACAAAAATGAAAAAGAAAATTTTAGTCTCTTCATTTTAATAGGAGGGCAAAAATAAAAATGGCGATGAAGAAAAAATTTATCAAGATAGAACTTCCAATACTAAATGAAGAAACAATGGCACTTGGAACACCAGAAACTCTAGAAAATAGAACAATAAAACTAGATTTATCCAGAAAATTAAGAGGTAGAAGTTTAGAGATTGTCTTTGCTCTTAAAAATAAAGAAGACAAAATAGTAGGATATCCAAAAAGGCTTGAATTGATGAGACAGTACATAATAAGAATGATGAGAAAGAGAATCAATTATGTAGAAGACTCTTTTGAAGCTCAATGTATTGATATTCCTTGTACAATAAAACCATTTTTAATAACACGAAAAAAAGTATCCAGAGCAATAAGACAGAATCTAAGAAAAACAGCAAGAGATTTTTTGATTGAATATGCGAAAGAAAGAAATTACCTGGAATTCTGCGAAAATGTTTTGTATGGAGAAGTTCAAAAAGAAATGTTGATAAAACTAAAGAAAATATATCCCCTATCATTCTGTGAGATAAGAGTTTTAGAGACGAAAAAATTAAATGAGGCAAACCTCACTCAAAAAGAAAGAAAAGAAAGAGAAAACATTGAAGAATCCGAAGATGAAATAACCTCAGAACCTGAGGAAGAAACTAAAGGAAATACTGAAGAAGATGACTCATCTGAAGAAACTGAAGAAAAACCTAAGGAAATAAAGGCTAAAAAGAAAACAAAGAAGGTAGAATAATGACAATACAACAATGTCTTGTTCTAATAAAACCTGACGGCATTGTTAAATCACTAACGGGAAATATTATCAGCTGTCTTTCTGAAACGAAATTAAAAATTGTAGGTGCAAAAATAGTTTCTGTAAGAAGAGAACTTGCGGAAGCACATTACTCCGAATTGAGACAAAGATTGATAGAAAAGTTTGGAGAAGAGAAAGGCAAACATACATTTGAAGAAGTATTGAGATATATTCAAGGAGAATATCACACCAATAGAGTAATGGCAATGGTTTACGAAGGAGAAGATGCAATTAAAAAAATAAGAGAACTAGCTGGAGAAACAAATCCGGAGAGTGCGAGTCCTATTTCAATAAGAGGTAAATATGGCAGAATTAACTCTAAAACAAATGTATTTGAAAATGTTGTGCATGTCTCAGATTCTGAAGAAAATGCAAAAAAAGAAATCCAACTTTGGTTTGAACCCCTAGATTTAGCGAATACTATTTATTCAACAAAAAAAGAAAATGTTTGCATGGATAAGATAATTTGGGACAATAATTAATTTTAAAAAGCTTCTTTATTAGCTAATAATGTGCCTGCATAGCTCAGTTGGTAGAGCGCGAGTTTTGTAAACTTGAGGTCGGGGGTTCAACTCCCTCTGCAGGCTTAAACTTGTTGAACACCCGACAGTCGGGGGCGAAAATTTCGCTTTGAGCAAATCCCGTTTTTAATTTTCTATTATTTGTGAAATGCAAAATTTGAGTAAACTCCCTCTGCAGGCTTAAACCATCTTACGAAGGAAGATGGTTAATTCTTCATAGGGAAGTATAAAGTTTGGGTTTAATCTCACTTCAATTTGATTCAGGGAAAATTGAAGTCCCAGAAAATTTTCTTAATTTTCTAAGCCTCTGCAGGCTTAATTATCTCAAAACAAGCATCTTCAAAGCATGTAATCTTCTACAATAAAGTATATAACCTTCAGAAGACAATTATATTCATGGAAAATCTAGTTAGAATTGAAGATTTAACCCCTGCACAAGTGGCAAGCATTTGTGATCACACTTACCTAAATCGGCCAGAAGCATTCCTTAAAATTGCAAAAGAAGGAGAAAGTCCAGTTAGATTGAGGCAGATAGATTTTCTAAATTTCTTAAAGAATAGTGTGAAAAATAAAGATAGATTGCCTTATGCAGTCTGTGTTAGACCTGAAGATGTAAGTTTTGCCACAGGATGTCTTTATATGCCTGAAACAAAACATATAGTTATAGCCTCCGTAGTTGGATTCCCCGATGGAACAAATTATGATTCAGGATTCAAATTAGCAGAAACAGATCTCGCAATAAAAAGAGGAGCTGAGGAAATAGATATGGTGATAGATTATACAGCCCTTAAATCTAGAGAATTCGATTTTGTACAAGAAGACATTGAGGGTATTGTAAAAAGAGCTCATGGAGATGGAGTTTTAGTTAAACTCATCTTTGAAACCTCAGAGCTAAACGAAGAGGAAATAAAAAAAGCATGCGAAATTGCTAGAGTTACAGATGTAGATTTCATTAAAACATCTACAGGATATGGAGCATACGGAGCTCAACCAGCAAAAGTGAGAATAATGAGAGAAAATTTTGATAAAGGTGTAAAGATTTCTGGAAAAGTAAAACCAGATAATTACAAGGAATTACTTTATGCTGCATCTGGAAGAACAGATGGATTTATAGATTTAGATCCAAGAAAAATAAGAATTGGAGAGAGCTCCTTATTAAACAACCTATAAAATCCTTAAGCTTATAAATCTCATTAATCTAAAAAATGTATGTTAGAGGTGAAAATAATTCTCACGGTTTTGATAGGACTAGTTATATTTCTTTTCGGGATAGAAAACTTTAGTGCAGAAATTCAAAGAGCAGCAGAAGAAAAATTTAAGAGAATTTTACAGAAAGCGACTAGCAATAAATATCGTGCCACATTTTTTGGAGCAGTGACCACAGCTATACTAAACTCTAGTACAGCGACAACTATTATTACAATAGGGCTAATAAATGCAGGATTAATCTCATTCACTCAGTCGTTAGGAATAATTTTTGGAGCCAATATAGGTTCCACAATAACAGCCCAACTTGTTGCTCTTAAACTCACTGCATTTGCACCTTATCTAATGATTTTAGGGTTTATTATGAGCTTTATCAAAAAAACAAAATTTATTGGCAAATCATTCTTCTTTTTTGGAATGGTCTTTTTTGGACTTACACTTATTTCAGATACTATTGCCCCCATAGCACAAGAACCCCGAATAATCCAATATTTCTTACTCCTCTCTAGTATCCCCATAGCTATCTTCGCAGGATTTATCTTTACCGTTTTATTCAACTCGAGTGCTCTTACAATGGGATTAGTAATCGTACTTTCTTCCAAGGGTTTAATTAGTCTACCACAAGGGATTCTCTTATTACTTGGAGCTAATCTGGGAACAACAATAACAACATTTATTGCCTCAATTAGAATGAACCTTTATGCAAAAAGAGCAGCACTTGCCCACGTACTATTTAATGTAATTGGAGTAATTCTCATGCTCCCATTTATAGGAATTTACGGAAACTTTATTTCATTCTTGGGAGGCTCGGTAGAACAACAGATAGCCAATGCCCACACCATATTTAAAATAATTGCAGCAATGATTTTCCTTATATTTATAGAACCATTTAGGAAAATCATTGAATCTCTCGTCCGAGGAAAAGAAGAAGAGATATTATTGAAGCCAAAATATTTAGAAGAGAAATTACCCGAATCTAATCAGTTATCATTTGATATGATTGAAAAAGAAACAAGACACCTCATAGATATAACACTAAAAATGTTTCTAATAACGAGTAGTCTAATGAAACCAATTTCAGACGATAACTCAAATAGACTAAAAAAAATGGGGATTCTTACGAATATTTTATCTAAATCTATAGACCAAGCATTGTTTAAACTATCAGAAAGGAAACTGAGCGAAAACGAAGCAAAAAAAGTTTTATCAATTGTAAGAATCTCAAATTCATTAGAACAATTAGCAGATTTAGCTGAAGAACTTGGAAACCTCCCAGAAACGGTGAGAGATAAAGGTACAGAACCAGTATTTGAAGAGCCAACAAAAGAACTTAATAAAATTTATACTAAGTTTTTAGATGTCTTAAAAGACTTTAATCTAAACTTTTCAAAAAGAGATTCCAAGATAAATCCGAAATTATTATCATCAAAAAATATTGATTCTTGGATAAATAAAAGCTATAACTCCCAGATAAAAGTATTGAAACAAGAATCCTACTCCTCTGGAAGTCTCTTTGTAGAAACTCTTTCAATAATAGAAAATTCAATATTTAAACTTCGAGAGATCCTTCGTTTAGAAGAAAAATATCTTACACTAGATAAATAAGATGCAATTGTTGAAACAGATAGTTATTGGGGTACTAGTCATCCTATCCGGACTTTTTGTAATGTTTTATTTCTGGATATTCCCGAGGATAATTTATTCTTTCTTGAATGAAATAAAAAAACCTAATAAAAAAGATAGAGTATTAGTATTTGCACCCCATCCAGATGATGAATCCCTTGGATGTTTCGGATATCTAACTAGAGCAGTCAAATCTAAAGCCAAAGTAAATGTTGTAATTTTAACAGATGGTTATTTTCTTTCAAAACCAGAACAGAGATATAAAGAAACAATCCAAACATTATCCGAAATAGGAATAAAGAAAAAGGATATTTTTTTCTTAGGATTCAAAGACATTCATTTAAGAAAAGCCTACTTCTGTAGCGATGTGATGAAAAACATGATTAAATCATTTAAACCAACGATTATTTTTTCAACATCTAACTACGACTCAAATCCAGACCATGGAGCAGCATATTATCATTTAAAGAAAGCTCTTGAAGGAATAAAATCCAAAATAAAAATTTATTACTACTTAATCCATTATAAGGGAAGAATGTATCCATTCCCAAGAGGATTGAAAACAGAAGAAAATATTTTTCCTCCAGTAAGTTTAATAGATAAAAAGAGGGAATGGATAAAACTAAGCTTATCCGAGCAAGAAACGATATTGAAAAACAAGGCAATTATGAATTATAAAAGTCAGCTAAGAATTGCATTATTCTTATCCAGAAAAACACTCTTATCATTCATAAGAAGAAATGAACTTTTCTATTTTGAAAAAAATCCAAAACATTTAAATAATAATCAAAACCAATAAGATTATGGCAAAGAGTGATACATTAGAATTAGCAGAAGAACATGTAAAAATCGCACAACAACTTCTCAACGAGGAGTCTAAAAAATGCGAAGATAGAGAGACTTGTTCACCTAAAAAAACAAAAGCTTTGATAAAAGGACAATTTGAACTTGAAAAAGCTCAAGCGGAGATTGAAGATGCAGAAGAAGATGAGGATAAAAAATAATTTTCTATTTTAATTTATCATAATACCAAAGCCTTCGTTTCGTAAGAAAATTTTTCTGTAGCTCTCATTTGAGCTTAACGGCTGTTCCAAATGAGAGCATTTCTGAAGCACCTTGCATTACCATAGAAGTCATAAATCTAATCCCCACAACTGCATCTGCTCCAAGTTCAATAGCCTTGTTAACCATACGATTATATGCCTCATCTCTTGAATGCTCAGTCAATTCTGTATAGGTTTTAATTTCTCCACCAACAAGATTCTTGAATCCTGCAGCAATATCTCTTCCCACATTTCTAGCTCTAACAGTACTCCCCCTCACAACTCCCAAGATTTGAGAAATTTTCTTCCCAGGAACTTCCTCTGTTGTTGAAACAATTATCTTTTTATTCATTTTCTCTTACCCTTCTTCTTAGATTTTTTAGTTTTTAAACTATTTGTTTTTATTTGTTCAATCTTATCTTCAGTTTTATTGAACAGAATAAATATCCCCAAAACAAATAAAAGAATTCCATAAACAAATAAAATCCAAAAGCCCTCTTCCGCCCCAAAAGAATTATATCCCAAAATAAGACCTAACAACAAACATCCAGCCCCTGAAAGTGTTCTACTTAAAGTATTCATATTGTATTCAAAGAAGAGAAGTTTATAAAGATTTAGGAAGATTTAGCTATTGTACCAAAAAATTCCCCCATCATATCTAAATAAAACTTTGCTCGTTCTTTGATCGAATTAAACTCTTGTTTCTCTCTTTTTTCTTTCATTTCTTTACTAAATCTCCTCAAACTTGTAAAAAACTGTCCAAGACCCATTGCAAACAAAATCACAACCCCTATGAAAATTAAAGACCAAAGCCAGCCCCATGCACCTTCTCGATAGAATATGAATTTAAAAATCATTTCAGAAGCCCAATCAAAAAATTTCATCTGTGCCAAGATGATTGTCATCCCCAAGGCTATAACCACAGAAGTTCCAGAACTGAAGGTAGAAAAAGTTCCAATTATCTTACCAAACTGACTGAAAAAATAAAACCAGATAATTATGAGAAAAATCAAGGTTGATGAAAGAGAATAATCTCTCCCGAATAAAATAACAAAAACAATATTTCCTTTCTTAAAGAGTTCATCTAAATTAGACACAATAGGATTTTTCAAAAGCATCTCTTTCCATCTCTCACTTAAAACCTCCCACTTATAATCTTCTCTAGAAAATTCCTGAACTTTATCCCCCGTTTCTTCAATTTTACCCGTAGTTTCATCAATCTTCCCAGCAAAATCATCTAAAGGATTCTGAGCCAAAGAAAAAGAAATGGTTGAAACTAGGAAAAGAAATACAAGGACTATAGAAAATATTTTATTATTCATTTAAAATGTTAATCAGTTTAATTCTCAATTCTGAAACAATATTTAATAATTCTTTGAAATCTTGTACTGTAAGGTCTTGGCCGTAATAATTCACTGCATTTCTAATTCTTCTAATCTTCTCAAACTCAAAAGCCTCTTTTTCCATTTTTAAAACATCTTTCAAAAAAGAACTAAAACATTCGTGATTATAAATCTTGAAACCTCTTTGAATTGCTAAAGCTTCCAAAATTTCTCTTAAAGCATCGTAATTTAAAACAAATTTAGTTGAAGCAGTTTCTTCATTCAATGGAGAATAACTATCTGTTTTAAGCTTTTTCTTACTCTCAAAAATTAGTGAATTTATCAAACCTAAATCCTTACTCGCAGGTTTAACCAAACCACTTTTTTTACATTCATCCCATCTCATGATAAATAACCTCTAAGTAAATAACCATTAATAATATTTGTTTTTAGTTGTTTATTAACCTTTTCCAAAGATTCAAAAAAGAATAACTGAATCTTTCTTCCAAGTTTTTTTTCAAGAATAGATAAATCCAAATCTTTCTGCCTGACTCCAAAAATAGCAATATCTATATCTGATTCTTTTGTAACCTCTAGCTTGGAAAGAGAACCAAAAAGGACAATAGAAGAACAAAAAGTTCCTTTTTCAAGGAAACTAACTAGTTCCTGCAACTTTTGATTCCAATAGATTCTGGACAGATCCCTCATTAAGATAGATTCAGAATTTATCTGAAAAAGAAGATTTCGTCTTTCAAGTTTGCTTTTCAAAAGACCCTGAAATTCTAAATTTTTTAAAAAAATAGATGCCGAAGGAGGACTAATTTCAACTAAGCGAGAATATTCCCTTACATTTATTTCTCTATAGCAATCCTCGAAAAAGGGGAATAGTTTGTTAATTTCTTTTAACATATGTTAGATTATATTAACAGTTGTTTATAAATCTTTTGGTTTGGAGTTAAAAAACCCTCAATTTCATCAATTCTCTCGCTTCCAACCCTCGCAAGCCATAATTTGAAAGGCTCTGCTTTCTTGGAAGGAATAGATTGAATTATTCTAAAAAGGGCTTCTTTGTTTGCACAATCGGTAAGGTACTCCTTTCCATCAGAAGAAGCTAATTTCAGTTGTCGACAAAATGTCGACAACTCAACACCGGAGGATTCTTCCTCTCGAACTTTTAACCGGTACCAATAATCTCGAGGATCAACACTTTCAGTCAAAACTGCAACAACATCAACAACAGAATAAAACCATTCCCCTTCAAAGAATTTTCTTCTAATCTTGTTTCCGTTAAAAACAACAAGTTTTCCCTGTCCTTCTTTTTCATCTCTTTTTTGCATATTAGATTCAAGAAATAAGAGTTTATAAAAGTTAAGATAGGGATTTATTCTCTCGATTTGGCAATAGTCTTTTCAAATTCCGCAAGAGCTTCAGCACCCATTCCAAGATAAATCCAGCCAATAGAAACCATTTTAAACGTACCCTCCCTAAAATAATCATGAAAAAGAGAATCTTGATTATACTAGTTGGATTGTTGCTTTTGGCAAATTTTGTTTTGGCGGAGGAAGTAAACACAACAAATCAAACAGAAAATCGAATAGTAGAAAACAAAACACAGCTTCCAAATATCAGAAACTTAACTCAAAATTTCATAGCACCTCAAAAGTTAAATGACTTTCTTCTAAAAGAAAGAACAATACCTTCGAAACTTGGAAAAATAGAGAACACTCTCCTCTTCACACTAGGAATCGATAAACAAGAAAGGCTAAACCTTCACTTTTTGGCAATATTCTTCGTCTTTTTGGCAACAATTTTCTTAATATCTTACAATCTAATGAAGCTTATTCCTTCATTTTCACCAAGCACTTATTGGACTGGAGCAGTAGTTCCAACATTTCTTTTATCGATAAGTAAATCCATTAATTTCTTAACAGAAAAAACAATTCTTTTATTTCAAAAAATAACTTTTTTAGAAAATTTCAAGATAATTGAAATAATCTTGATAGCAACCTTACTAACAATTGCACTGAATTATCTTAGTTTATTGATTCACACAATAAAGAAAAAGCAAGACTTAGAAAAAGCAAGAGAGTCTGGAGAAAAGATAGGAAGGCAGTTTGCTAAGATGGAAGTGATGGATATGTTTGATAGTTACAAGTTAGATAATGGAACTCAAAGGCTAGTTCCAAAAGGAAAGAATCTTAGAGATTTTATGTAATATTATAAATTAAAGAAGGCTATATTGTTTTAGATCCTTTTATGGGGTTCGGGAACTACCGGTGCAGTCGCTAAAAGACTAAATAGGAAATTTATAGGAATTAAACTTGATGATAACTTCTTTAATATTGCAAAGAATAGAATGAATAAAATTAAATGATTTACTAAAAGATTCTAAGCTTAATAAAATAACCTTTAGAGAAAGACTCAGTTACTTGCCTTTCCTAATTCCTCTATCTCTACCTTGAGATTTCGAATTATCTCTTCAGCTTCTTGTCTATCTTGAGATCCTTTCTTGTATTCGTCTCTTAGGGTTATCCATTCCTTAAGTTCTTTTTGTTTTCTAGCTCGTTGAGCCAATGCAACCTCACTAACGCCCTTGGCCATAGATAACTTGGCCTTCTCAGTTCGAATATATCTTCTTACAGTGGAATCAAAGGCCATTACCAAAATTGCACCAATCAAAAAAGCTACATAAATCCAAGCAAAGTCATTATTTCTATTTAAACCAAATCCTTGTTGGGTCGGACCCATAAAAATCAGATAAGACATAAATAGGATATAAAACAACCATAGGAGCTTATTCGCTAAACCGAACTTAACTTTCATAGTTATAAAAAATAAAGCTAAAAATGGGGCCCCCACCAAAAACAAAGCGACCAAAGCACTTGAGGGGGCAGTTAAAGAAGTCCACATACCCGGGGGCATAAATCTAACCCCAATTATTGAGACTATAATCCCTACAATAAGATTTATCAAACCACCCTGTTTATCCTCTCCGAATATATTCGCAGAATCCAATGTGCCAATGATAATTATAGATAAAAGAATAAAAGTCAATGTGGCAATAAATGCATTTCCCGCATTAGGTCCATCTAAACCCAGGATAAAACTAAAAAAAGGTCCAAAAATCTCCATAGTAAAATCAACAACCTCATTGAGCCCACCAGTAAGGGAACTTTGAACAAAGGAAACAATAATCACTGCAAGTAAAAACACACCAAAGATAACCCCAATAACATGGGAAATAGTATTGGTCTGCCCCCTCTTCCCAAAATTTTCAAATCTCATAAAACTTCAATAAAACCAAAGTTTATAAATCTTTGTTTTGTAAAGAATACATGAAAAATGCACTAAAAACTTTCCTTGCCTTGAAAATAAGTCTACTTTCAATGATAACCCTCGTTAGTGCAAGACCTTTTTATTTCAATGATTTGCCTTATTATGTTTCTAAAGGAATAGATGATGCTACCAGATTTGTTGCACCCGTTTTTGAAAAAATAATAGGGGATTATAGCTCTTCAGAATTTTTCTTTCATAAAGTCTTACTACTTATACTATTAGCAATTATTTGCAAGTTTGTTTTAGACAAAACCCATCTATTTGAGAGCAATAAAAAAGTAAACATAATACTTGCACTGATTATTTCGACACTTTCAATTAGATTCATAAATGAAAATAATTTCTTTGAAACCTTATTTATCCAATACGGCGTTCTCGGAATAACAATAACTTCTATTCTTCCAATGGTTATTTTATTCTATTTCATACACAACACCCAAGTAGGAACTTACGGAAGAAAAATGTTTTGGACAATCTATGCAGTAACCTTAACAGGGATCTGGATAAGTAAATCTCAGAATATTCCTGAAATCGGCCATTGGATTTACGGAACAATAGTTGCTTTTGCAATAATCTTTATTTTTATGGACAAAACAATTCACTCTTATTTTGGATTGTCTCACATGAAGGTATTTATGAAAAAAAGCAATAGAGAAGGAATTCTTCGAGCAAAAGAAAGATTAGAAAAGTTAAGAGAAAGAAGAGAAAGAGGGATAATAAATGAATACGAATACCGACAGGGAGTAAAAGAAGAAGAAAAAATAATAAAGGAATTTTCAGAAGAATAAAATGTTTGAAATAACCAATGAACTATTAACAAGAATCTTGATATTTATTGTAGTTCTTTTTATATCGTTCACATTACTACAGAGATTCTTTCGTGATAAAAAAGTATCTGCAATAATTAGCCTATCTCTCTCGTTTTTATCTATTTGGTACCTGAGAACCGATCAATTAGAATTCTTAACATCAACCTATGGCTATATGGGCTTCGCATTAGTGCTATTATTTCCATTTATTATTGCCTTATTCTTTATTTATAGTTCAGAAATAACTGGAGCCCTCAGAAAAATATTTTGGATATTTTATGGAACTACAAATTTCTTCTTGTTAAATAATAAAATTATTTTTAGAAATACTTCTTCAGATTTGCTTCTCTTGATTATACCAATTGCAACAATTCTAATGGTAATCTTCGATAGCTGGATAAAAACCAAACTGAATGTTAGAAGAAATCTAAAAAGAACGAACTAAAGAATTAATGTCTCCTATACCCGACAATCTGCTTTCCCTTATATATCGGAACCTCTGGAGAAGCAACAGAATCACTATTTCTATTCAAGATAAAAACAACAACCCCAAAAACAATAAGCCCTGCCCCTATATAAACAATAGAACCCAAAACAATTTTTGGAAGAAATTTTAACTTGTCAAACAAAGCAGATACTCTCGAACTAGCAACTAAAACAAATCCGACAATTATTGCAACATATCCAATCACCTTTTTCATGAAAATAATAGATAGAGCACCTATTTAAATTTAATCTTTCAAAGAAAAGATCTTCTCAACCTTCAAATCCTTAGAAATCTCGCTCATCTCATCGAAGAACATCTTTTCAAACTTCGGCAAAACTTCAACAACACCTGGAGAAACAATCCTTCCCCCATACTTTCTAAGCAAACCATAACTTCCCCCTTTTCCACTCAGCAAATAATTAAACCTAACCTTGTCTTTCTTCTCCAACTTTTCCAAAGAATATTTGATCAAAACCTTGGGGAAAAGACCAAACATCTCAGAAAAATTCTTTCCAGAAATCAAACTTCTCCCATAAAAAAGGATCCCTTCTTTGGAAAAATTTCCTTTGTCAAAGAAACTATACAAATCAAAACTGGAAATATGAACAGGCAAATCGCTCACTTTCTGAATTTGTTGTTTTATCTCTTGGGCTTCTTTTAGTTGATCCTTCAGATGAATCTTCTGAAAAAACACAGCAATGTCTAAATCATTTGACTTTTCTTCTTCAAGAACAGAAGAACCAAACCAAACAATATCAAAAACATTCTCACTATAACTCAACTTCAATTTCTTTTGCAATAGATTCTGCATCTTCCTTAATCACCTCCGCCAGTTCTTTAGACATAATATGGATATAAGAATCCTGATAAAACGGAAAGTTTTTATCTAAAATAGAATAGATTCTTGGAAATTTTTGTTCAGCAATTCTAAAACGAGAACTATGTGAAGAAGGAGTGTCTCCTGTTTTCTTTAAAATGTACAAGTCGACTAAGGAAACAAGACATTTAAAATAAAGAACCACAGAAGAATTAAATTTAAGTTCTCTAAATTCCCTATTTGCAGAAAAATAGTACTCTCTCGCATTCAAAACAAGAATTTTCTCTTTTTCATTTTCCATACCTAACAAGAAAAAACAACAAAGTTTATAAATCTTTCTTACCTGGCAAGAATTCTTACCGAATAAGAATAAATATAAAAAAACAATTAATTTTCTTACCTAACAAGAAATTTAATCCTCTTCTAAAATCTCGGCCTTTTTATCCTTCTCAAGAATCTCCGCGATTTCTCGGTCCATATTTGCAACTTCTCCTTTTTCAAAAGGACCAATTTCCTCACCTTCTACATTCAAAAAAGTTCCAACAGACTCTAAAAACCTAACCAACAAAAAATTATTCTCAGTTTTCTCCCCTGCCATACCATCACTCAAACTTTGCTCAGTTTTCTCCAAAGCTTTAACAACTGATTCAAATAACTCCTTCTCAAAAGGAAGCATATTTTCAAAATCTCTCTTAGAAATCCCCGTTTCTGAAGCAACAAAAGCTAAATTCAAGATTTTCTTCTTTCTCCTCAACAAAAGTTCTTTAAATATTCCAATAGCATTTTCAAGCTTTTTTTTACTTTTTATAGTAGCATCCGAAAAAAAGTCCTCCTTAGGTTCATTAATACTTTTTTTCTCATTGAAGTATTCTGCTACTTCTGAAATGAAGTTTTTCGACAGCACCTGCAACTCATCAGAATATCTCTCTTTTCTCAATGCTTCATACAAGTCATTATATGTTATCATGTAACGGCTAAACAAGTCTAGCTTAAAAGCATTGTCCTTCTAGAGAACAATATTCAACACATTTTTAAATCGATATATATTCTAAACATTATGTTTGGCTCACTAAAAGAAAAACTCAAGAATTGGACTTCAAAAATAAAAGAAGAAGTATTTGGAAAAGGAGAAGAAAAAGCCATAAAGGGAGATAAGACTTCTAAACAAAAATCCGCAAAAACCTCTTCAAAAGAATCAGTTAAAACCCCTAAATCGAAAAAGTCATCCAAATCTAAAAAGCAAAAAGAGGAGGTTTTAGACATTAACAAACTTCCCAGTGAAGTCGCGGAAGTGACAGGGGAACGGAGCGACGAACCAGAGGAAACATCAATAAAAAAACCAAAAGAAATTGAATATCACGAAGCCCCCTTGAAATTTATTCCAGGAGGAAGAAGATTTGAACCAGACACAGATAAAATAAAAGAAATAGAACAAGAACTTTCACAAGAAGAACCTCAAAAAAAATCAGGTTTCTTCTCTCGCCTGTTTAAATCAGAATTGACACAAGAAAGATTTGAAGAGCTTTTCCAAGAACTTGAGTTACATCTTTTGCAAAGTAATGTTGCATACCAAGTTGTAGAAAAAATAAAACAAGAACTTTCATCAAGAGTTGTAGGAAAAAGTAATCCTTCGATAGAAAAAGAATTGAAGGAAATAATTAAAGAAATTCTTATCGAACCTCCGAACTTTGTTCAAGAAATAAAAGATTCTCTAAAGAACAAGAAACCATTTGTAATTGCTTTAATCGGGATAAATGGGGCTGGAAAAACAACCGCAATAGCCAAGTTAACACATTTATTACAAAAAAACAAGCTTTCAGTTTGTCTTGCGGCCGCAGATACTTACCGAGCAGCTAGTATAGAACAATTAGAAGTTCATGCAAACAGATTGAATGTCCCAATGATAAAGAAAGATTATGGAACTGATCCTGCCTCGGTAGGATTTGAAGCAATACAATATGCAAAAAAGAACAATATAGATGTTGTAATGATAGACACTGCCGGAAGACTGAATAACAAGGAAAGCCTAATGAAAGAATTAGAAAAAATAATCAGAGTAACAAATCCAGACATGAAAATATTCACCGGAGAGTCCACCACAGGAAACGATGCAACCGAGCAAGCAAAAAGTTTTGACGAGTCAATTGGCTTAACAGGCATAATCCTTTCCAAAGCAGATATAGATGAAAAAGGCGGAACAATGATTTCAGTAGGTTATATCACAAAAAAACCGATTTTATTTATTGGAACTGGACAAGGATATAAAGATTTAGAAGTTTTTAATAAAGAAAAAATAATAAAAAGTTTAGGGTTGTAAAATTATCTTTTAGACTCCCAATCCAAATATTGATTAATTGCCTGAAATTCATTATCCCAACTATCTAAAAAATTTAAATATACTAACGATGCATCCAGATCACTAAATGTCCTCTTTGAAGAAGCAGACAAAAGAGGGAATGGAAAAGAATGCTCATCCACATAAATTGAGGGAATGTTCTTACCCATATAAGATGCTCCTACTGCAATTCCTTGCTCCCAAGCACCACCTATAATTTCTCCATTGAGTGGTCTATAGACAAAGATTCCATCCGCATTAATTACACCCTCCAAATCTTGCATAGTGAATCTTGCTGGGCAACTTTGGTCGTTCTTTCTAGGATCAGAAAACTGGTGTTTTTTAACTCCTCCTATAACAAAATCCCTCCAGTCAGGATATTTAACTCCTTCTCGATCCAAGGATACAAATGGGCCGGCTAAATAGAACTTCATAGAAAAATAAAGATTTGATACTTTAAAAGAATTTGTGCATCTAAATGTGTATTTCAAAAAATAAGATAACTCAGATATTGTTCCTAAATCAGCCCGAGAAGTATCACAAATAAAATTCCTGCGATTAGGGAAAAAATAGTAGAATGATTTGTCATCTTACAACAAGAACTTGGGATTAATTCGTCAGAGGTTATATAAATCATCAAACCAGCAGTCGCACCGACTATAAATCCAATTAGATTATTAGAAATCTGTTGAAAAACAAATTTAGCCACAATAAATCCTAATAAGATAGGAATAGCAGTTGAGGAGGAAACTAAAAAAGATTTCAATCTTTTTCCAGTACATCGGAAATAAGGTGCAGAAGTACAGATTCCTTCAGGGATATTGTGAATAGCAATAGCTAATGCAACAACCATGCTTACTTTTATATCAGACACAGTTCCAATCGCAATAGCCATCCCTTCTGGAAAATTGTGTAAAAATATTCCCAAGATAAGATAAATAGAAGTTCTTCTTAGCTTACACCCTTGTTCCTGAGAACATAGCTCCGGATGAATGTGAGGAATCAACTTGTCCAAACAGAACATAAGTAAACATCCAAAAATAATTCCAAAAACAGAGATATAAATAGAAGAAAGTTCGATGCTTTCAGGAATTAGTTCTAAAAAAGAAATTGCAAGCATGACTCCTGCAGCAAAGGCAAGCATGTTGTACATAAATCTTTCAGAAGGTTTTTTTATGACTCCTATAAAAGACCCGATTATTGGGCCCAATACAGAAATCGCAACAATCCAAATCAAATAATTTTCCATTCTCTTTTGAAAAATAAAAAGAAGCTTGTTTAAATAACTTTCTAAGGCAATAATTTATAAACGACAAAAACTAAAGTACAATATGCTTGAATACATTTTATTTGTTCTAGGAATTTTTCTTTTAATAAAAGGAGCAGATTATCTTGTTGATGGTTCTTCTTCTCTCGCAAAAAAATTCAAAGTTCCAACCCTAGTTATCGGGCTTACTATTGTTGCCTTTGGAACGTCTATGCCAGAATTGGTAGTTAATGTTCTTGCGGCATTAAGTGATAGTGGAGATATTGCTTTTGGAAATGTTGTAGGGAGTAATATTGCAAATATACTTTTGATTTTAGGAATAACAGCATCAATAGGAAGCATAAAAGTTCAGCATTCTACAACATGGAAAGAGATACCATTCTCACTTTTAGCAGCAATAGTTCTTCTTGTTTTTGCTAGCACGATGTTTTTAGATAAATTAGCTCTTTCATCTATTCTGAGATTTGAAGGAATTCTCCTTCTGCTATTTTTTGGGATATTTCTCTATTATGTTTTTGAGTTAGCAAAAAGAAATAAAAGTCAGATGGAAGATGATAAACTAGAAATCAAAAAATTATCTTCAATGAAGATTTTATTATATATCTTGGGGGGTTTAGTTGCTCTTTATTTTGGAGGAAAATGGACGGTGGAGGGGGCTGTTGCTCTAGCAAGATTAATTGGGATGAGTGAATACTTTATCTCCTTGACTATTGTTGCAGTTGGCACTTCATTACCCGAATTGATTACTTCGATTATTGCGGCTCTTAAGGGAGATTCAGACATGGCTATCGGCAATGTAGTCGGAAGCAACATTTTTAATATATTCTGGATTTTGGGAGTAAGTTCTTTAATTGCTCCAATAGCAATTCCAGCTTTTGCAATAATTGATTTGTGGGTCTTGTTGGGTACAACATTTTTATTATTTTTATTTATATTTATAGGCAAAAAACACGAATTGGAAAGATGGCAAGGGATAGTTTTTGTTTTAATGTATATAATCTATATTATTTATTTGATAATGAGATAATATTAAACGGAAGAATTAAGAAGGCTATTCTACTTTATACCTTATGAAAAATGACTATCGAGAGCATATTGCCTCTACGGATCAACATCAGGTTTGGCTGCATAGAACCTCAAAAGACTTAGTAGATAGAATAATGAAAGAAGGTCTAACTTTTTTAGACCTCTCTGGAACAGCAACTCTACAACCCTCTGACATAGAAAAAGCAGAAAATGTTTATCGAACAGATTTTGGAACAAGAAAAGCAGTAGTCGTTATAAAAATACCTCAAGAAATAGCCAAAAAATATTATATACAATCGCCAGATACAAAAGGACAAAGACATGAAGGATATTCTGGAGATAAGGAAGTATCTTATTGGCATCCGAATGGAAAGTATGCTATTCAGCGCCAGCATGTCCATGGTTGGATAGATAAAGAAACAGACGAGTATCACGAGAATCCGTATAGAAACGGACCACAACAACTAACAGATAAACATTTTCCATCCATTCTCTATGGAGGGCTAGAAAAAAGTTTAGAAGGACCCCCTAAACAAACAACAAAATCTAGGTCAAAGAAAGAAAAGGAACTAAGTAGAGGGGAACTTCCTCCACCTCCAACAGAGATAAATATATTGCCATAACCTCTATCTCTACCCCAAAACCTTAAAACCCTTGAAAACTTCTAAAAAATATGGTATTAGAAAGAATCTCACAAGCCTTCACAGGTGGAATAAAGAAAATTACAAATGCCTTATTTGTAAATAAGAAACTCATAGACGAAGTCATAAAAGAAATCCAAAGAGCACTGATTGAATCTGATGTTAATGTAGAATTAGTTCTCCAGTTAAGTCAAGAAATTAGAAAATTAGCTATAGATGAGAAAATAAAAGATATTGAAAAGAAAGAACAACTCGTTTCATTGATTCATGAAAAAATAAAACAAATAATCGGTGAAGGAAAACAGATAAAATTAGAAAAGAAAACAAGGATTCTTCTAATGGGTTTGTATGGTTCTGGAAAAACGACTACAATTTCTAAACTAGGATTTTATTTTGCTAAGAGGGGAAAGAAAGTTTGTGCATTAGGATTAGACACTCAAAGACCTGCCGCAATGGACCAATTAGAACAAATGTGTGAAAAAGCAAAAATAAAATCATTTGTAGACAAAAAAGAAAAAGACCCCTTAAAGATTTACAAAAATTACGAAAAAGAATTAGAAAAATTTGATCTAGTCTTGATTGATACTGCTGGAAGAGATGGACTAAATAAAGAATTAATAAAAGAAATAAAAGACATAGAAAAAAAAGTTAAACCAGATTATAGAATTTTAATAATGCCTGCAGATATTGGTCAAGCAGCAAAAACCCAAGCCCAAGAATTTCAAAAGGCATGTTCTATCGATGGAGTAATTATCACGAGAATGGACGGAACAGCAAAAGCTGGAGGTTCCTTGACTGCCTGTGCAGAAACTAAAGCACCCATATTTTTCATAGGAACTGGTGAAAAGATTCATGAGCTAGAAACATTTAATCCCGATTCATTTATTTCAAGACTTTTAGGAATGGGAGATTTGGAGACACTTCTAGAAAAAGTTCGTTCAGCAACAGATGAAAAACAGCAAAAAAGAATAGAAGATAGACTGAAGGAAGGAAAATTCACCCTAGAAGACTTGTATTCACAACTAGAACAAATGAACCAAATGGGAAGTATGGACAAACTAATTGGGATGATTCCAGGATTCAGTCAAGCAAAGGTTCCAAAAGGAGTATTAGAAAAGCAAGAAAATAAGATGAAAAAATGGAAATATGCAATTCAATCAATGACAAAAGAAGAAGTTGAAAATCCAGAAGTTTTAGACAAACAAACTTCAAGAATCCAAAGAATCGCAAAAGGTTCGGGTACAACTACCTCGGAAATAAGAGAATTGTTAAAACAATATAAAATGATGAATGATTTGATAAAGTCTCAGTCTTCATTAGAGGGACTAGAACAAGGAAAGATAGACCAAAAGACATTACAAAAGATGGCTAAAAAGTTTAGAGGAAAGATAAAAATCTAAAAAACTTTTTCAACACTAAGGAGCACCAACATTTTTGAACAATTCTTTGATTACCTTGTCTGAACTAACCTTTTCATTTTCCGCTTCAAAACTCAGAATTAATCTATGTCTCATCACAGGAGGAGCAACAGCTTTTACATCTTCTGGGAGAACATAATTTCTTCCCTTCAATAAGGCCTCTGCCTTGGAAACAATATAGAGTGCGATAGAAGCCCTTGGACTGCATCCTACTGAAATATACTTGCTTAGGGCAGTATCCTTTTTTCTTGTTTCATCTACAAGCCTAACAATATAATTCCTTATCTCTGGAGAACTATAAACATTACTAACTTTCTTTTGTAACCTAATTATTTTCTCAGGATTTAATATAGACTTTAACCCAAAATCTTTGAATTTTTTTACAGAAGTGTTTAATTCTAAGATCTTTTCTTCATCCTCATTTTCTGGATAAGAAACAATTAATTTAAATAAAAACCGATCTAAATGTATTTGAGACAATGAATGAATTCCTTGATGTTCTAATGAATCTTCAGTAGCCATTACAAAAAAAGGTTTTGGTAAATTATATTCTAAATTAGGAATACTTACCTTTTCTTCTTGCATAGCTTCTAACAAAACAGATTGTGTTTCTGGAGAACTGTGATTTATCCCCTCCGCAACCAAAATATTTGTAAAGATAGGCCCTTTAATTAATTCAAAATCTTTCTCTTTTTCATTGAATTTTACAATCCCTATTAAATCTGCCCGAGACATATCTTCATTGAACCAAATTCTTCTGCTACTACATCCTAAAACTTTTGCAAGAGATTCTATAATCGAAGTTTTTGCAACTCCTGGAACACCACTCAATAAAACATGCCCCCCACAAAGAACAGCTAAAACTAGAGATCTTATGTTTTCCTCATGTCCGATAATCAACTTACCAACTTCTTTTTTGATAGCCTCAAAAATTTTGGGCATCTCCTCTTCCTTAAGCAGAACCTCTTTTTTTTCACTCACCATCTTTTACATAATTATTTATATTTACCTTATTAAACCTTACTCTTTTACAAAGTTAAAATAGAAAATTAGGTAAGGATATAATTACCCTTTAGAACCTTATTCGGATGAACAACAATACCTTTTCCCTTCTTGATTTCGAACTCAACAATCTTTCGTTTAATATCTACTCCCCTAAGTTTAAGAATTTCTAATGCTCTCTTACGATTACCTGATTTTTCAAATACATTGTAAAGAATAATGATTCCATCAGATAAAAATGAAACAGCTTCCCCCAATTCAACAAAAGAGGTACCTATATGTGTAGGGTTTGCAACTTCCCTAATCAAGAAAGAAGTAATATTGTGCCCTTCAAGATATCTAAATAACTGCTCCATGTAAATTCTAAATCTTGAACTCTCTCCAGAGAATGCACTAGAAATACTAGACAATGAATCCACAAGGACTACATCGGGTTGAAAATCTTGAGGAATCAAAACTGGTTGAACATCAATCAATAATTCTTTTTTAGCTTCAGATAATAAAGCCTCTACACTTCTAGCAATATCTAGTGCATTGAACCTCTTCAAATAAAGTGTACCATCTTTCTCATACTTTTTTGCATCTACTCCAAACAAAGCCAAATGTTCCCTAAGTCTATCCTCAGGCTCTTCAAAACTCATGTACAAAACTTTCTTTCCCCTAGAACATAGAGTCTTAATCATGTTTAAGCATAATATAGTCTTTCCATTACCAGGTCCACCCTCAACAAGAACCGCACTTCCCTTAGGGATACCTGCTCCGAGAAGATCATCGAGTCCAGGAATAAATGTTTTAATATATCTCTCTTCTTTTTTCAAAGGCTTCTCAACAGATTTTTCTTTCTTAACTTTTAAAACTCTTCCACTCAGAAGCATCTTCTTCACCTTTTTTTCAACTCTTTTTTTTTTCATTACTATAACTCAATAACTTTAGTTTATAAACTTTTCTTTTTAGCAATTCTTTCTATTGGCTCAAACAGAGGACCAAATCTTTTTTCTCTCTTAATCTTAGTTAAGATAAATATCCCAGTCCCAACCAAAAATCCTAAGAAGAATAATATTAATAGAATATATAGAGTTACGAATTTAGAATCTCCAACTCCCCCTCTTACAACATTTCCAGTAATTCCATTAGACAAAAATAATATCCCGAATAGTGGTAGAACAAAACTTGCAGCAAATGCAAATTTCTTTTTCTTCTTAGAGTTCAGATATTTTTCATATCTCTTCCTATTTTCAGAAGTTAAATTTTTATAACAATAAGTATCAGTATATTTTATTAACTTTCCAAACTTTGCAGAAACTCTTTGCTCTATTTTGATGAGCCTATCTAAAAAATCATTCTCCAAGAAGTCTTTCCTTTCTTCTTTTGTTTTCAATAATTGTGTTTGCATTTTATTTTTTCTTTAGTTCTTTCTTTATTGTATGTTTGTGATCTAAGGCATATAATTGCTCCTTTATTAGCGAAATCTGCCTGTCTACATCTCTAATTAATTCAGCAAGCTTTTTATTCTTTATGGTAAATGATTCCTCAGACATTTTTCCCTTATTGAAGTACCTGTCCTGATTCTTTGTAATCATATCCTTAAGAGATCGCTTTCTTATCTCTACCTTCATTAAATCTCTTCTGAGAATCCACTTCTGAAAAGGTTTTTTCAGAATAAGTATCAAAATAAGAAAGATAGCTAGTCCTCCAATCAACTCCTTCCAGCTTTCAGTCACAAACCTCTTTAAACCCCTCGTTGTAGCATCATAAAAAACATTCATTGTTGTAGCTCTTGATTGTGCAAGGATTATTTCACTATAAGTCTTTTCAATCAATCCAGGAACTAATTCATATCTCTCACTATCCATCTCCTTATCAATTTCCACAAAAAGTAGTTCTATCTCGCTGGAGTCTATACCCTGAGAAGAATCATTATAGAAATCCATTAACACTCGAATCTGATCTCTTAAATCGAAAGCTAATCCTCTTATAGAAACTATCTCTTCACAGATAGTTAGAACATTAGAGTAATCTGCAACCCTCCCTTTCTCAGCAATTGCCTCTTGAATCTCAAAAATATTTTTCGCTTCTTTTATAGAATCATTAACTCTCAATATAGAAAAATTTGCTAAACTTAATTCCTCCATTATGTCTTCAGAATTTTGTAAACAATAAACAGATTTATTATAGTCTGTTAGATTTAGTTCTTCGGCAGAGACATAATAATTAAGAGATAACAAAATTAATGAGAAGACTAAAAAAAACTTCCAAGGAAAAATCTTGCCTCTTTTATCCATAGAATATATATCTAAATTCGGGTTTATAAAACTTTTCATAAGACGAAGCTTGTCCTCCTCAAGTAAATTATAAAGATTTTTCCAACTTTCATAGTCTCTGTCCCCTCTTCTTTAGATAATCTTGAGCCTCTAAGAACACTAACTCTTCCTCAACTTCCGTCAATCTTCTAGAATAACTCTTCATCATATTATGATAAATTCTAGTCTCCATCT